>JADFGC010000004.1:0-38130 GCA_022567895.1 Nitrososphaerota archaeon
GATGCATCATTAGGATCCTCAAAATATGATGGCAAAAATTCTAATTCTCTATCTACTTCAAAACCAACCTTTTGATTTCGTCTTAGATTCTCCAACTTTTCACCTCTTGTGTGAGAATGCATGTAAATTATATCATTAAGGAATACAAAATTCATTGGAATAATTTGTGGAAATCCTTTTTCATCAATTGAGGCAATTCTGCCCACATGCTCAGAATCTAAAAATTCTTGAATTTTTTTCTTAGATTTTATCTCAAGTCTTCCTAACAGTTGCACGAAAATAATTTTTTTCTGAGAATTATAAATCTAAAATCCAAGGATTTCCTGCCTGCCAGCCTGGTATTTTGATATAATTTCTGCTTCCACGCTGGACAAAATTTTTGGCTATTTTTGGTTCCAATTTTACCCAAATTTTTAGAAAAATGATCCTAAACGGTACTAGATTCATTCGTAAAATTCCGTCCTGCGTATAGGCATTTTTGCCCATAATATACTCAGAGATGAACCCCACAAGTTGGAATACAGCATTGGTAGGAATTGGTGCCATTTTGGTACTAGCCTTAGTAGGCATGCCAATCCAAAATGCTGAAGCACTAGATTCAACTGTGTTGTATAAACTACAAAGCATTCAAAACGATATTGAATCATTAAAGGAAAACTCACAAAACTTCGATGCGACCAAGATAGGAAGTCAGACATTTAATTTTCGTACTGTAGGTGAGAGTCTTTTAGAAATTCAAAACACACAAAGTATTGATGAAGATAAAGAAATAATTTCAACAGTTTTAGACTACTTGATATCTGAATATGAAGTAGTATTTAATGAATACAAAATCCAAGTAGAAGAATATGGTGGAGACAATTCTGTTGGTATGAAGCAAAAACTAATCATGAACAGAATGATTCAAAATTTTATAGACTTTAAAAATGCTGATGAAGATTACAACAAACTTGTAAGTAATAACGAATTAATTAAGTCTGAAATTAAACGAGTAGAAAACGAAGCAAAATTTCAAGCATACATTAACAAAATTGCAATAAAAATAGTAGATGCACACAATGGTAACAAAGTTCAAAAAATATATCATGAAGTAGCCCTTCAAAAAATTGCTGAAGAAGAAAATTGGATGCTAGTAGCTCCTGCAATGGATAGAATTATTACTCAATTTTCTAACCCAGAAATTAAGCAACATTTAGAGATGTATAAAGAAAAAGTACTTTATTCTATTGAAAATCTTGAGAAATTACAACAAAAACAACCAGAAATTCTAACACTCACAAATGATGCTGGCGTTCAAGCAACTATCTTAGATGTTATTTTTAATAACGATAACGAAATTTTAACTCCAAGTATAATTTCAGCACAATTAAAAGACGAAATCCAATCTATCATCGCTGATTCACAAAAAATAGTAGAGGATGAAAACACAAGGATTGAATCTTATCTAGAAGCACAAAGACTTGATTCTCAAGAAGAAGGAAAAAAACTGATTGCTCCTCAATCAGAGCCTGAACCAGAGCCAGAACTAGAAAATTCACAGGGAAATGCTAATGATAGTGGCCAAAGTAACGCCAATGAAAAAGCGCTGGATAGCCCTGATAATAACGACAATGGAAAAGGAAATGATAATGGAAATGGAAAAAGCAAAAAGTAAACTGAATATTTTTTAATTTTTTTACAGTCCTGAGAAAAAGGTTTTACTTCCTTCAGCCTTTTCTCTCAAATAAGGCATAACATCGCTTGCAAACTTGTCTATGCTTCCAAAGTAATTCTTTCCCCAGAACCTTATAACAAAATGATTAACTCCTGCTTTGATAAATCTCTCAAAAATAGGTATTATATCTTCTGGAGTTCCAACTGCAGTTGAAGAACGTGCTACTGGTTCGGGAATCTTCGTTGCAGCTTCACGCATCTTAACTATCCAACTTTGGTTTGACATGGAATACTCTGTAAAGTATTTTCTAAAATCAAAGCCTTCGATCTCTTTTAGATTGTGAACTCTCAATATTTCAGGTTTGAACAAACTTACTTTGACTGCTTCTTTCATTTTAGCCCAAGAAGCTTCTGCATCTTCAGAAAAATATACATCGATATCTAAAGCATATTGAAAATTATTTTTTTCTTCTTCAGTTCTTCCATTTTCATCCATTGATTTTTTAATTTGTGCTGCATGATCTTCAAACAATTCGGGGGTATATCCTATTGGGAGCCAACCCTCTCCATATTTTCCTGTTAACTGTAATGTTCGTGTTCCACCAGATGCCATGTATATCGGTGGATATGGTTTTCTTATTGGTGGTGCTTGTAGACAAGCTCCCTCTAACTTGTAATATTTTCCTTCAAAGTTTACAGTATGATCTGGACTTGAACCATACAGTTTTTTTATCACTTGAATTTGCTCTTCCCATTTAGAAACTGGTTTTTCAAAAGGAATACAAAACTCTTTGAGATTCTGTGCTTCACCAGCTCCAATTCCTAAAATTGCTCTACCTTTTGATACTCTATCAAGTGTAATTACCGCTAATGCAATATTTGATGGATGTCGTCTTATGGCATCAGTTACACAAGTTCCTAACTCTACATTACGTGTAACCGCTGCAATTGCTGAAAGCATAACCCATGGGTCAAGTACAATTGCTTTTGACCATTGAGGAACATTTGTGTGGTCCATATAGAATACAGAATCATATCCTGTTTTGTCAGCAAGCATACATGCAGTTAGAATTTGGTCTTCAGTATAACCAGCACGAGCTACATTAAGACCATTTTGAATTCCAAACTTTAATTTTCCCAACTTTTACCCCAGTAACAATACGAGATCTTTGGAGTAAATAAGTCTAACACGGGAAATTACATCGTAATAAGTTTAGTACGAAATTCGTTGATTTCTAAAAAATATAAAAAATATAAAAAAATGGTAGAATTTTTTTACAAATTCCCTACTTTGATGTCTTCCAGACATTTCATGACGTCTTCTTTTGAAATAGGAATTGGATTTGGGTCCAAGTGTCCTCTGTCTGTCATAACAGTGTCAGCTGCTTCAGAAACATCTGCTTTTAGTTCAAGTTTATCAAATCCTAATTTTTCAATAACTTGTTTGAATTTTTCGTAGAAGATTGATTTGTTGAACTTGTGTGCAATAGTAGTACAGGATGAAAGAGAGTATCCATGTGGCACACCTTCGTTTGAAAATACATACGAAAGTGCATGACCTAATGTTGTTGAACAGTTTCCAAAACCCATTCCAGATAACATTGAGCCGTATGGATAATTTTCTGGTTTGTCGTTAATTATTGCATCATAAAGAATATCAAACGCTTGTTTGCACATTGTTCTAGTAAGATCATTTCCTAGTTTGCTATCATATCCTTCTGTAGCTTGTGCACATGCATCACAAACAGAATTTTTTATAATGTGTTCTGGAGTTCCATCCAAAAAATAGGAATCTACTACCGCCATATCTGCAAGGAATTTGTCCTCACGTAGCAGTTTTTTCTTTCCTTCAAATTTTAGAACACAGTATGTGGTCATTTCAGCTCCAGTACCAAATGTTGTTGGAATTAAAATTTTCTTCTTTCCCATTTCTGGCGCAGCATATTTTACAACATCCATGGAACTTCCTCCGCCAAGTCCAATCAAAACTGATGGATCTTTTTCTTTGTATTGTGAAATTACTGTATTAACGTCGTCTATTGAAGGTTCAGGAGTAACCTTGTCAAACAACATGTAATCCTGAATTCCCATCTTGTCTAACCATTTTCCAGACAATTCTGGAGGAGTAGTTGTAACAACTAGTGCATTTTTAGGATATTCTGTTTCTCCTAAAGCATTTTCTCCAAAATTGATCACAGATGGAATTTTTATTGTATGCATAAAAAAACCAAAGTTTTTGATTATTATTATATCTTAGGAATGAAAATTTGTATTATCACTTTTTATCAATCAATAAATCCTTCAATTTATCGATTTTTTCATAAAAAGATCACAAGAGTTTAAACTTTTTTTTAACATTACTAATTATGGTTTAGTCCTAATGGTTAACAATTACATTAGAACTTAGTTGTCAGGAAGATAAACTGCAATTATGTTATCCCCCCGTAAAAGTATGTTGTCAAGGTTCTCTACCTTATCATCCGTAATATCTTCAGTTTTATTAAGAGTTAGATTCATGTGTGTATCAAAAGTTTGTAGAGTTCCACGTATCGTTCTATTGTTTCGTAGTTTGATCATGATAACCTTGTTAACACAACCTTCTAATGTATTGACAATTTCAGAAGACAACTATTCACCACAGAATTATGTTGATTCGTCCTGAACTTCATTATGTTCTTTTACTTTATTTTGTTCATCAGGTTCGGGATGAGCTGCAGGTATCCAATATTCTAACTTCCAGATTTTTTCACTGTTTTTCATTGCTGGCATTCTTTTCATATCTATGGGTTTATTCAATTTTGTGAGTGATTGTCTTTGAGGCAATAGTCACAAATTGAAACCACGAGTGGAACGACTCTCTTGCAGTTACACTTTGTACACATGCAACCAATTTCTAGGTCTTGATTCTCAGACAACAAGCTTTCTAAACTTTTGGTACAATATAATCCATTGTTAATTATCATCTTTGAGAAAAGTGCCATAATACATGTTGTAAAAACACAAAAGTCTTATTTTTCACAACAGTTATAGTATATTTTGGTGGAAATTTTATCATGAAAACTAATTATTTCTCAAAACGAAAAATGAGTCATTGTTCTTCTTGCGGCAATTTATTTATTAGCTTGAATGAAGAGTTAACAAAATGTGACAAGTGTAGAGAGAAAGTGGTTAGTCAAAAGTGACTCTAAATAATCCCTAGTCATATATCATAAGATTCTTTTCTTCTAGCATGCTATGAAGATTGTTTACAGCACGAAAAACATCCTTTGCAGTTTTGCCACCTGTACACACCAATTTGCCAGATGCAAAAAGCAAGATCACAGTTTTTGGATCAACCATCCTATGAATTACCCCTGGAAATTGTTCAGGTTCATACATGCTTCTTGGTAATGTTCTAGCAGCTTGCTCTAAGCTAATTTTTCCACCTAGATTAATTGAAGCAACTATGTTTTGAATTGTCACCGTAGCTTCCTTTTTTATTTTGATTCCACCTTGTCTTAATTTCTGAACAACTGTTTTGACAGCTTTTTTTGCTAACTCTTCTGATTTTGCACCAGTACATACCATCTTTCCCGTACTGAAAAGTAATGTAGCAGTCTTTGGACTTCTTAGTCTAAACACAGCACCTGGAAACTGTTCTGGATGCCATTCTACATCGGGAAATTTCTTTGTAATATCTTTGAGATCTAGTTTTTGGTCAATGCTAGCTGATGCAACAACATTTTCTATACTAATTATTGGTTTTGTGAGAGGCATTATCATTTGGTTTTAGTATTCATCCCCTTAATAAGCCAAGAACGTTTTATGTGACTGGTTTATCTCACAATCTGTTTGGTAAATTAGTACACTTATAATCGGATTAAAGTTAATTTAGTATGGATGAATTTTTGTTGTTTTAACTTTTTTGTGAGGTGTGATGGTTGAAAGCGTTAATTATTGCTGCAGGTCAGGGAACAAGACTAAGACCTGTTGGAGATACTAAACCACTAGTACAACTTCTTGGTCTGGGTCTTATAGAACGAGTGATCCTTACTGCAAAAAAGTCAGGAATTAAAGAATTCTGTATTGTAGTAGGATATCATGGTGAAAACATCAGAGAGCATCTCTCAGATGGAAAAAAATATGGTGTAAAGATACAGTACGTTCAAAATGACGAATGGACTCGAGGCAATGCTATTTCAGTCCTAAAAGCTAGAGATCATTTTAAAGAATCATTTGTACTTTTGATGACTGATCACAACTACGACTGTAGAATACTTGACCGACTATTAAAGACAAAGATTGGAAAAGATGAATGCATCCTTTGTGTTGATAAAAATCCAAAAGATCATCTAAACATAGATGATGCTACAAAGGTTCAGACTGTAGATCATAGAATCGAAACAATTGGGAAGGATCTGACTGATTACAACTGTATAGACACTGGTATATTCATATGTAATCCTGTAATTTTTGATGCATTAGAGCAAAGCATCTCCAAAGGAGATGAGGGTCTTTCTGGCGGAATAAAAATTCTAGCGCAACGACACAAGATGAGATACACGCTGCTTGAAGATAATTTCTGGATTGACATTGACGATAAAACCGATAGAAAAAATGCTGAACTTCTCATATGCAACAAACTAAAAAAAGATACAGATGGACCAGTATCAAAGATACTCAACAGACCAATATCGCTGAGAATCTCCAAGTTATTACTAAAGACAGGAATTACGCCAAACCAGATTTCAGTTCTGAGTTTTGTTATCGGATTAGCTGGCGCGTCTTTTTTCTTCATTGGAGAATATTTTTATTTAATTTTGGGAGGAATCATAGTTCATATCCATTCTATAGTGGATGGATGTGATGGCGAGGTAGCACGTCTTAAGCTAAGACAGACAAAGTATGGAGGTTGGCTTGATTCAGTTTTGGATAGATATGTAGACGCTGCGATTATTTTAGGACTGATCTATGGTTACTGGAGTATCACTGGGGATATCACAATATGGATAATTGGATTTTTTGCTCTAATTGGAAGCTTCCTTAATAGCTACACCAGCGACAAGTATGATTCAATTTTTAGAAATGGAGACATGACAAAAAGATCAAAGTTTAGGATGGGCAGGGATGTGAGGTTACTGCTCATAACGATTGGTGCTTTAACTAATCAAATTCCAATAATGCTGATCATCCTAGCAGCTATAGCAAACTTTGAGGCTTTACGAAGATTGATAGTATTTAGGAACAAAATTGATGACGATACGCAAATCATGAATAGAGAATTTACCAATTAATGACTTTAATCATGCAATTACTTTAGAGATTTAAAATGGAAATTCTTGATGACAAGGTTCTACTATGGCTTGGAAGTGCTCAATTTGTTAAAGCAAAGCCTGGCGTGTATGTTCTTTATAATAAAAATTTGGATGCAATTTACATTGGCGAGAGTGAAAATCTTCAGAAAGAATTTACAAAATATGTTGATACAAACTTTGAGAATGATGCATGTAAACAAAAAACCCATACTTATCAAAGAACATTTGTCGAAAACCCAAAAGAACGCCAAAGGCAGCTTTTAGAAGAGTTTAAGAAAGAACATGGAAAGGTCCCATGCTGTAACACAGATGAGTAATCATAATAAGATTAACAGGGAGTTCGCACTTTTCACGCTCAACCAACCAGTAACGAATCTTTAGCTCACTATATTTTTCAATATAGATAGATTGAAACGTATATCTTACAAATTTTCCATAGAAATTGAAACATGATAATTAAGAATTCTAAAGAATTGGCAACAAATTTTCGTAAAAAAACTACCCTAGATATTTTGGAGGCAGGTTTGCATGCTGCCAAACCAAAAAAATCAATAGAAAAATTCGTAAAACCAAATAAAATCATTATTGGAAAAAAATCATTCAATTTGCCAAATTCAAAAAATGTGTATGTGATTGCTTTTGGAAAAGCTGCAGATTCAATGACTAAAGCTCTAAACTTAATTTTAAAAATTAAAGGCGGAATAATTGTAATCCCAAAGGGCTCAAAAAATCAAATACAAGCTAAGAAATTTCAAATTTTTAATTCAGGACATCCATTACCAAATAATGTTAGCGTGATTGCTGCAAAATCAATTATGAAATTTTTAGAACAAAGAAAAAAAGAAGATATTGTGATTTTTCTTGTTTCAGGTGGAGGCTCATCTTTAATTTCATTACCTGCTGGGATCTCTTTGAATGAAAAAATCAGAGTCAATAATCTACTGTTAAAATCAGGTGCTACTATTCAAGAATTTAATTGCATAAGAAAACATTTGTCAAAAATTAAAGGGGGTATGATGGTTGAAAATCTAAAATGTCAGGCAGTTGCACTTGTAATGTCCGATGTTGAAAACAATGATTTATCTTCAATATCATCAGGCTGCACTTACTATGATACAACAACATTTAAGAATTCTCTAAAAATTATTAAAAAATATAATCTAAGAAAAAAAATTCCAAAACGTGTTTTAAAGAGACTAAATGATGGCTATGTTGGAAAAATTAAGGACACTCCAAAAAAACCAAGAATAAAAAATCAAATTATTGCTACAAACAAAGATTGCTTGAAATCAATGGCAAAAAAAGCAAAACAATTAGGATACAAGCCTAAAATCACGACTATTTCTGGCAATGTAATTACTGAATCACAAAAAATTATTCAACTCTTACCAAAGAAAAAAAATTCATGCTTAATTTTTGGTGGTGAAACAACTGTTAACGTTACAGGTAAAGGAAAAGGTGGAAGAAACCAAGAGTTAGTTTTGCGCATATTAAAAAATTCTCTAAAAATAAAAAATGATGTTGTGATTTCATCTATTGGTACTGATGGTATTGATGGTAACACTAAGGATGCTGGTGCCATTATCGAAAAATCTTCAATCTCCAACAATGTCATTAATCATTATTTGAAAAATAATGATTCAAATTCCTTTTTCAAAAAATATGGTAGTTTAATTAAGACAGGATATACTCATACAAACTTGTTAGATATTGGAGTCCTTCTAAACTAATTCTTTTATTTCTGATCAAAAAATTATGCAAAAAACTACAACAATTGACAGAGATCTTATCAATCAATTTGCTGTGGAATGTGATAATTTAATGAAAAGTATGCATGTTGATCCTAAACATTATCAACGTTTTTGAACAACCATTTTTTTACTTCACGGACTAGTATAATATTCATAAGCATATTGGAACTGTCGTCAAAATACTGCCGTTTTTGGCCTTAAGTTCCAATATGTACTATAACAATTTTGAAGCAGGATTTTTGTTTGATTCAATCAGATGATACTTTACATGTAATTTTCTTTGGGCAATCAATTTTTTGATAAAATCACTTCTTGTTTGAATAAATGAATCTGAAATCTCTGTATTATTTGCCAAATGCTCATACATTGATTTTGAATCTAACATTACATTTATGGAATCTTCATTTTTTATGACAAAATTTCCAATTCCCCAAAATATTCCAACATGAAATGCAATGTATTTTGCCTGTTCATCATTTACTTTGTTCAAGTAAAATTCGGCTTGTTCTCTTATCTGCTCTACTTGAGAATCTGAAGTCTGAATCACCCATGAAATTCTTTTGGGATTTCCATCAGCGAAAAATACGTGTTCCAAAAGTCAACCAAAAAGTCCTTAATTGTCTATATAATTTGAATACCTTTCTTATGATCACAGATTGAAAGCAGTGCTTAATGCTTGAGTCACACGCCTTCTTTACAAAAATGGTCGATGAGCTTGTAGAATTCTCACAATATGATCCTGAGCTTGCCGATGGAATAAAGTGGCTAGATGAACAAGCTCAAAAAAAGGGAATCTCCTTTTATGACATGGTCTTTGAAGTTTTGTATAAACACGACGTTAATTCTAAAGCAAAAGAATGGTTAAATTCGAGAAATTAATCTGATTTTTCTTTAGCCTCTTAGGTCAAGTGGTTTATACTCACAACCTTGAGGACCACAATATTTTCCAACGTAAACTGCTTTTGGTCTGTAAAGTGCAGGCTTTGGCGCAGCTTCTGCAAATTTTTCTTCAATAATGTGAGATGCCCAACCAGCAACTCGAGAAATTGCAAAGATTGGAGTATTCAAATCCATCGGAATTTTTAGCATATAGTAAATTGACGCACTATACAAATCGACGTTTGGATAAATATCCACACTTTTTCTTTTTTTCATTTCATCAACAGTTACTCGTTCAACTTTTTCTGTAATGTCAAACCAGGGCTGTCCAGTTTTTACTGCAAGTTTTCTTGAAAGCTCTTTTAGAACTTGGGCTCTTGGATCATATGTTTTGTAAACTGCGTGACCCATTCCCATAATCCTTTCTCCTTTATCCATTGTCTCTTTAATCCATGATTCAACATTATCTACGGATTCAATATCTAACAACATTTTCATTACTTCATAATTTGCTCCTCCGTGAAGCTCACCACTTAGTGCTCCAATTGCAGCACTTGCTGCTGAAAACATATGTGCTCTTGTTGATGCAACTTGCCTTGCAGCAAAAGTTGAAGCATTAAAGGTGTGGTCTGCATGTAAAATCAAACAAATATCAAAAATTTTCTCAATTTCAGAATCTGGCTTTTCACCAGTCAACATATAGAGAAAGTTTGCAGCATGGCCCAAATCAGGATTAGGATTGACTATTTCCTTGTTATTTCGAATTCTGCCCCAACTTGCAACAATGGTTGGAACTTTTGCTATAAGAGTAATCGCTCTACCATAACTGGCCTCTTTATCTCTAAATTCTTCATCATAATATCCTGAGAGTGCAGCTACAAATGCTTGTAACATATCCATGGGGTCTGCATCTTTTCGCCAATTTCCCATATTCTCTTGCATTCTTCGCGGAACAGTCCTAGCAGAAATTAACTTGTACTTGAACTCATCAAACTCTCTTTTTGAAGGAAGATCATCATGAAGAAGAAGATAGGCAGTTTCTTCAAAACTAGACTTTTTTGTTAGGTCTAAAATGTCATAGCCCCGATAAATCAACTTTCCCTTTGAGCCATCAATATTAGAAATTCTAGTATCTGCTACCTCAATATCTCTTAGGCCTATGTTTTTTGTCTCCATAATGCTGAATATCCAAAATTTACTATTATATCTTCATCGCTTGACCTTGAGAGGAAATTTGAAATTTAGTAGTAGGTCTAATCTGTCAACTCTAGTCCCTTTAAGCTAATTTTTAATTTAAAATTAAATGTCTCTTGCTGAAAGAAAATTCATGAAAGAATTAGATGAAATGATTCTAAATGCCTCAGAACCTCAACTCAAAAAAATTCAGGAATTGGACATTAAGACGCAAATGGATGGTTCAAACTTTTATGATGTGTTTTCAAAAAATGACAAAAAGTCGACTCTGATGTCAAAAGCACCTTCAATAAAAAAGAAGAGAAAATAGCGATTTTAATTTAAATGGAGGGCCATTTAATGATTCGTCCATATGGCTTCTAAAAAAATTATCAAAAAAACTAAAACTACAAAAGCAAAACAGAAAAAAACCAAATTAGTTTGTCTTTCACATAAAGAAGACACAGACGGAATAAGCTCTGCCGCACTAATTCGTGAAGCACTTGGTGGAGACACAGTTCTTGCTGATTATCCTGGACAAATGGAAGCACTACAACAGATTGCAAGTGATCAAAAACTAAAAACACTATTCATTTGTGACTTGGGTTTGAGCAAAAAAAATCAAGATGAGTTTGTTCAAATCCTTAGTGATCTTAGAAAGCGTAAAATATCAATTACATACATTGATCATCATGATATAGATTCTAAAATTTTCAAACTACTTGAAAAAATTGGAGTCAAAATGATTCACAACATCAATGAATGTACCACAGTTTTAGCGTATGATAAATTTAAAACAAAATTATCGGATCATGCCGCATTTATTGCTGCATGTGCTGCAATCACTGATTATATGGAAGACAGACCACTTGGTTCAAAACTATTACAAATTTTTGACAGACAATTTGCCCTAATTAGCGCAACAGTTCTTACTTACAATATAGTTGGACATCAAAAAGATCCTGACTATCTTTTGTATTTAGTTGAAGAGCTTTCAGAATCAAAATATCCACATGAAATTCCAAATACTTATGAATTTGCACAAATCCAAGTAGAAAAATTAGCCAAAATGATAACAAAAGTCAAAAAGGATATGAAAACAATGAAGAATTTTGGTTACATGGAACTTTCAGATTCTGGTGCAAGTGGAGCTGTAAACTTCGTTCTTGGACTTTCTGGCAAAGATGTTGGAGTAGCATTCAAAGAACGAGTTGATCATGGAATTTATGCTGTTTCTGTTAGAGGTTCCAAGAATTGCAAGGCACATCTTGGAAGAATTATTAATGATTTAGCTACTGATCTTGGAGGTTCTGGAGGTGGACACAATAAAGCATGTGGTGCCGTAATTCCAAAAGCAAAGATTAAGACATTTCTTAAAGAATTCAATAAAAAACTAAATTAAAAAAGAGAATTTTATTGCAGGAATCTTGGTATTCGTTTTACAGGATGTGAGATTGAAACTCGTCAACAAGCCTGACTAGATTTTGAGTTTAATTAAAAGGATTTGTCCAAATCTTCTTTAAAATGAAAATAATGTATTTTAATTTGGAACAATTTTTTAATAATTTAAAAGACTATTTTATCTAAGTTTGAACCCAAGATATGTTATTCCTGCAATAGCTGCAGGTATTGCAATTGTTGCTATTATTGTAATGATGAATGGCGAATCTCAATTTTCAGAAAACCAAGTAGTTACACAATCTCCTGACAAAAATCAAATAACAACTCTAACTCCTGTACAAGAAAATGAAATTGAACCAATCCCACAATCTATTCCAATAGAAGAAAATGAACCCGCCCCAGAAGTTGAACAAACTGTTCAATCAATTGAATATGAAATATTTGTCACAAATGGCGAAAAGCACATTGTACCTCTTGATAAAATAAAAAGTGGAGGCCCTCCTCCAGATGGAATTCCATCAATTGATGATCCAAAATTTACAAAAGCAGACAATGAAAATCATGTTGCAGATTCAGACATTGTACTTGGTTTAGAAATAAATGGCGAAGCAAAGGCATATCCTCTTTCAATTTTAGTTTGGCATGAAATTGTAAATGACAATGTTGGTGGAGTTCCAGTAGCTGTTACCTATTGCCCTCTATGTTTTACGAATCAGGTTTTTGAGAGAGTTTTAGATGGCCAATCTGTAGAGTTTGGAACATCAGGAAAATTATACAACAGTAATTTAGTGATGTATGACCGGATGACAGGAACTTACTGGAGTCAAGGATTAGGACTTGGAATAAAGGGAGAACTTACTGGTCAGAGCTTAAACATCATTCCTTTTGATGTAATTACTTGGGGTGATTGGAAAAAACTTTATCCTGATACTGTAGTATTGACCACAAACACTGGACACATACGTGCCTATGGGGTTGACCCATATGGGGACTATTACACTGACCCAAGAATAATTTTCCCAGTAGAATATAGAGATGACAGAATGCATCCAAAGGAAATCATTTTAGGATTTCATGAAGGTCTAGTTTTCAAGGCATACAAGCAACAGGATGTAGAATCTTCAGTGGTAATTAATGATCAAGTAAATAATGAACCAATTTTGCTAGTATCACTTTATTCTGGAAATGCTAGATCATTTGATAGAATGGTAGATGGTGAAATTCTTGAATTTACATACAAAGATAACAAAATTGTTGACATCAATACAAATTCTGAATGGAATTATGATGGAGTTGCGATATCTGGAGAACTCGAAGGAACAGAACTTGAACGCCTTGCCTTTAATCCTGGATTCTGGTTTGAATGGATTGCATTTCATCCTGAAACACAAGTGTATGGTGGAACTACTTGAAGCCAATTAAAAAAGGAATTCTTGTTGGAATAATCACAATAGTTGCTTATCTGACAGTAGTTATAGTTACTACTCCAGCATTGCCTCCTGATGCCGCAATTAGTGCAGCGTTTGAGATAAACTCTATTGTAATTATCGGCATGGGTGTTGGAGTTGGATTACAAATGTATCTTGCTGGGAAGAGCAAAATGCTTGGCTGCAAATTAAATGTCAAGAAAAAAGCGTTTGTTGGAAATTCTGGTAGCACCGCTGCAACCTCATTCTTTTCATTCTTTTCCCTAGTCCCACTAGGATGCTGTGGTTGGTGGCTGTATGTATTATCTTTACTGCCAAGTGTAGTTGGCACAGGAGTTTCTGCAGTATTGATTGAATATAGTCAGACATTGGCATATCTTGGTTTGGCAATAATTTTTGGATTTAATGCACTAACAGCAATCAAATTACAAAAAGAAAAAAAGTTACGAAAAATTAGCATGGCCTAACCTTTTTCCGAATATTAATACTATGTGAAAATGTTAGTATCTTTGTTTACAAACACAAGCTTAGATACTAAAGTATTATAGTTCCAATGAAATAAAATGAAACATCTTGATGATTCAAACATTCAGATAGATTTTGATAAATATCTTAACTGTCCATATTGTAAAAAATCTGGACTATATTGTCCTGAACATAGAAGTGAAGTAGAACAGATTCTTAAACAAAACTAGTATTATTTGCGCATTTTTCTAACTAATTTTTTTACTTGTCTATATGCTAATACTGGTGGTATGCAATATAGACATCCAATTTGTTTAATTGAGCAACAACAAAAACAATCACACTTTCCTTTTTCATGTTTGCAATCTTCACATATCATATTTCTTACTCCTTGGTTTTGATCTTAGTCGTGTTTTACAACATGGACACATTATTTCACTTGAAAAGAAAAATAATGCACATAAAGAACACCACTTTTGACCAATCTTATATCTTAGATTACTTGAAAATGATTCCTTCTTGAATCTAATACATAGTCCCTTACACGTTTGAGCCATAATGATAAAAGCTTCTGTAATGTATTTAAGAAAATTTCCAAATTCCAGTCTTAACTTTTTTCAATTTCAACAACTGCATCAATTTCTGTCATGGAGTTTAATGGCAAACTTGAAACTCCTACGGCAATTCTTGCATGTTGTCCCTTTTCTCCAAAAATTTCAAAAAAAAGATCTGATGCTGCATCGATAACTTTTGGTTGTTGAGTAAAATTTGATTCCGAATTTACAAACCCTGAAACTTTGACAATTTTTGAAATCTTATCTAAATCTCCAATCTCACTTTTTAGCTGTGCTAAAATGTTAATTGCGCAAAGTTTTGCAGATTTTCTAGCCTCTTCTAGGTTTTCATCATTTACTTTGCCTTCATGGATTACTTTGCCATCTTTCATCGGAATCTGCCCAGACACATAAGCCAAATTATTAGAAATTACCACTGGAAGATATGCCCCCGCTGGTTTTGGTGGAGTAGATAATTCGATTCCTAAGGATTTTAGTTTCTCATCTATCATGAAAATTCTAAAAAATTGACTAGTTTTAGTTTTTACGAATTAATCTTGATGTGTACCTTTTCTCCTTTATGTGCCTGATTCTGATACACTAATCTAGGCCTGTGACCCTGTTTTTGGAGATATCCCGTAATTATGGCTGCCCATGCAAGTGAATGACCACTATTCATTCTTGATTCAATCGTAATGTTTTTTGTTCCTGGCTCCAAATCTGCCCTTCCAGAACAGACCATTTGCAATGAAGAATCAACAATTGTAATCAATTCTTCAAGTGATTTTGATCTAAGATTTATTCCATTTTTTTCAAGAAACTCTAACATGTCAATATCATGGTTTTTTGAAACTAGAGATGCGTTTAGAATATGTCCTAAAGCATCCTCATTAACTAATCGTATAATTCTGTAAACTTCTTGAGCTTCTGATTTTGTCATGTCATACAAGCTATCAATTTTCATTGAATTCTTCCAAACATGAGAAAATACTTTCATCTGATTTACTCCCAAAATTTCTGTAGAAGAAAATATAGCACCTTTACCATTGTTGCTGTCAATCAGCATTAATTCTGTTTCATCAAAAATGAAACAATTCTGAATAATATCAGAAATTCTAATCTTCGCTCCATCAGGAATTGCCTTAATCGATTCAGAACCAAGCAAAGATGGTGGAATGATAATTTTTACTTCCAAATCACGTCTTAATACCGTTAACATCTGATCTTTACATTCGGCAAGAAGACCAAGGCCCCACTGATCAACCATGATGTAAATTCTTGATTTAGAGCCTTCAACCATTGTTCTTAGCTGACTTAAAACAGCATTTGCACTGAGATCAAAATATCTCTTCTCTACTGCACCTCTCGATTTCTTACTATCTTCACTCATTTTTTTTAGATTTGTAACCAAAGTGTTCATTGCATTTACCTTGTTGATCTGCTCTTGAATAATATCATCAAATGCGTCTACAGGCGCAATTGCAGTACACATTCTTGGTTTGCTTTTTGAAATAATTGCCAACTTTTTCTTTTCTAGTTTTAACAAAATTGGATATACCTTTGTTCTTGGCAATTCAGAATAATATGCTAATTCACTAGCTGAAATAGTTCCTTTTGCTACCAATGTAACATAAGCGCGTGCCTCATAGTTGCTTAAGCCAAATTCTTCAAGACTAACTGTAAGAGCATGTTCGTTAACCACATGCTCTACTGAATTTAGAATAGGTAAAATCGAGAGCTAAAATTCTTAGCACATCTACTCAAATACTGTCCCCTCTGTATGGTGTCACTGCGGTTAAAATCCGCGCTAGAAATGGATTAAGCAAAATTGATCGTAGGCTCTAAAATTAGCGAGTCCTCTCCTAATGTACAATTCCTAATAGCACATAATCCTTGAGGGCTATTAAACCAAATAGAAATCTGAAAAAGGATTTGGAGAAGGTACGGAAATTATCGTCCATAGTAAATAAAAAAATGGAATATTATAGGCAAAAAAACAATCAAAAAATTGAAAAACTGACTCCTGCTGAATTACAGGATTTACATGAAATTCTTAGAATTGCTGATTTTATCTTAACAAAACATGAAATGAACAAAGATTTTCATTCTATTTTGAAAGAATTTATTGGAATCATAAACAACTCTGCAAACTCTGTCGAAATATTGGATGATGAAATCAGCGAACTAGTAATTTCAGCTGAAAGCACAATAACTCACATCAAAACACTTCAGGGCAAGGTATCTGATGATTTTGATTTTGAAGCGAATCAAAAAGAGGTCAAAATTGAAGAAATTACCTCAGAATCAAGTGGAAATAATTTAACCAATTCTTCTACAGGCGTTTACACTCAAGGATACCAACACAATTCTGCAGTTGAGGCTGAACAGGTAATCTAGATGAGTTTAGCCCCACAAGAGTTAGAAAATAGCGCAAGCAAATATGCTTCTGACGCAATCAAGTTTGATTCCCAGGGAGCTAGGGGTATGGCAATTGCCAATTATCAAAAAGCCATAGATTCTCTTGTAAGATTAATGCGACTTTATCCAAATAGCAAACTAAATCCAATCTACAAAGAACGAACACTTTCTTATCAAACAAGAATCAAAGCACTAAAAGAAACTCATGGTGTAGAACCTGCAATTGATCCTAGTGCTTCACCAGAAGAGCAAAGGGCTAATCTAAAGAAACATCAAGACAAAACTGATGTTGAAGACCTCATTATGAAAGAAAAACCCAACGTTCGTTGGGAAGAAGTTATAGGAGTAGATGACGCAAAAAATGCATTACGTGAATCAATTGTTTATCCAACTAAAAGACCTGATTTGTTTCCACTTGGCTGGCCTAAAGGACTGTTACTTTACGGGCCACCTGGTTGTGGTAAAACAATTCTAGCAGCTGCAATTGCAAGTGAGCTTGATGGTTATTTCATAAACGTTGATGCAGCATCTATGATGAGTAAATGGCTTGGCGAAGCTGAGAAAAATGTTGCCAAACTGTTTAACATGGCAAGAGATTATGCGGAAAAAGAAGGAAAACCAGTAATATTGTTTGTAGATGAAGTTGATTCTCTTTTAGGTAAAAGAAATAGTGAAATCGGTGGAGAAGTTAGAGTTAGAAACCAATTCCTTACAGAAATGGATGGAGTAAATGAAAAGGGAAAAAATTTGAAAATGTATGTTATTGGGGCAACAAACAAACCCTGGAGTCTTGATTGGCCATTTCTTAGAAGATTCCAAAAAAGAATTTACGTTACACTACCAACACAAGCGGCTAGAGAAAAATTATTTGATCTTTACACTTCTCCATTAAGAACAGACAACAAGTTACGAAGTACTGAACTTGCAAAATTATTTGATGGCTATAGTGCAAGTGATATCAAAGACGTTTGTCAGGCTGGTCAGCTCAAAGCAGTAAATGAATTATTTAGCTCACCTGACTACAAAGAACCTATTTCTGGACAAGACCCACCTCAACCAAGAAATCTAACAATGGCAGATTTTAGAGCCATAATGACTAGAAGAAAACCAAGCGTTTCCACAGAAATGATTCGTGCATACTTCAAGTGGAGCGAAGAATTCAAGGCATTATAGATAATCTCCACGCCTAAGTGTAATTTCAAAATAAAATTTACATCTATTTATGATCTACTGGCTCGAATGTAATTCATGGTAAAGCTAAGCTGTAGCCACTACGGTTATGATTGTGATTTTGAAACAGATGGCGATGCAGACGATGTAATCTCCAAATTTGGAGAACATACATTAAATGAACACGGAATTGATTATTCCAAAGAAACACTGATGCAATTTATTCTGAGAATACGAGTATAACAAAACTCCATAAGCATTGTATCTTTTTTCTTGATTCGATCACACTTCAAAACCCTTAAATCCGTAATCGAAACCACTTTTCGAGGGTCACAATAACCACAAAAAAATCCAAATATGTAAACAAATTTGGAAAGCTGATCTTTGATGATGGCACCGTTCTTGACGGAATGGGGTTTGGTTATTCCACTACTGTTGTTGGCGAGATAGTTTTCAACACTGGAATGGTTGGTTATACAGAAACACTTACTGATCCATCGTACAGCGGGCAAATTTTGACACTAACTTATCCATTAGTTGGAAACTATGGAGTCCCAAATCCTGAATCAAAGGATGACGATGGAATTCCAAAATACTTTGAATCAGATAAAATCCAAGTTCGCGGTCTTGTAATTCACGAATTATCACTAGTCGCAAGTCACTGGAATATCTCAATGACGCTAGATGAATGGCTATACAACGAAAAAATTCCTGGAATATCGGGAATTGATACTCGTGCTCTAACAAAAAAACTCAGAGAAAAAGGAGTTATGATGGCTGCTCTTGCAGTTTCTGATAAAGAAATTGATGTAGAAGAAATAAAGAAAAAACTTTCTTCTGCAACAAATTACAATTCAGAAGAATTCATGGACGTTGTTTCTACAAAATCTGAACAGACCTACGGAAAAGAAAAACAGTCTGTTGTAGTTATTGATACTGGAACAAAAAATGCAATATTGCGAAACATTCGAGATATTGGTTACAAAGTTATCAAAGTTCCTTGGAATACTCCAATTGAGAAAATTCTTTCATACAAACCAAAAGGAGTTGTATTTAGTAATGGCCCAGGCGACCCGCAGAATTGTCCTGATACTATTAAAGTAGCAAAATCATTAATTGAAAAAAATATTCCCACTCTAGGAATTTGTCTGGGTGCTCAAATCATTGGCCTTGCAGGAAACGCAGATACTTACAAACTAAAGTATGGGCATCGTGGACAGAACAAACCATGCCTAAATTTGGATAATAATCAAGTTTATGTTACTAGTCAGAATCACGGTTACTGCATAAATCCAGAATCTTTGAAAAATTCTGATTTTGATTTATGGTTTTCAAATACAGATGATAAAACCGTTGAAGGTATCAAACATAAAAAACAAAAATGCATAGCTGTACAATTTCACCCAGAAGCATCGCCTGGACCTTATGATTGTAAGTTCATTTTTGAAGAGCTGAAGAACCTAATGGAGGAGGGAAAGTCTGCCAAAAAATGAGTCGATAAAAAAAGTTCTTGTTTTAGGTAGTGGGGCAATAAAAATCGGAGAAGCAGGCGAAAGTCGATAAACGACCGTCAATTCGACTACTCCGGAAGCCAATGCCTCAAAGCAATTCGAGAAGAAGGACTGAAAAGTATTCTCATAAATCCAAACATTGCAACAATTCAAACGGATACAAGATTTGCTGATCAAGTGTACTTGTTACCAGTAAATCCAGAGTATGTTGAGTCCATAATTGAATCAGAACGACCGGATGGGATTATGCTAGCATATGGTGGACAAACTGCATTAAACTGTGGTATAAAACTAGACGAAACTGACGTTCTAAAAAAATATGGAATTAATGTACTTGGAACTCAAGTTCCAGGAATTAAGAAAGCTGAGAACCGTCAATTCTTCAAAGATTCAATGAATGAATGTAATGTTCCGGTTCTTAAAAGCAAAACTGTAACAAATTTTGAAGAGGCAAAAAAGGTACCCGAAGAACTTGGATACCCGGTGATAATTCGAGTGGCTTACACACTTGGAGGAAAGGGGGGAGGAATTGCTCACAACGAAATCGAATTGCATGAAATTGTTGAGCGAGGAATTAATGCAAGTTTAGTGGGGCAGGTTCTGATTGAGGAATATGTTGGAAGCTGGAAACAAATTGAATATGAAGTAATGCAGGATTATGCCGGAAATAACATAATTGTCTGTAATATGGAAAATGTCCTCTCCATGAAAGTCCACACCGGAGATAATATCGTAGTGGCTCCTTCACAAACTATCAGTAACCACGAATATCATATGCTACGTTCAGCCTCACTTCGTGCATCAAAACACGTTGGTATTGTTGGAGAATGCAATATTCAGTTTGCTTTAGAACCTAGCTCAGAACAATATGTTGCTATAGAGATTAATCCTCGACTTTCACGCTCATCTGCACTAGCGAGCAAAGCAACTGGATATCCATTAGCATACATGTCTGCAAAAATAGGACTGGGATATTCACTTCCAGAACTTGTTAACCATATTACAAAATCAACAACTGCATGTTTTGAGCCATCTTTAGATTATATTGTATGTAAACACCCTCGTTGGGATTTTGCAAAATTTGAACTAGTTAACAGGAAACTTGGTCCTGCAATGAAGTCTGTTGGCGAAGTAATGGCTGTGGGAAGAACATTTGAAGAATCTCTTCAAAAATCTATCAGGATGCTTGACATTGGAAATGATGGATTAGTATTAAATCGATTTAATGGAAAAACATACGACGAAGAAGAAATTGAAGAACAACTATCTCATCCCGACGATTTAATTTTATACTATGTAGCGGCTGCTCTAAAGAAAGGAATTTCTGTTGAAAAGATTTACGATTTATCAGCAATTGATCCTTGGTTTATCGAAAAAATAAAAAACATTGTTGAAACTGAAGCAAAACTAAAAGAAAAATCATTAGAAAAATCATTACTTAAGGATGCAAAACGCTTTGGCTTTTCTGATAAACAAATTGCACGGGCAACAGAAAAAGAACCATTAGAAATACGAAAAATTAGAAAAGACTTTGGAATTGTCCCTGTAGTAAAACAAATTGATACGCTCGCAGCTGAATGGCCTGCAAAAACAAATTACTTATACTTAACTTATGGTGGAGACAAAAACGATCTAGAGGTATCAAGTAACGAAACAGGAATTATAATTCTTGGCGCTGGCCCTTATCGAATTGGAAGCAGTGTTGAATTTGATTGGGGAACTGTAAACATGGTTTGGGGATTGCAAGAACATGGAGAAAAAAATGTCGTAGTTGTTAATTGTAATCCTGAAACAGTTTCAACTGATTATGATATTTGCAGTAGGCTTTACTTTGAAGAACTAACTCAAGAACGAATTCTTGACATTACTGAATTTGAAAATCCAAAAGGCGTTGTTACTTGTGTCGGTGGTCAAACAGCAAATAATCTTACACCAACCTTGGCCAAAAATGGCGTTAACATACTAGGCACAAAAGCAGAGGATATTGATAGGGCTGAAAATCGTTCAAAATTCAGTAGTGTTCTTGATGAATTGCATATTCCGCAGCCACAATGGCAGGCATTTTCAAGCCTAATTGATGCTAAAACATTTGCGCAAGATGTAGGATATCCAGTAATCGTTCGACCGTCCTATGTGCTGAGTGGCGCTGCTATGAGAGTGGTATGGTCACAAAATGAATTAAAGACCTATGTAAAAGAGGCAACAACGGTTTCTCCTGATCATCCAGTTGTAATTTCAAAATTCATGCTAAATTCTCTTGAAGTAGATGTTGATGGAGTTTGTGATGGAAAAAATGTGATTATAGGAGCAATAGTTGAGCATATTGACAGTGCTGGTGTACATTCAGGAGATGCTATGATGTGTATTCCACCTTGGCGTTTGAATAATAAAATTATTGAAACAATTACAGATTATACAAACAAGATTGCCACGTCGTTTAATGTGAAAGGACCATTTAATCTACAATTCTTGGTTAAAGACGGTCATGTGTATGTTATTGAACTTAACATTCGTGCATCACGTTCAATGCCTTTTGTTTCAAAACTTGTTAAAACAAATCTAATTAGTTTAGCATCAAATGCAATTGTAGGAAAATCTTTGCCACATATTCCACATGATCAGTGGAAGAAAATTCATAACTATGGAATCAAAGTTCCACAGTTTTCATTTATGCAATTAGAAGGTGCTGATATAGTATTAGGGGTGGAAATGCAGTCAACAGGAGAAGCTGCATGTTTTGGAAATAGCTTTTATGATGCACTTTCAAAGGGCTTGATCTCAGTAGGATACAACTTGCCAAAAGAAGGAACTGCTTTAATTACTATTGGTGGTCAAGAAAACAAAGAAAAATTACTGCCAACAATCGCCCAATTAAAAAATCTTGGATTTAAAATTCTTGCAACAGAACACACTGCTGAATTCTTTGAAGAGAAAATTGGAAATATAGAAATAGTTCATAAAATTAGTGAACCTGAACGAAAACCAAACATTGCTGATTTGCTTTATGAAAGAAAAATTAACTTTATCATAAACATTCCAAGTACCACTACACTAGAAAAATACGTTGGAATGCTTTATGATGAATACCAAATTCGAAGGAAATCTATAGAACTAGGAATTCCAGTCCTTACAACTACAGAGCTTGCTGAATCATTTGTCAAAACACTTGAATGGCTTCAAAAAAATGAAACAACAAAAAATCCTTTGGAGCCATATGACAAAATCTCCTAAAGCACTTGAGCAATCATTGATTCATTACCTATCACAGCGCCATCTAATGTTACAATTCGAGCTGAAAAATTCTCTTTAATTTTTTCTATTATGGGAGAAATTGATTTTTTGTATTGTCTTTTGTGAGTTGCATAGAAGTATTTGTTAAATGAAGGAATTATAGTGATTTCGATTTCTCCTGAACTAGAAGGAAATATTCTCTGTTTTTCTATTTTAATTGAAATCCAAACCCTTTGTCCATTTATTACTGAATCTACTTGAAAGAAAACTGGATGAACATGACCCATAATTATTCTCTCCACATGTGAAAAATTTTCTGAAGGCATTGTATGACCATGAGTTAGTAAAGCATTCTCAATTACCAAACCTGTAGAACTGATTAGAGTTATTCCTTCCGGAACTAATTTCTGAATATTAGAATCATGATTGCCTGGAACCAAAACTGTATCTACTTTTTCTTTAATTTTTTCAAAAAATAAAGGAACTTCGTTCCATTCATTTTTTGAAATTGATTTTATGCTGGATTTTACGTCTCCTAACAGAATTAATGAATCTGGTTTTGTTTTTTCAATAATTTCTGAAAGCTCAGATATTGTTTCATTTATTGTAGTATTTTTTCCTACAAAAATATCGTTTGATGCTAGATTTGCCTCAAATCCAATATGCAAATCTGTGACAATGAGATTTCTAGTCTCACCTTCCAAAATTAGGGCGGGTTTTGATGGAATAATTCTAGTTTCAACCATCAAAAATATACTACGCATTTGAAATTAATTCCTTGTGAAAAAAGAAAATAGCAAAATAGAATCGACCGTTTCGGAAAAGCGAGTAAAACTACACATCTTTGAGCCAAGTAACCGAAAGATTTGGACAGTGGTTGGTAAGGGAGAAGAATATTGGATATATCCAGAAATGGAATTTTGTTCTTGTCCTGGGTTTTACTTTGGAAAAATTAACGGAAAAAAAGAGTGCTATCATCTGGAATCTGCTAAATTAGCTGAAAAAGAGAACAAAACTGAGATCATAAAATTCTCAGATGATGAATATGGCGATTTTTTATCAGGATTAATTTCTGATTTGTAAGAATTCAATTTAAACAAAATCAAGTGTTATATTAACGAAAAAAATTTTGTGATTTAATTGAAATCACCGCATGAAGTTTTGCGTAAAGTAGCTGAAGAAATCATTGACTTGGATACTAAAATGAGATTTGTTGGAATCATTGATTTGAAAGGTAGTATTGTTGAAGGAATCATGAAAAAAGGAAAAACCTCACTTGAATCACAAAAAGAAGATGAGCATTTTTGCATGCAAGTTGCTGAAAGACGAAAAATGAGAACCGAATTTGATAAAAATCTTGGCAAAGTAAGATATGTACATGTTGAACGAGAGAACGTAACTCAATTGGTTGTTTATACTAAAAAAAATACAATTTTAGTAACTGTAGAGCCTGAGCTTGACATAAAAAAGAAAATGCAAATTGTTAACAGTATTAAAAAAATAGCTTCCAAACTCTAAACTATAACTTCTTTAATGATTTGAGGAGATTTACAAAACATGGATGAATCAGAATATAATTCTCAGATTGAAAAAATTGCTTCCTTAATGACTGGCGATAAATTATCTCTGGATGAACAAGACCCACAAAAACTGAAAAAATATCATGATTATGCCAAAACAAATTTCAAACTAAACGATGAATCCGCATTGCAACTGGTTTACGAATCATTACTTTACCTAAAGCTTCAATATTCAGCTGATCCTTTGCAAGAAGGAGACAAATTTGGAGTAGGGTTTAGTTAATTGTTTATTTTAGAGGTATTGTAAACAAATCCTCTATTGAAACTCCTTTCCATAATCCAATCACATCATCTGGTTCAACTTGTTCTATTTTGGTAATTTTTTGTATCTTGATATGATCAGGGTTTTGTGGCATCCAAAGCATTGCCATATAGTCACCAATTGAACCAAGTTTATCTGGCATTGCATTGATTATCTTTTCTTTTGAAAATCCTTTTGCTAGTAATAAATTGACTGATTTTTCCCGCAGGTCCATTCTTCCATGAGTAAAAAGATAAACATCTTTTTCAGAATCTATTTCTGACATGAATCTTGTAACAAATTAAACTAAATCAATCTTTCGTGAACGCATTGTTTTCCTAAAAAGGGTTAAATTAGTAGGAAAAAAACCGCAGTTATGAAAATTGTAACTGTTGGAAGCAAGGCTTTTGTTACAAGCTTTCAATTAGCCGGAGTTCCAGGTGTTATTTCTGACACTCCTGAAAAAGCATTGGATGAAATCAAAAAACTAACAGATGATTCCGATATTGGACTTGTACTAATCAGCGATGATATTTCAGAACCAATTAATGATCAACTAACTTCTCTTCGAACAGAAAAGTCTACTCTAGTATTTGCATTGCCTTCTGTTGGTAGCAAAAAAGTGGATGTGGATTATAGGGCAATGTTGAAAAAAATCCTCGGAGTCTAACTCTGAAAATTATTTAATAGCTACTAGGCTTGATTTGGGCATGAAAGCTGCTTTTGTAAAAAAAGACTCCACCATTACTGTAGATGACGTTGAAAAACCGTCATTGGGACCTGGCGATATTCTTGTAAAGATGGAATCTTGTGGGATTTGTGGTTCGGATGTAGAGAAAGTTTTTGGAAAATATAGTCAACCTTCAAGAAAATTAGGTCATGAACCTGCTGGAATAATTTCTGAAGTTGGCTCAAAAGTAAAAGATTTCAAAAAAGATGATAGAGTTTTTACACATCACCACGTTCCATGTTATTCTTGTCATTTTTGTAATCATGGAAATGAAACAATGTGCCCAAAATATTATGAGACAAATTTGTCTCCTTGTGGTTTAGCTGAAGAGTATCTCGTTCCTGAATGGAATGTGTCTCATGGTGGTGTACTAAAAATTTCAGATTCTATGAGTTTTGATGAAGCAGCAATGATTGAACCTCTTGCATGCTGTATAAGGTCATGGCATAAATTCCCTCATAAAAAAGGTGATTCTGTAGCAATTTTTGGAGTAGGTCCTACCGGAATGATGCATGTTATGCTTGCTAAGGACAAAGGTTTTGAAAAGATTTTTTGTTTGGATGTAAATGACTTTCGTTTAGAATTTGCTAAAAAGTTTCAAATTACTCAAAGTATAAACTCGAATGATTCTTCTAGAAAAGAAAAAATTCTTCATGAGACTGAAAACAGAGGTGTTGATGTTGCAATTGTCGCTACTGGAAATCTAAAAGCTCTAGATGATGCAATTGAACTTGTTAGAAAAGGTGGCGCCGTAATGATGTTTGGCGTTCCATCAAAGGGCGACACAATGAATATTGACATGAGTAAGATTTACTCTAAAGAAATCACATTGACGACAAGTTACGCTGCATCTGATTACGATACAAAAGAAGCATTGGAATTGATAAAATCATCACGAGCTGATGTAAAGAGTCTGATAACTCACAAATATTCTATTTTAGAAACTCAAAAAGCATTTGATCATGCTCATGATGGATCTGACGCAATGAAAATTATAATCACCAAATGAGAAAGGCTTAAGAAAGGCAATTCGTTTCTTTCAAAATCGAAGAATAATGGACTGGGGATTAAAAAATAGATTAGCACTAATAATAAAACCTGCAAATAACAGGGCTGTTATGCTTGCAGTTGATCATGGTTACTTTTTGGGTCCTACAGAACAATTAGAAAATCCAAAACAAACAATCCGACCTTTGCTACAGTATTGTGACTCTTTGATGGTAACAAGAGGTGTTCTTAGAACATCAGTAGATGCAAACTATCCTGTGCCTGTAGTGTTACGTGTATCTGGAGGTACTAGTATAATTGGTGAAGATTTGTCAAATGAAGAAATCACAGTCAGTGTTCAAGATGCTATAAGAGTAAATGCTAGCGCACTTGCAATGTCAATTTTTGTGGGTGGCAAATATGAAAAACAAACAATTGTTAATCTTGGAAATCTTGTAAATGAAGCTGAACAATATGGAATTCCTGTCTTGGCAGTTACTGCTGTGGGAAAAGATATGGTAAGAGATGCTCGTTATTTTTCATTAGCATGTAGAATTGCAGCAGAACAAGGTGCACACATTGTAAAGACCTATTATTGTAATGACTTTGAAAAAGTTGTAAACTCTTGTCCTGTTCCAGTAATCATAGCTGGTGGAAAAAAGATTCCAGAACGTGAAGCATTAGAACTAACTTACAATGCCATTAAAGCCGGCGCAGTTGGCGTTGATATGGGACGAAATATTTGGCAATCTAATTCACCAGTTGCAATGATAAAAGCAGTGAGGGCGATAGTTCATGGAAATGCAGATGTTAATCAGGCATATGATTTATTCCAAAAACTTGAAAAAGAATCACCAAAACAAAGCAAACCAAAATCAAAACCACAAGAACAAAACAAGCCTCAAAATAAACAAAAGAAAACAAAATCCAAAAAAACAGCAAAAGAAAAAGTAATCTAGTTTTAACTAGTTAATTTTTGAAAGATGAATATGTACAATTTTCCAGGATGAATTCTTTATTAGAACAAAAGTTGCCCTTCCTTCAATTGTGATTATTTTACCTGTGAAAGCCTTGTTATCTACAACCATTCCCTTTTGAAGCAACTCAAACGCAACAATTGCCGTGTCATCAAATACGCTTATTTTGGGATTTTTTATTTGATAATTATAATCTGAAATACTAACAAATCTTAATTCTTCTAATACAATTGTTGTTGCAAAATCTTTTAGATCATGTGGTGGTACATCACTAAAGCTTGAAAATCTAGTATCGTCTAATTGGATTTCACGCAATACTGCCAAGTTCTTGGTTTTTCCTACTTGAAAGAATTTTTCAATTACATTGATTACCTGTTCATTTTCTGACATTGTCATATGCGTTCCTCTCGTAATCTTTATTAATTATCATCAACGTTTTAACTTGACCACAATGAATACAATAAACACAGCTGGCGATTTGAGCGTTGTACTGCTAGTTGTTCTAGTACTGTAAAGTGTGGTCCATTTTTAACAGTTAAAATTATGGACTTGAGGTTTGGTGATTAAATGGAAAATATGATCGGCGCAAAAGCTTTGATGAAAGCATTGGAAAAAGAAGGCGTTAAGGAGGTCTTCGGGTTACCGGGAGGTGCAAATCTTCCAATGTATGATGAATTATACAAAAGCAACATTCGACATATCCTAGCTAGACATGAACAGTCTGCTGCACACATGGCAGATGGTTTTGGTAGAGTAAGTAGAAAGGCTGGAGTTTGTTTTGCAACATCAGGACCTGGTGCAACAAACATTCTAACAGGATTAGCAACTGCTCATGCAGATTCTGCTCCAATGGTTGCCATAACTGGTCAGGTACCCGTAGCAATGATTGGGAGAGATGCTTTTCAAGAAAGTGACATCATTGGAATGTCACATCCTTGTGTAAAATATGCATTTCAACCAAGAACTCCTGAAGAAATTCCTGAAGTTGTAAAGAAAGGATTCTACATTGCTGAATCTGGAAGACCAGGACCTGTATTGCTTGACATTCCAAAAGATGTTCAACAGAATGAAGCAGAAATGACTTTTCCAGATACCATTAAGATGAGAGGATACCATCCTTGGACTGATCCAGATATTGTCAATGTAGAAAGAGCAATTGAGATGTTACTTTCTGCTGATAAACCAATCATTTTAGCTGGTGGCGGTACAATAATCTCATCAGCATTTGCTGAATTGCAAGCGATAGCTGAAATGTTAATGATTCCAGTTGTTACCACTTTCAAAGGCAAAGGTGCATTTCCTGAAAATCATGCATTATCACTTGGTCCAATAGGAATGCATGGACATGCAGAGGCCAACAAACTCATGACTCAAGCTGACTGTGTATTGGCAATAGGTACCAGATTCTCTGATCGTTCAGTAGGAACCTTTGAAGAATTTGAAAAACGCCTAAAGATTATTCATATGGATGTTGATCCGGCCGAGATAGGCAAGAACCAAACAACTCAGGTCGCAGTGGTTGGCGATGTAAAAGCATCACTTAGAATTATGATAAAGATGCTTCAACAAAAGGCAATCAAAAAGTCAGATGATAACAAGTGGCTAAAACATGTAAACGAAACAAAAGCTTACTGGAGAGAAAATTTGAAAATTCATCCAGGAGAGATGGGTGCTGCAAAAATTTTACGAAAATTACGTGAAGTGTTACCTCATGAAGCAATTTGTACAACAGAAGTAGGACAACACCAAATGTGGGCATCTTTATTCTTTGATGTAATTCAACCTGGAACGTTCTTTAGCTCAACAGGACTTGGAACAATGGGTTGGGGATTTCCAGCTTCTATTGGTGCAAAGGCAGCAAAGCCAGATGTCCCAGTTGTGGATATTGCGGGAGATGGAAGCTTTAACATGACAGAAAATTCGTTAGCTACATCGGTATTGGAAAATCTTCCAGTCATTGTGTTTTTAGTTAACAACTATTCACTTGGAATGGTTGCTCAATGGCAAAGAACATTCTACGATAGAAGAATGATTGGTGTTGATCAAAAAGATTGTCCTGATTATATTAAAATTGCAGAATCATATGGTGCTCAAGGAATAAGAGCACAGTCACTTGATGAATTAGAAAAAGCAATCAAAGTAGGACTAAAGAGCGATGTTGCAACCGTAATTGATATTCCAATTGACCCTGAAGAAGATGTGTTACCATTTGTTGCACCTGGAACTCCACTAAAGGACATGATTTTACCGTCATAGTGATTACAATGTGGGTAATACTATCAATTTTAGTTGAAAACAGACCTGGAATATTGTGGAAGGTTACAAATCTATTTCGCGCAAAAAACTTTAACATAGACAGCATTTCGGTTGGTACGACACCAGACCCAGATATCTCTAGAATGACAATTACAACGGTTGACGATGAAAAACGGATACAGCAAATAGTAAAACAACTTGCTAAAATGATTGATACTATTGAGGTTAAACAGCTTGATGAGCACAAAACCGTATACAGGGAGTTGATACTATTTAGAATCAAGGTAAAATCTGCACAGGACAGCATGGAAATTAATAGATTGGCAAATTCCTATGGCGGCAAGATTCATGATGCTAAAAAGGAATCAATTATGGTGGAGTTGACTGCAACTCCGGACCACATCAAATCATTTGAGGAATTGATACAGCCATTTGGAATCATAGAAACCTCTAGAACCGGAATTGCTGCATTGCAGAGGGCAGGAACATGAAAGTAAGAATCTTTGATACAACACTTAGAGACGGTGAGCAATCACCAGGCGTATCGTTATCCCCTGATCAAAAATTAACCATTGCGAAAAAACTCGATGCGTTAGGTGTTGATGCATTAGAGGCAGGATTTCCTATGGTATCAACTGGTGAACAACAGGCAATCAAAATGATAACTGGTGCAGGATTAAATGCAGAGATTTGTGGATTAGCTAGGGCAAACAAAAAAGATATTGATGCTGCAGTAGATGTTGGATTAAATTACATTCACACATTTATTGCAACTTCACATATTCACATGGAGTACAAACTCAAACTAACCAGAGATGAAGTTCTTTCAAAGGCAATTGAAGCTGTAGAATATGGAAAGTCAAGAGGACTTCAAGTAGAGTTTTCTGCTGAAGATGCAACCAGAAGCGACAGAGAATTTTTAAAGAAAGTGTTTTCTGAAGTTGCCAAAGCAGGAGCTGATAGAATTGATATTCCTGATACTGTTGGATATTCTACTCCTCAATACATTGCTGAAATTACTAAAGATGCTATAGCGGCAACCAATCTTCCAGTTAGTGTTCACTGTCATAACGACTTTGGATTAGCAGTTGCTAATGCAATATCTGGCATTCAAGCAGGAGCCTCGTGTGCACATGTAACAATTAATGGAATTGGAGAACGCGCAGGCAATACATCATTAGAAGAATTTGTCATGTCATTACAATGTTTACAATTTAATGAGAAATATGAAACTGGAATCAACACGGAATTACTTTATGAAACATCAAGATTTGTTTCAAAACTTGTTGGAATGACAGTCCAACCAAACAAAGCAATAGTTGGCGAAAATGCATTTGGACACGAGTCTGGAATTCATACTCATGGCGTGTTAAGCAATCCATTAACCTATGAACCAATTAGCCCAGAACTTGTGGGTAGAAAAAGATGGCTTAAAGTTGGAAAACATGCTGGAATTCATGGTATGAATGCAATGCTTGAAGAATATGGAATAGAACCAGGAGAAGAACAAGCAAAACAGATTCTTGATAAAGTAAAAAGTATTGGTGATCAAGGAAAACAAGTTACCGATGTAGAGTTGTTAACTATAGCTAGTGAGGTAATGAAAGAACGTGGAATCAAAAGATTGGTGCAACTTACAGGATTTTCAGTATCTACTGGAATTGGAACAATGCCTTATGCATTTGTAAAGTTGAGAATTGATGGTACAGAACATTCCGCAACAGATCATGGTGTTGGTCCAGTTGATGCATCACTAAATGCAATCCAAAAAATCACAGGAAAAATTTCTGAAGTTCGAATAAAAGAATATGCTTTGGCTTCAATCTCTGGTGGTTCAAATGCACTCTGTGAGGTAACAATTAGAGTTGAGGATGCTCAAGGAAATGAATCTACTGCAAAATCTGTTGGCGAAGACATCGTAACCACAAGCGTTCAGGCTGTAATTGATGGCCTAAACCGTATTTTGCTTAAAAAACTACTCAAAGAAAAGAAAGTGGGTAACTAGATTTAAAAAATTCCCACGTAATTTAGGAGTGAAGAGAAATGTATAACATTGCTTTAATCAAAGGAGATGGAATAGGTCCAGAGATATCTGAAGCTGCAATTAGCGTTTTAGAAACAATTAACGATAAACTTGATTTAAAATTTGAAATTAATCAATTAGATGCTGGAGATGGCGCACTCAAAAAAACAGGAAAGGCATTACCAGATGAAACATTAGAGTCAATAAAAAAATCAGATGCTTGCTTAAAGGCACCAGTTGGTGAAAGTGCTGCAGATGTTATTGTCTATCTTAGACGGGAGCTTGATCTTTTTGCAAATATTCGTCCAGCTAAATCTTATCCAAACATGAATGCGTTACGAGATGATGTTGATTTAGTAATTGTAAGAGAAAACACTGAAGATTTGTACGTGGGAAAAGAGTTTGAGATTGGAAATTCCGCTGTAGCCATACGAATTATTTCAGAGAAGGCTTCAAAAAGGATAGCAAAATACGCATGCCAAACAGCCATCCAAAGAGGCTTAGAAAAAAAGGTAACCTGTGTTCATAAATCTAACGTTATACGAATATCGGATAGCTTATTTGCCAGATCATGTGCGGCAGTTGTAAAAGAATATCCTGACATTACTTTTGAAGAAATGTATGTTGATGCATGCGCTATGAATCTCATTAGACAACCAGAATCATTTGATGTTATAGTTACTACCAATATGTTTGGCGACATCCTCTCAGATGAATCTGCACAAGTAGTAGGAGGTTTAGGAATGGCACCAGCTGCAAACATTGGAGATGACTTTGCATTATTTGAACCAGTACATGGTGCAGCATTTGATATTGCTGGAAAACAAATTGCAAATCCATCATCATTTATCTTATCATTAAAGATGATGCTAGAATGGCTTGGAACAAAACATGATGATAAAAAATGTTTTGAGATAGCTCACAAGATTGAATCTACTGTATATGATGTAGTAAAGGCTGGTATTAGAACAAAAGATATTGGTGGAGATAAGACCACTAAAGAATTCACTCAGGAAATTGTAAATAGACTCTAATCTTTTTCTTTTTTTAAATCTGAAGCAGGCGGATTAAGTGACCAGAAAAATAATGCTAGTGAAAGCGGAATTATTATCAAAATGGCTGCAATCAAAGTTGTATAGAAATAGCTAGGGTCAATTCCGGGAAAGATTGGTCCAGGAAAAACTGCATAAAACCATAAAAATCCTATTAAACCTAAAACGAGTTTATTTCGTTTTAGTAATTTTTTGATCCCAAGTTTTCTTTTATGGATGTAACACTGTTTGCATCTAGTACGATCATCAGTCATGCAAGTTGTGCAACAATACTTTTCACAAAAGTAACACTTTCTATCTGCTAATGTAGAACCACAAAATTCACAACTATGCACTAGAATAATTGTGCTTTTTTGGATTTATCCTTTTTTCAATTTCATTTTATTGAATTTCGAATTTCCTTGATTATTTCATCAGTTTTGTATTGATATGTTTCTAGAACAGTTAGTAAATTTTCCAGAGTTTCATTTTGTTCTCGAATTCTTTTCTCAAGCAGTTCTATTGTTTTCTCTCTTTCTAGGCCGGACCATGTGTAAACATGGTTGTATGCTGGAAACCTCTGTTTGCATCTGCAGCATTGTGGAATCTCTTTTTTTGTCCAGAAATTATGACCACACTCACATTCCACCCAGTTAAACATATGTTATATATAACAGATTTTATTATTAAATATTATAAGATAACAAATCTAGGTGGATTTTCCCAATTATGGCTTTAACCTTTCAGGGTCTCTAGGATAAAGAACAACCTCTCGGACATTATCAATGTCGACAAGAGTTATCATGAGGCGCTCTAATCCTAGCCCCCACCCTGCATGAGGAGGCATTCCCCAATCAAACGCTTGTAAATGATCAACAAATTGAGCAGGATCTAGTCCTTGTTCTTTTAATCTTGATTTTAGCATTTCAGGATCGTGTAATCTTGTTCCACCTGATGAAAGCTCCAAGTATCCAAATTGAAGATCAAATGATTTTGAAAGAGTTGGATCATCCTTTTTCGCGAATGTAAAATGGTTTTAGCTTTAATGGCCAATCAGTAATAAAATAAAATCCTGGATGTTTTTCTCCAACAATTCTTAGATGAGAATCAAGTAGGTCGTCTCCAAATTCTAGTTTTTCCCCCGCAGCTTTTAGCTCATCTAATACCTGTGAATAAGTTATCCGTTCAAAAGGTGATGATGGCACTTTAATTTCATGACCAATTGCTTTTAGCTCTTCTTTGCAATTAGTTGATGTAAATTTGTACACTTCCAAAACTAATGACTCTAAAACATCCATAACATCAGTATAATCCATAAAGGCTGCTTCAATATCTACACTAGTAAATTCACTTAGGTGTCGTCCTGTGTGCGATTTCTCTGCTCTATAAAATGAGGCAATTTCAAAAACTCTTTCTAATCCTATTGTCATTTGCTCTTTGTAAAGTTGAGGACTCTGTGCAAGATAAGCAGTTTTTCCAAAATAATCTAATGAAAAAAGATTTGCTCCTCCTTCACTTGCACTTCCAATAATTTTTGGAGTATTGATCTCAATGAATTTTTTTTCAGTTAAGGTTTTTCGAAGGGAAGATAAAACATAATGTCTTAACTTAAAAATTGATGCAGTTTTTTGAGTTCTCATATCGAGAGCCCTAGAATTTAATCTGATGTCAATATTACTTTCTAGTCTTCCTAAAGGATCTATTGGCAATGGATGAACTGCTTTTGCTAAAACTTCGATTTCTTCAGCACCTATCTCAAAATCATAATCTTTGGCTTTTGTTTCTTGAACTGTACCGTTGATTCTAATCACACTTTGTCTGTTTAGATTTTCAATTTTTTCATTTAATTCTCCTTTTACAATTATCTGGGTAATTCCAGTCACATCACGCATGGTTAGGAAGGTCATTTTGCCCAATTTTCGTAGATCTTCTACCCAGCCACATAGGGTCACTTTTTGGCCAATCATGCCAGAATTGACTTGCTCAATATTATGTGAACGACCAAAACTCATGATTTTTTACTCCAGTTTTTTGAAAATATCAACACATAAAATCTTATCATGATGGAATTATCTAACATATCAGATGACGTTTTTTAATGTGGAAAATTTGTCCGCCAGATACCAAACTACAAAAGGTGATGTTCATGCCTTAGAAGATGTTAGTTTTTCACTTGAATCAGGCGAAGCAATAGGAATTGCAGGAGAAAGTGCATGCGGTAAAAGCACTCTGGGATTATCAATTATTAGAATGCTACAAGGTGGAAAAACAATCTCTGGAAAAATAATTTTTGATGATGAATCAATATTAGATCTACCTGAACAAGACTTTGACAAAAATTTTCGCTGGAAAAAGATTGCTATGGTTTTTCAAGGAGCAATGAATTCACTTGATCCAGTTTTTACAATAAAAGAACAATTCATTGAAGTTCTAAAACAACACAAATTTGAAGGTGATTTTGAAAAGGTAATTGCTGATGCAGTAAAATCTGTAAACCTTAGTGAAGATGTTTTGAAAAAATATCCCCATGAACTAAGTGGTGGAATGAAACAGAGAGTGATTATATCGCTGGCCCTTATTTTAAAACCAAAATTTGTGATTGCCGATGAACCCACAACAGCTCTTGATGTATTAATTCAAGCTCAAATTGTTAATCTTTTAAAAAAATTGAAAAAAGATGGAATGTCCATCATGTTAATCACACACGACCTTGCCATCATTTCAGAAATTGCAGACAAGATTGGAATAATGTATGGTGGTCAAATGGTTGAATTTGGAACATCAGAAGAAATTTTCAAAAATCCAAAGCATCCTTACACTCAAGGCCTTTTAGCGTCAATTCCAACTTTACATGGAAACAAACCAACATACATCAAAGGAAATCCTCCTAGTTTACTAAAACCAAAACCTGAATGTCGATTCATAGATAGATGTCCTCAAGCAATGGAAAAATGCAAAAAGGATCCTCCAAATTTTAAAACTGATTCAGGATATGTAAAATGCTGGCTCTATGAATAGAGTCTGACAATCGGCAAACAAGAATCAACTATTCTCAAAACTTCTGACCTGACTACCTTTTTGTCAATAGAAACCCAAACTCTATGTTTCTTTATTGCAAAAGAAATAATCTGAATTTTTTTTCTTTCCTCCCATTCAAATTCAACAGGTCCAAGACTCTTATCAAAAAATGCTTCCATATCGGTTCTTTTCGCAATATGTGAAAACTGATACTTTGTATCCCTTGCATTAAGCATTGGTCTTAAGCTATGACGTCTGTAAAATGATAAGAGCTCGCCTTTTTTGTTTATGACTGCAACAAATCTAATGTATGTGCTAATCTTTGCAATTGCATTACAAATTCCTTGATAGTCTTTTTTTGCCAATTTATGATACGTTACAAAAGATGATATTTTAATGATTTTGGAATTTTGTAAAATTGAATTTGTTATAACGAACGTTATGACGCTCAAAGGCGAACATAGTCATTCCTCCGTAAAATATTGTGTTTTTCCAGAGCCAGTACAAGACTTTCTGCCAAATTGATGTGGTAGCATTCTAACCGTGTAATCAATCCAAACATCAATTCCTCCTTGTCCAGAATCGTCGCTGTGTCTCTCGCTAGAAATTACAGTTGCGTTCTTTTCAGACTTGCAATACTTACAGACAACTCTCACTTTCATTGCAGGTTCCTAACTCTAAGGAGAGTTCCTTTCTTGCTTCCTAAGTTTCTTTAATTTGTTCTCTAAATTTTGCTTGTATTGTGGTTTTACTTCTTCTGTCATTCTTCTAATTTTTCAAAGGAATTTTCATAACTATTTGGGTTTGCTTTGAGTTGGGATTCCACAATTGATTTTGAAAATTTGTGTACTGTCATCAAATGTTTTGGAATATCATCACATTTTTTTTTACAAGTCCTGCACATGTACTTCATATCTCATTCCTAGTGCTTTGCCTTTTTACTCTATCAATAAAAAGGTAATACCTACTTTCCTTCGTAAAAAATCCGTACTAATCCACGTTATACCGGAAAGTTGTTTTGTTGGGAAAGTTAACATTTGACGTTTAATGTTAACAGTTAGTTTCAAATGTTAATGATTTCGTTTTATAGTAATATGCCTAATTTCGTTACTTAATTTTCGCCTTATATCTAAGCAAATGGCCTAATTCGCCATCTATTTTTGAAAATAGTGATGCAAGTTGTCCTTATCATTGTAGTAATAGAGTTTTAGACAGAAATGTTGTGAGGTGTTTTTAGACTTTTGTACCTGTTTCTTATTGTTACCTCAGTTACATTTGCCGCCTCTGCAATATCACGTTGGGTTAAGTCCTCCCCATTTTTAACAGATGACAGGTACAATGCAGCTGCTGCTAGGCCCATTGGATCCTTTCCTGCAGATTCATGATTCTCATGCGCTTCTTTGAGGATTAGGGATGCACTACGTCTTGTTTTTTCTGAAATTCCTATTTTGCTTGCAATTCTTGAAATGCATTGAATTGAATTTACCACCGGCATCTTTAGGTCTAGTTCCCTGTGTAATAGTCTGTAACATCTTGCAATGTCTTTTCTTTTGATGTTAGCTGCTTGCCCAATATCATTTAATGTTCTAGGCGTTTCAGTATCTCTACATGCAGCATACAGGGAAGCTGCTATTAGCGCAGAAATTGATCTTCCACGTACTAGTCCTTTTTGTAGTGCTTTTCTGTAAATATAAGCTGCCTTTTCCAGAACAGAATCTGAAATTGTAAGTTTGTCTTTTAATCTACTGAGTTCACTAAATGCCTGTCTAAAGTTTCTATCAATTGGTTCATGAACTTGGCTTCTACTATCCCAAGTTCTTAATCTTTCAATAGAGCTTTTCATGCTTCCAGAAAGTGGTTTTCCAGTAGAGTCTTTGTTTGCTTTACCAATTATGGTTGAAAGACCCATGTCGTGCATTGCAAGTGACGTTGGAGCGCCAGCTCTTGTAGGATCCGTTCCGCTATTGTTTTGAAATGTTCTCCATTCTGGTCCAGCGTCATTTAATTTCTCAGATATAACATAGCCACATTTTCCACAAAACCTTTCCCCAGTTGCATTATCAGTTAACATCGAATTTTTTCCACAGCGTGCGCAGCTACCTGTGTTGAAAGTTTGTAAAACCATAATAATATCTAAAATTGATTAGTTTATCTTCTTATAAGAACCGGTGTATTAGACTTTATAGATCTCAAAAATTATATCGAAAAATAAATGTCAAAATTCATCAAACCAATCTAAGTAAATGCCTAATTACGACATTTATTTTTCAGGATCATCAAACATTTGTGGGTATTCCATACCTTTTTTACCACAATTTTTACACTCTTTCTCATCACAATCCTTAGTTTCCACAGTCCCA
>JADFGC010000048.1:0-9587 GCA_022567895.1 Nitrososphaerota archaeon
TCGTTATTCCTATGCATGGTAATCCTCAACAGATGGAAGAATTTTCTAATCTTGTAATAGGTTCTGATCTAGAAACAACTGTTACAATCCCTTCACAATTAGAGATAATAATTCCATCTCAAGTTGTGCCAGAGTTTGGTTTAACCTCAATTATTGTATTAAGTTCTGGTATAGGGATAGCAATTTACTTTTTAAGGAATAAAAATTTCATTTAGCAATTTACTATTATTTAATACCAAATTTTGTTGTTCAATATGAAAAACATACACTTTTTCAATTTTACTTCTAACCAAATGGGATGGTAGAAAAAAAGCCAGTTAGTTTGTTGTGGCAAATGGTGTTGATTTTTATCCCGCTTGGAGCTATTTGGGCATTTTATAGAATAAACAAATTACGAAATGGTCTTTTGTTGATACTTTTAGAATTTGGAATAGTTGTTGTCATTTCAATAATTCTTGGCATTACAATTGGACTAATTGGGCTCGAATTAACAGAGTCTGAAGCTTTTTCCATAGGAATTGCAATTGAATATCCAACATATGGAATAATTAATTTCTATTTCATAAGAAAATGGTCTAAAGAATGGAATACCAAAATTGTTTAGCCTTCTTCATTTTTAATTAATTGATTAAAAAGATCGCCAGGTAAGTGAATGGTTCAAAAGGGTTGACGCCCAAAATGATTTCAAAAAGTTATAATCTAGAAATTGTTTTGTTGGATATATAAGAAATGAGTAGTTCGGGCAAAGGTGGAAAACCTATTGGAATTGGAATCATAATTGGAATTGTTATTGGTCTTGTTATTGGATTTGGACTTGGAAATCCTGAATCATCCGAAGATACCACAACATCAACACAAACTATGGAACAGAATCCACAACTAAGTGGAGAAGTAAAGATTGGATTGATTCTTCCACTTACAGGTGATTTAGCTACTCATGGAGAAGAGAATTGGGAAGGCTCAAAGCTAGGAGTGGTTGATTTTAACAAATATCTAGAAAAGCTCGGAGCTGGATGGAATCTCAAAATGGTTTCAGAAGATTCTGCAACCAGTCCAGTTATTGCACTTGAAAAACTAACTTCACTTAATGCAAAAGGAATCAGTATTGTAGTTGGTCCTGAAACTAGTTCTAATATTAGAAACATCAAAGGCTATTCAGATTCTAACAACATGTTACTTGTTAGTTGTTGTTCATCAGCTCCTGCACTTGCTATTCCAAATGACAGTGTTTATCGTCTAGTTCCAGATGACACTAATCAAGGCACTGCACTTGCAAAGCTAATACAACATGAAGGAATTGAAGTAATCGTTCCTGTCTGGAGAGCGGACACTTGGGGCGATGGCCTAAGTGATGCAACAATTGATTCATTTGTTGAACGTGGTGGAAAAACAGATGAAGGGATTAGATACAATCCTGAATCTCCAGAATTTTCTGCATCTACATCATTGTTAGCTGAAAAAGTACGAGGGTATGTAGATGAGTTTGGTGCAGATAAAGTAGCTGTTTTATTTTTAGGCTTTGCTGAAATTTTACAATTTACACAATCAGCATCAGAACATGCTGGTTTAGATGATGTGAGATGGTTTGGGCCAGGAGCTAACACAAAAGAGCACAGGCTAATTGATGATCCAATAGGTTTAGAGTTTTCAACTAATGTGCAATTTACCACAGTACAAGTTGCAGTAACTAAAAATCCGATTTATGAACGAGTACAAGCTCATCTAACAGAAGAGTTTGGAAGAACACCCAACACATTTGTGCATTCATCATACGATGCCGTATGGATTATTGGACTTGCAATGCTTCAGACTCAAAGCACTGATGTCAGTACAATCAAAGCTGTAATTCCTGATATTGCTGAGCACTATTACGGCGCAATTGGTCCAACAAAACTCAATGAAGCTGGAGATTTAGCACAAGCAGATTACGAAGTATGGGGCATCAGAGGCGGAGAATGGGTACTATTAGGCAAGTACACCCAAACAACTGACTCTGTATCACTACTTTAGCTAATTCCCAAGTATAGCTTACTTAATTCTGGATGTGCCAATAGCTCATTGGGTTTTCCTTTGAATACTTGTTTTCCGTTGGCAAAAAGATAAACAAAATCACCTAGATTTAGTGCTCTTTTGACGTTTTGCTCTACTAAAATTATAGTAATTCCAAATTCATCTCGCATCTGTTTAATTTTAGATAAAACCTCGTCTGCTAACTTTGGTGAAAGGCTTGCAGTTGGTTCATCAAAGAGCATTACCTTTGGTTGTCTTATGAGTGCCATGCCCATAGCAAGCATTTGTCTTTCTCCACCACTTAGAGTATCAGCTTTTTTCTTTTCATATTTTTTCAAAACAGGAAATGTTTCAAATATTTCAGGCAATCTCTGAGAAATTTGTTTAGAATCTAAAGTATAGCTAGCCATAGAAAGATTCTCCTTTATTGTAAGATTAGAAAAGATGTTATTTACTTGTGGCAAGTATGCAATTTTTTTTCTTGCTACTTGGTGTGGTGCAAGTCCTGTGATTGTAATGCCACCAAAAGTTATCTTTCCTGAATAGATAGCACACAGACCAAAAATGCTTTTGAGCAAGGTGCTTTTTCCACTTCCGTTTGGTCCAACTATTACTGTGATCTTTTTTTCTTTTGCCTCAAAATCTACACCAAAAAGTACATGACTATTTGCATATCCAGAATTTAGTGAATCCACATGAATTATTGATTTAGTGCTGATACTTTTTTGTGACAACTCATTCCCCCAAATATGATTCAATTACCTTGGGGTGTTTAATGATGTCATCAGAGTTTCCTTCTGCAATTATTTTTCCCCTGTTCATTACAAAGACATGATCTGCATATTGCAGTGCAATGTCTAATCTATGCTCAACAATTAGAAAAGTAATTTTTTGTTTGTTGCAAATCTTGTGAATTTTATCAAATATGTCATGTGCCAAAGTTGGATTTACACCAGCAATTGGTTCATCCATCAAAATCATTTTGGCCCCAGACATCATTGCCCTGCCTAATTCGAGTAGCTTTAACTGCCCACCACTAAGATTCTGGCTTTCTATATCCTTTTGTTGCAGAAGGTTAACCATATCAAGCATCTCAAGTGAATCTTCCATGATTCTTTTCTCATCTTTTGACCATCGGGATTTTAATGGAGCCAAAAGAAATGATTCTCCTGAATTTCCACTGCTTGATATCAAAAAATTCTCCATGGTTGTAAGTTTTGTAAATGGTTGCGGTAGCTGAAAAGTTCTAACTAGACCAGTCTTATAGGTTTCAAGTAACCCTTTTTTTGTAATATCATTTCCATCAAAAGTAATTCTCCCATCATCTGGTTTTAGAAGACCTGAAACTACATTGATCAGAGTTGTCTTCCCACTTCCATTAGGACCAATTAGCTGGTACAGTTTGCCTTTTTCTAGTTCCATATCAACCCCATCCAAGACCGTAAAACCACCAAATTGTTTGCTAACTCCCTGAATCGATAGAATACTCATCAAAAGCACAAAGGCGTAAAGAAATTAAGGGTTTTCTGTATTGAAAAATGACTGATTTGGCCATTGATCCTATATTTTCTGATGCTGTTATTTTTGCGAGCCTTTTAGCACTTCTCAGTATTGGTCTTACGCTTACCTATCTTACAACTAGAGTTCCAAACTTTGCTCACGCATCATTTGCAACAATTGGTGTGTATATTGCATTAATTACTTCTCGAGTATGGGAGACTAGTCCTTACTTTGCTATTCCAATTGCATTTGCAATATCTGGAGTAGTGGCTGTTGCACTGTATACTTTTATTTTAAAACCGTTGATTCGCAAAGGCGCATCACAAGCAATTCAGATGGTTGCTACGTTAGCATTTGATTTGATTATGATTGCAATACTAAACATTACTGCAGATTATATTGTAAAGACATTCCAAGTTACATCTAGAGAATTTACACTACGCAGCTACGATGCAGAGTTTATGGGGTTGCCGTTGATTGTCTTTGTAGCACCTGCTGTCGTTATTATTTTAGCTATAACGCTGCACATTATGTTAAGGAAAACAAAATTTGGTATTGCAATGAGAGCTGTAACTGAAAACCCTGACTTGTCTGGTACAGTTGGGATTAATGTGAAACTAGTTTATGGCGTGTCGTGGTTGTTTGGAGGAGGTCTTGCAGGAATAGCTGGTGCTTTGATGTCATTATGGTTTCAAGGGGATCCTAACCTTGGTCCGCAGCTAATACCAAGTATTTTTGCAGCAAGTATTGTTGGAGGTTTTCTTAGCATTTATGGTGCAATTGCTGGAGGTTTACTTGTTGGGCTAACTGAGGTTTTAGGAACTCGATTTTTAGCAGGAGAACTTGGTTCCTGGTTAATTGCATATAGACCACTTATTCCACTCGTATTCATTGTTGTAACATTATTGTTGGCACCACGCGGATTAGCGGGCATAAACTGGTCAAAGTTGAGGAGACATGGTTCTAGAAGCTGAAACAATCTTTTTGGTAGACTTGCTTGCAATCTTTGCAATCTATGTTATAGTCAATCTTAGCTTGAATCTAGAATTCGGATATACTGGAATTCCAAACTTTGGAAAAGTGTTTGCAGTAGGTGCTGGAGCATTTGTTGCAGCATCAATTCCAGGTAGAATTTTTGCCAATATTGCTGGAATAGAGGGAGATTATATTGAAAATAATCTTGCCATTGTATCGCAGATTAATGTCTGGCTAGTTGATAATACAGGAATAGGTTTTGCAGTTTTCTTTTTGACATTAGGTATTGCTGCTGGAGTTGGTGGAGGACTAGGGTTACTCACATCGTATCCTGCCATACGACTACGAGGAGACTATTTGGCAATTACACTGTTAGCTTTTGGTGAAAGTATCAGAATAATTGGAAATAATTTTAATCCATTAGTTGGTGGAACGCTTGGAGTTCAAGTACCAGACCCATTAGCTTTTCTTCCAAATGAACTTCGATTCCCAATGGCTACAGTTGGACTAGTTCTAATTGCAATAGTTGTTTTTCTTTACAGTGAAAAACTGATTAGATCTCCACTTGGCAGAATGCTTCGAGCTGTTCGAGATAATGAAGTAGCTGCTGAATCTCTTGGGAAAAACGCTACTCAGATTAGAATTAAAATAATCATGGTATCTGCTGCTCTTGCAGCAATTGGAGGAGCTTTATACGCATTTTATGTTGGCGGAACCATTGCATTTGCGTACGATAGAGCTAGCTGGACGTTTTGGCCATTTCTTATGATCCTCATTGGAGGGTTGGCAAACAATAAGGGCGTGATAATTGGTACACTACTATTTGTGACATTACGTAAGTTTATCATTTTTTTCAAGGATTCATTGCAAGGTTTTGTTCCATTTGATGTTGTTTGGCTTGACTTTTTGTTACTTGGAATAATTTTGCTTGCGGTGTTATTGTATAGGCCACAGGGAATTTTTGTTGAGAAACCGACGCCAACAATATCTATGAATTCAGATGAGAAATTGTCAGGATTGAAGAAGGTTTTTACTTTCTTGTTTAAGTGATTAGTACAAAATGATCAACACCGGGAAAGTGAACGATAGAAAAAGGTCGGCACCCTTACTAGTTTTAGGCGTGAAAAATTAAGAATTTCTTATAGCTTATGAAACGGTTCGTTAACTAGTATCATTGTTTTCTTCTGATTAAATTACCTGTATTCGTTTACCTGTTCCTTCGATAACGTCTTGATCATTTTTAGTGGGTTTACTAGATCATCAATTATTTCATAAAGTATACCTTCACCGCCCTCAAACTCAACGATTAACTTGTCACCAGGATTGGCAATTAGCGAATTATGTCCACTAGCAGTTTTTAGCTGTTCAATACCTTCTGACAAAATCTCATACATTTTGAGTAGTTTTTTTTCTTTTCTTAAAGGCGACATTATGATGTACCCCTTTTTTCTAATCATTTCAAGCGCTTGTTGTACACCAGGTATTGGCTCATCAAGATACATTGCGCATTCGGTATCTATTAGGGGTTTTATACGTAATAATTTCAGTAAATTCATCCATAAAGGAGATTCAATATTCCAGAAAGTATTGATTCCAGCTTTTGTTATTTTGAATAAACCTTCCTCATTTTTGGAAAGAAGGTTTCTTTCTTGTAGCGTAGCGAACTTGTCTGCAAGCTCCCATATTCCTGGTGTGAAAACGTCTGGCTTGCTGATGTTTTCTGGTTTAATACCATTTTTTGATTTTTTAGCTCGGTATAAAATTTCTAAATCTATGTAATCAAAATCAGACAATTATCAATACTCCCCAAATTCATGTACTTTTAATTAGTTCGGACAATCCTGAAAAAATTTTCTCATGATTATCAAGAATAGATTTCATTCTTTGGGTGTAACCTTCAGGTCTTTGTCTATACAATTTCATAAATTCAGAATTTGAGCTAAAAAACTCTTTAACCATAGATAACCTTGAGTTAGATTTCAATTTCTTTTTTTTTAAAATAGAAATAATCAAATTTTTTCTGTTTACTTTACAAGAATTTCTATTGGTTTTTCAATCTTTTTTTGTTCTTTCTGTTTTTTTTGTAAGAGTTCTAATATCATTGCATATTCGATTTCGTTACACATGTAATGCTAATAGCTCTCAAAATATAAAAAGAATCTCATCGACAGTTCGTATCAAATGTAAAATAATAGCATCACAAAATAACAATGATGATAAGCAATTCCTCCATTCAGAAATCTTTGGAGAATTATATCAAACGTAGGATTCAAGAGGTACCAATTGAAATTAAACAATCCTTTTTGAAAACAAAACAGATTTGGAAATGTGAGAATGAACTTGATTTTTTGTATGGATTTTACGTAGGAAAAATCGAGGAGGGATCTCTTCATTACTTACTAAAGGCCACCAGAGCTTCTGCAGGTGGTTATGTAGATTCATTTGAAATAAGAGGAATAATTGAAATGCACAGAAACGAGCTCAGAGATGCAATTAAGAAGTCAATATCTAGCTAATTTTAGAGGCAATTTGATTCTGTTTACTCTAACAACTTCATTGCTTCATCTCTTGGAATAGCAACAAGCGTTTGTGTTTGCATTGCCTCACCTGCCTCGATTCCAAGCTTTACTGCTACCTTTTCATTTGGAGCTTCATATATCCAAACTGCATCATACTCTCCAAGTGTCCAGTAAGTACTGATGATCTTTACTCCTTCAGGTAGGTTTTGCATTACACTTTTACCAATTTCAACAACATCTCTTGCCCTTTTTTTGAATTTGATTAAAGCTATGAAAAGCATGATTAAACTGTCATTACAAATTACTTAAGATTATCCAGATGGGTATAACCCAAAGCTGGATTTAGTCAGCAGTTTGTATCAAATGCGATTCTGAACTATTTCAAAATCTTCGAATTCATTATTTCTGGAAATTGAATAAAAGTAGATGATCGAGTTTATCTATCTCCTGTGATGCAACCACTATCAATGAGCGTAAAGGTTATAGTAATTACATTGTTTTTGGTAATGGTAGGGACATTTACCTCCCCTGCATTTGCACAACAGTTTGAGGAACCTAATTATTCTATACGTCGCGGAGAAGTTTTAGGTTTTGAGATAGACCCCGAAACTGGATCCCTAATAATTTCGATAAAAGCAAGAACCAATGGAGAATTAACCATAACATTACCAAGAGATTTGATCGATGCAAAAATTGGTTCTGTGGATAGTGATTTTATCGTCCTTATGGATAATTTAGAAACAATATTCTTTGACGAAACCATAACATCATCTGATAGAACACTTATCATTCCATTTGGAGGATTTAACTCTGAAATAACAATAATTGGAACACAGGTTTTTTCCCAAGAAGTAACCACTGCACCAACGATTCAACCACAACAACAAATAGAAAAAAAGATAACAGCAGAATTAGGATCAGAAATACCTGAAGGTAAAGCAAAACTGTTGATATTTTCTGACACAAAATGGTCAGGTGCACTTCAGGCTTCGGGTTTTGATTATACCGAAATAGTTGGTGAACGTGATAAAAGTATCATTTTTGGATGTGAATCCTCCATAATACGTGAGGGAGTTTTCGGTGCAAGATTTCAAAAAATGACAGACGAGGGTTACTTGAAAATTGTAGCAATTCAGAATCAAAAAATTATGGCCCAGAAATCAATAGAAGCACAACTTGGAGAAATAATCATAAATGGTAACTGTGTTTCCAGTTTTAGTACTGGTCCTGGAGGAGGTGGGTGTCTAATCGCTACGGCTACCTTTGGTTCAGAGTTAGCCCCACAAGTTCAACAGTTACGAGAACTACGAGATAATACTTTACTCCAAACCAATTCTGGCTCTGCATTCATGGAATCATTTAATCAATTCTACTACTCTTTCTCTCCAACAATAGCTGACTGGGAAAGACAAAATCCAATGTTTAAGGAAACTGTAAGGCTCACAATTACTCCATTACTTGCATCTCTTTCAATTCTAAATTACGTTGACATTGATTCAGAATCTGAAATGTTAGGTTTTGGAATTGGAATTATTCTAATGAATATTGGAATGTATTTTGTAGCACCAGCTATGATCATTGTCAAGATTAGAGGTAAATTCACTAAGTCTGATTAACATTTGATACGAACTGTTAATAATTCGTATCAAAAGTTAATTAAAAAAAAGGAAAGAAATGGGTTTTCGTTAGGTTTTTTATTTCTGTTGTATCGCTGACATCAGAAATCCCATTATATTTCTGTTCAGTGAAGCAAACGATTTTGTATTCTCATTGAATGCATTGAAGGCTTGTTTTGTTGCCTCAGCTGTATCCATTACAACCTTATTTTGAGCTTCATATGCTTTGATGGCCTGTTGGGTAAGTTCACGAATAGCACTTAGGGTTGCTTCGGGTACATCAACGTTAAAACCTGCTTTGGTGGCATATTCTTGTTCCAAAGAGATGGCTGAATTTATTACGCTTTTCCATGCGTTAAGGTAATCTTGCTGTTGTTTTTGTACTGATTGTTGATATCTTGGTGTTGATTTTTCAATTTCGCTGAAAAATTTGTCAACGTTTTTTTTACATACTGAAAAGATGTCTTTTTGTTCTTGAGCTGGCTTACTCATATGAATAATATGTACTTCATTTTAGATAAATTGGATCTTTGACAGTTCGTATGAAATGAATTTTAATGAAATTTTCTCCTTAAAACCCACCAGATAATTTTTGCCGATCGTGACAAGAACACTGACAACTTTTTGCACACATATCATGAAACCCAATTTTGCACCAAAAGGACTTTTTTCCCATTAAGATGCTTACTGTGGCTACGTCTTAAATGTAAAACATAGAAAAAAGATCATCAATAATTTTATTCAGTTCATATCATATGTTAATGAACTCGAGTAATTCCATGTTATACAGTTGATTCCAGAAACAGTTTCTAGATGTCATCAAGCCATCTGAGCTGGAGCCTGCCCATCGTATCCTTGCTTTTTGTGAACAGAATCAATAACTGCCCTTGTAAATCTATCAAAGTCTTCGTTTTTCATAGAATCAATTACCTCATCTACAGTTTTGTTCATGTCGATTTCTTTGCAT
>JADFGC010000083.1:0-2552 GCA_022567895.1 Nitrososphaerota archaeon
CCAGTTTTTGAGCGTTCTACCCTACCTTTTGAGGCAAATCTTGACAGGTATGTAGAGATCACACTTAGTTTTATAGGCTCATCATATTCGTCTTCATATTTTTCAAGAATCTCAGTTGAGGTGAATTTCCCTATTGGAAAGTGCTTATCCACAATATTCCATATCTTTGCTCCTACTGAATCCAGGTTTGGTGCTTCGGGGCCTTGCTCGATATTCATCAAGTCCATCATTTCGAATATTTTGAGGATTTTATCCCTCGTTACATTACCCTCTAATTTGATGTCATATTTTGTTCCGTCGGTATCCTCCATATCAATTCGGATTCTCTTCCTAGCCATTGTGAAATTCAGGATCTGTGGTTAACACTTGAAATGATCTTGTGATAATTGTTAACTAAATGATTTGTTAACATTGACTGCCTGGCCCACGCCTAGATGGTTTTTCTATGTTAACAAACTTCATGAAATTTTTTTTATTATTTGGTGGGCTTTCATGCCTGGAGTGGAAAGGTAGGGGTTGATTTTTTATTATTAACAATGTTAACAGCAATCTTCACGCTTGGAGTGGAAATTCCAGGGTCAAGATTAGGTTTTTTTAATCTTCCTTAACAATTGGTTAACAGATTGTTATCAAACCTAAACCCACACACCTATCTTTCCACTGTTTTGTTTTTAGTTTTTTTTTCATAACACAAAACAACTTAACGACATACAATTACTATTATGAATTTCCTAAAATGAGTAGAAACAAAGGTGTGTGAGTCAATGAACGAGAATAGATCGGTGTAAACACAAACGATCCGCCTTGTGAAAAAAGTTGACAGGATCCATTGAAGTGGAAAGGGCAGATCCTACAGATCCTGAAAAATGAGCGTAACCACCATAGACCCAATTGAGAAGTTGTTAGAGGCTGCAGTAACTGGCAAATCAATCATTAAAAATAGAACTATACTTCATCATTCATTCATCCCAACCATAATTTATCACCGTGATTTGGAGCAAGAAAAGGTAACCCAATCTCTCATACCAATTCTCAAACACTTTAGACCATCAAACCTACTTGTATATGGAAAGCCAGGTACTGGCAAAACCCTAGTTGTTAGAAGAGTCTTATCAAAAATTCAAAAGAGAGTAGAAAAAAGCAATTTTCCAATAAAACTAGTTTATACAAACTCCAAGGAAGAAACTACCCTTTACGGCTTACTTGTTAGTTTTGGAAGGCAATTAGGACTCTCAGAAAAAGAACTCCCAACCACAGGCCTGTCAATTAGCGAAGTCTTCAAAAGGCTACTTCGAATAATTGATGAAAAATCACTAAACACAGTTTTTGTTATAGATGAGATTGACTTTCTAGTTCACCTAGTCTCAAAAACAGGAAATGATATTCTATACCAATTAACCCGTTCTAATGAGAGACTCAAAAATGGCTCTCTAACACTAATTGGAATTTCAAACGATCTTACCTTCAAAGAAAGACTTGACCCACGAGTAATCAGCAGCCTTGGAGAAGAGGAAATTGTATTTACAAACTATACTGTAGACCAAATCCACAAAATTCTAGAAGATAGAATTTCATCTGCCTTTATTGAGGGAGCAGTTGAAGGCCCAGCTCTAAATCTCTGTGCAGCTATGGCTGGCCGAGAACACGGTGATGCAAGACGAGCAATAGCTTTGTTGCGCGTAGCTGGAGAAATTGCTGAAAGAGAACAACAAGAAAAGATCACAGAGGAGCACATCAGAAGCGCATCTCTAAAAATGGAAGAGGATAAGGAAACTATAGCTTTAGAATCATACCCACTTCATGAAAAACTGATTATTTTGGCTGTGATGAAAGCTGGTGGCTCATCAACTGGAGAAATTTTTAGTGCATACAAAAACCTCTGTAAAACTGTTAGACAGAAGGAACTTACTCAAAGACGAGTGACTCAAATGCTAAGCGAAATTGAACTATCTGGAATAATTTCAGGTAGAATCATACACCAAGGAATTCATGGAAGAACCAAAAAATTCAAACTCACCATTTCTCCTGAAACGGTAAAGGGTACTTTTAGAAAAGATCTAACATTGGAAGATATAGTCTAATTTTCAGTTTTGAAATCACGATAGTAAACTTTGAAGGTTTTCAAATTTACTAACACAGCTAAACCAGGAGTTGGTGAAAGTCCAACACTTGCTTGAAACGGAGTTTGTTTTTGCCAAGTTCCAGAATTTATCAACAAAACCCCTCGATACATATCAAAACCTACAACATGAACATGACCAACATGAAAAATATCTGGAATCTCATCAATTACCATCATATCTTCAGTTTCTGGGGCGATTGGAGTCTGACTTCCATAAATTGGACTAAGATGTCTTGACTTTAGCAACTGCCGCATAACTTTGGTTGGATCATCATAGCTTAGACCGGGTGTTGTTTTAACAATATCATCAATGCTTTGACCGTGATAAATTAACACCTTTACCCCATTTAGTGATACAAGAGAAGGATTTCCAATCAAAAAGAAATTTTCATGTTTTCTTAAACTTTGATTATATTTTTTTGGAAAAGAA
>JADFGC010000049.1:0-9346 GCA_022567895.1 Nitrososphaerota archaeon
ATCTACTGTTGTTTCAAATTTTTCAAGTTGCTTAGTAGACATATCCTATCAACAATCCTCCAATTCCTTTATTTACTGCATCATGATGTGACATCACTCCTTGATTTGTAGTAACAAGCAACATTCCCCTCATATATGATGGCAAGTATTGCTGTTCCCAATTTTGATATTCTGTTTTCTTTACTTTGAATCTTGGTGAAATTGCACCACATTTTGTAATTTTTGCTAATAGTTTTATTTTGAATTTTCCACCTCTTTTATCCTCAATTCGTTCAAATTCACCAATGTACCCATCTTTTTGAAGTGTTTTTAGAACTTCAACTCCAAGTTTTGATGTTGGTAAAACTATGCATTCGTTTTTTCTTCTTGCTTCATTATTGTATAGTGTCACAAACAAATTTGCTAAAACATTAGTTGCTGGCATCTTTTATCACCTAAATTTTTTGAACCCCAATGATCCTGCTACTTCTCTGAAACATCTTCTACATATCATTAAATTGTATTTTTGAATTACAGCTGTATAATCTCCACATCGTTTGCACCATCTTGATCCCCGACCAAAATCGTGTTTTTTTCTTCCAGTAAATTCGTATGATCTGTCTTTCATTATACCACTTTGATTCCATATTCTTTCACCAGAAAATCCTGTGCTTCCTTTTTTGAAATTGTATGTGCTTTTCCAATACTTGCTTTGTGTTTGCTTCTAAATCTAATGTTGTAACCTGGCCTTGTTAGTACTACAGAAGCTCCTAGTCCTAAAATGCCAATTTTTGGGTCATATTTCACTCCAGGAATATCGATATGCTCCTTTATTCCAAACGAATAGTTTCCAAAATCATCAAAAGAGCTTCCATTAACTTCATTTCCTTTAGCTTCCAAAAGTCGCTTTAGAAGTTCTTTTGCATCGTTTCCTCTAACTGTCACAGAAACCCCTATTGGTTCGCCTTTTCTAACTCCCCAATCTCTTTGCGTTGCTTTTGCATCACGGGCACAAGATTTCTTTCCAGAAATTTGTTTTAGTGCTTTTTTTGCAACTTCAATTGCTTCACCGGATTCTCCGACTCCCATGTTTAGTACAATTTTATCAAGAGAAATTTTTTTCATAACAGACTGTACTTCTTGCGTCATTAAATCACCTTACTTGAATAACGGGTTTGTTTTTTCCCACTACCATTATCATATCTGTTGGAATCTGAATCTTTCTTTCACCAAATGCAAGTAATACTCGTCGAGGAAGACTAAATGTTCCTTCCTCAATTTTATCTACAGTACCAATTTGACCTGCGTTTACTCCACGAATTATAATTGCTTGACATCCTTGTTCTAATTTTACAACATCAAGAATTTTTTGTTTTGGAATTTCTATCAAACAGGAATCTCCAACATTTATAGCTGTATCTGAGATTATAGAACGCCCATCATGAAAACCAAGTTGTGTTTTTCCATCTTTAATCGAAGTCTTACTAGTTACTTTAGATAGTTTTTTTGTCTTTTCTGATTGATCAATTTTTAATGGTTTTAAAACCTGGCCATCTTGTGGAACAAGTCGATAAACATCTGGAACATTTTCAAGTTCTACAACATCCATCAAACCAATAGAATGGTGTAATGATTTTCGTTTAACCCCATCAACAGAAACTTTTCCTCCATAAATTACAGATTTTGCTTCCCTAAGTGTAGTCACAATTTTTAATGTATCCCGTAAAAAAACTGCAGTTGGAATGGAATTGTTCTTTGGATGAGAGCCAGGTCTTACAGTTATGACAAACCTTTTGCTCTTTCTAGTAATTCCCCAGAACAAGGGCGCCATCTGTCGCTTCAGTTTTTTGCTTCCTGCTATACTAACCAATTTTACTCTTTAGCCTCCTTTTCCTTTTTTCTAGGCTTTGTTTTGGCCTTTTTTTCAGGCTTGGATTCCTTTGGTTTTTCAGATTTTTTAGCTGATTTAGTCTCTTTTTTGCTCACTTCCTCTTTAGCTGGTACCTGTTTTGATTTTTCTTCTTTTAGTTCTTCTGGTTTTACTTTTTTTGACTCTTCTGGTTTTACTTCCTTTGGAGTGGTCTTTGGTTTCTTTCCTTGAAGTTTTGTTTTTCTCCAATGATCATCTAGGTTTAGACCAGTTACAACAACATTAGAAGCTGGAATTAAAATATCAAATTTCTCGCCTCGTGATTTTTCTTTTTTAATTCCTTCAATTGCAATACTGCTTCCTACCATTTCAATTTTTGAAACTTTTCCATCAACACCACGATATTCACCACGTATAACTTTGACTGTATCTCCTAAAGTAATTCTAATTGATCTTTTTCCATATTTTTTCTGAAGATCTTTTGATAAATGACTGCCAAGCTGTTTACTTCTTGTAGTGTATGTTGCACGATAAATTTGATAATTTCTAACTTTAGTTGGTTTCATTTTATACTACCATTGATGCCAAGTTTGCTAATCTTGGCCATTTTTCTGAAGCCTCTGCAGCAACTGGTCCTTTAATGTCAGTTCCTTTAATCTCTCCTTCTGGTGTTGCAAGAACTGCAGCATTGTCTTCAAAGGCAACTCTAACTCCGTTTAGTCTTCGGATAGGATATTTTTGACGAATAATTACTGCACCATGAATTTGCTTTCTTAATTCAGCAGGTCCTTTCTTTACTACAACGTTAACATAATCTCCAACAGCAGCTGCTGGCAATCTTGAAACTCTGGTTTTTATTTTTTGAACCATTATAATTTCTAAAATTTTTGCACCAGTGTTATCTGCACAATTAATTTGCGCACCAACTGGCAATGCTCTTGTAATATATGGTCTAAATTCTTCTACGCCCTTTGCTTTTCCTCTACTTCGTCCCTGCGACATTACTTTCTAACCTCCACAACTACGTAGGACACCGATTTTGATATTGGTCTGCATTCAGCTGCAATAACACGATCCCCCTCTTGTACTTCTATACATGCAGGCAAATGAGCATGAATTGTGCTTTTTGCTCGTGCATATCGTCTAAATTTACTGAAATAAATTGGGGTTTCTTTCTGAAGTGTAATAGTTTGTTTGGCTTTTGTGCTTGAAATCTTTCCATCGAATAGCTTTCCTCTAACCGAAAGTTTTCCATGGAATGGGCAATGCGCATCATCACATTCTTTTTTTGGTGCTTTAACTTTAAGGCCGATATTTTTTGTCATAGATTCATCCTCACTCTATCTGCTGGTCTTTTACACAATGATTCTCCAAACAAAATAACATCTTGATTTTGTATAGAGAATTTCCATTTGTTGTGTGCCTTTGGAATTTTTTTGAAACCTGTTGATGTCTCTATGACAAACATTGATTTTGTCTCATCCACAATAGTTCCCTTTAATCCTAAGATTTCTTCATTTGAAGAATCAACAATCTCAGTTTTTAATCCAATAAATTCATGTGAGGCAATATTTTCTGCAGTAATCATTGTTTTTTCATCTCGGTTAATCTAGTCAGAATTCTTGCAATGTCTCGTTTTAGTGGCTTCATCTTTCCGCTTTCTTTTCTTAAAGTTCCTTTAGCACCATCTGTTTTTAATCTGCCAAGATCATTTCGTGCTTGTTGTAGTCTATCTTTAAGATCTTTTTTATTTAGCTCTCTCACTGTTTTCATTTTGATTCTGGCCATTACTTCATTTTCTCCTCTTCTTCTTCTAATGTCTCAAGATCTTTCATCTTTTCTTCTTCAATTATGATTTGTTCTGATTCAGTTTCTGGCTTCTTTTCTTCAACAGTTTCTGGCTTCTTTTCTTCAACAGTTTCTGGCTTCTTTTCTTCAACAGTTTCTGGCTTCTTTTCTTCAACAGTTTCTGGCTTCTTTTCTTCAACAGTTTCTTCCTTTGACTCGTCTTTCTTTAATTCAAATTCTGGAATGACTTTTTCTTTTATTGCAATTCTAATTCTAATTCCAATTAATCCCATTGGTGTTCTAACATGCGCTATGTCTTCATCAACAATAACATCTGCATGATGACCAGCACGAGGTAAAATTCCTGCGGTGTGTTTTTCAAATGCAGAACGATCACCTCTTAATTTGCCTGAAATTGTAATTTGTACTCCCATCGCACCACTGTCCATAATTTGTTGCATAGTCCACATTGTAGCTCGTCTAAACGCTGTTCCACGCTCAATGTGCGAAGCCATTCTGTTACACATGACATTTGGTGAAAGTTCTGGCTTTGGAATTTCAATGACTGAGATTTGCGGATTCTTTAATCCAAATTCAGTGTTTAGTTTCTCAGTAAGTTCTCTTATTCCGACTCCTTTTCTTCCAATAACTATGCCTGGTCGAGTAACATGTAATGCAACTCTAGTTCCAGTTGGTGTTTTTGAGATTTCAGCATGTGAAAAACCAGCGTCTTTGATTCTTTCTCTAAGAAAATCTCTGAGAAGCATCATGTTATAATTGTCTTTGATTACGTTTTTCACAGCTGACATTTTTAGATCTCCTGAGCCACTAGCTCCACATGTGTCAGGACATTATTCTGTGGTGTTGCACGTCCCATGGCACGGGGAATAAATCGTTTAATCATAACGCCTTTGTGAACAGTTGCATTAACAATTTTTAATCTATCCAAGTCCATGCCTTTGTATTCTGCATTTGATTCTAAATTATCAAGTAGTTTGATAAATTCAGTTGCAGATTTTTCAGGATAACGGCCAGACATGACACCTGGGTCAGATCTATGCCCAACTTGGTTCTTGTATCTTCTAAATGGAACTGCGCGTTGTTTGTTTACAACACTATGCAAATAATCTCTTGCCTTTTCAATTGATAGGCCTTTGATTTGAACTGCAATTTCTCGTGCATGTTTGTGTGAGATTTGCTTTTCTCTCATTGATGCACGAACGTGTCTTGTTGTATCATAATTTTGAAATGCGTACCCAAATTTTCCCATATCAATCACTTTAGTGGCACATAAAGACTTGAACGAGATGCGCCTACACCAGGTGCACCGTGCTGAACTCGTTTGTTTGTAATTACATATTCGCCAAGATAACGTCCTATCATTTCTACAGTTATTGTAATTGGGGTGAACTCTTTACCTGAATATACGTTAATTGTGACTCCTACCATATAGGGTAAAATTATCAAATCTCTTAGATGCGTTCTAATTGGATTTTTTGCCTTGCCAGCTTTTGTAGCCTTTATCTCTTCAATTAATTTTCGTTTAGCGTCTGTGATTCCTCTTGTTAAGGATCTTCTTTGTCTAGCTGGAAACATTTGGAATAATTTATCCAATTGTATGTTCTCTAATTCCGAAAGTGGAACTCCACGATAGTCGAATTTCTTAACCAATTTCTATCTCCTTTAGCGTAATCAGCTGGGATTTTTGAACCATACTTAAAGCATTCCTATTTTTGTAGCCAAATCTCTAGCCTTTGCTGTTGTTTCAAATTTTACAAATGCCTTTTTTCCATAAACTGTTCTAGCGGTGTTGACGTCTGTTGGTTTTTCATTGTAGAGTATTTTGACTGCTTCAACAATCTGTGGTTTACTAGCTGATCTTTCAACAATAAAGCACACTTTGCTTTCGTTTTCAACCATGGCAAATGTTTTTTCTGTAACATATGGTTTGAGTACAATTCGCATTGCTTGCTCAACATTCATTTAATTTTCACCATTAGCTCCAAATGTGGGGATTTGATTTTTGAAATTTCATCTAATGCAGCTTTTGAATAAACAGTTAGTCTAATTGGGTCTGAACCTGGAGCCAAATCTAAAACGCTTAGGTCTTTAACAGATCTTACTTCAACCCCCAGAAATGAGCCACATGCTTTTTCGAGTTCTTTTGAAGACTTTGTGACAAAAAGAATACTTCGTCCAATTTTTTTTCTCCTTCCTCTTAAAGCAGATTTACCCGTTCTTGCTTTTCTTGATTTTAATCTGTCAATGTCTTGATTAAGATTGAGTGCATCAAGTAATTTGACCATATCTTTTGCATTAGAAATTGATTCTATTTCATCTGAAACAATAATTGGAAATGATTCTATTTTCTCAACTCTATGACCTCTTGATTCAACTAGTTTTTTTGAGGCAGTTGCTGCAATTGCTGAACATAATGCGAGTTTTTTTTCCTTTTTGTTGACTTTCTTATGTATGACTTTGTCAACATTTGGTGGATGTGCTTGCCTTCCTCCTCTAATTGAAGCAACTTCGCCCGCTTCACCTTGACGTCCACCGCCACCACCTTTCATCCTGGCAATTCTTGCTTGTCCATGACCTGTTGGGGGATTAAGTGAATCTGCAGAGTTATCCATTCCAGCAGTTGGATGTGTTCCTTGTCTTTGAAATTGATGAGTGTTTAGATTAGTGTAGACTTTGTGAATTAGATCTTTTCTAAATGGTGTAGAGAACACAATTGGTAGTTCTACTTCCCCTTCCTTTGAACCACTTGTAGATAATGTGATGGCTTTCATTAAATAACTACCTCCAAAATATTTGGTTTGTTAATTTTTGATGGAATGTTTCTAATCTGTGATCTTAATTTGATTAATCTTCTATATGTTCCTGGAACAGAACCTTTCAAAATAACATAATCTCCTTTTACTAAACCAAAATGTTTGAAGCCCCCTTCTGGATTTATTTTAAAATCCTCACTGTCAGAATTACTCATTATCATTATTCTTTTGTTATATTCAACTCTTTGATGAAAGCCCATTTGACCTGCTCTTGGTACAGTATACATGACGTTTTGTGGTGAAATTGGACCAAGTGAACCAACTTCTCTTACACTTTTTCTTGATTTGTGCTGTTTTCTTTTTACCCCCATTCTAGTGATTACTCCCTGCCATCCTTTTCCTTTTGTTATGGCTGCAACATCAACACCAGAACCAGTTTCAAAAACTTGATCAATTTTTACTTCTTTTCCTAACAAGTCTTTAACAAAAGTAAATTGTTTTTGAACATCTCCACCTTTTACTGCTGCCTCAAAGATGTAGGGTTTCTTTTGTTCAAGTCCTACAGTGTTTGGAGATATTGTAACAATGGCAAAAATTTCTTTTATTCTGCCGAGAATTTTTTCTGCATTTTCTAATGCTTTTTCTTTATTTTTTAAAGTGATATGTTTTGAAACTTGTTTTGGAATGTCTTCTGCATAAACATCAAACTCTGCATGTAATCCATTAGGATCTTTTGAATAACCTCTTACTCCCACAACAAGTATTGGCGGGGTTACAAGAACTGTACCAAGACTTACTAACTGCTTTCCAGCATTTGGGGTTTTTTCACGGTCATCTATAGAAACAATTTGAACACAGCCTGCTTTGAAACCTGCATGAGCAAGTAATTTTGGCTCTTCTGAAGAAATCTCAGGCCATGCTCGAATTCTAGCTTCCATGCTTTTAGCACGCCCTCTAGGAAGATATCCGATACTACCTCTACGTGGTTGACTTTTCCTACGATGTCCCATGGATAAAGCGAAGATGTCGTTAACCGTCTTTTATATGATGGGGTTACAAACAAAATTATTATTTTAAAAACTTGGTCTATTTTGTGACTTGCTTATCCCATACAACCCTTAAGCCTGTATGACCATATACTCTTTCTAAATGATCTATACTATTGCATGCCCTACAGAGTAGATTCAAGTCTTCTAAACCTCTTTTACCAGTATGAATTAATAAAATCATATTATGGCTTTCATTATGTTTTTCATTCCGGTATGCTATCCGTTCCTTTACTCCTCCCCCTTTGATGTGGTTAACTTCTAAGAATCTTGTATCATCACAGCCACACATAGCACATTTTATGGCAGGATCTACCTTAGCCAAAGTTTCAAGTCTTATTTTTGCGTAATAGCCTTGATAGTATTTTTTTCTCCATTCCTTATTTTCTAGGTGATACCTTTTTGTCCTTTGAATTATAGCTACCCTATTTTTTTGATAATATTCTTTATGATTTCTTTTTATTTTCTCTTTATTTTTTTCCCTATAAGCAACCAGTTCCTCTTTATGTGTAGCTCGATAAGCAGCCCGTACCTCTTTATGTGTAGCATTATAAGCACGGCCATACGCACGTCTTTTTTCTATACTTTGAGGTTCATCTTTATGTTTAGCATAATAAGCACGGCTATACGTATGGTCATACGCACGTTTTTTTTCTATACTTTTGTATGCCATTTTTTATCAACCAGTCCTAAACTATCTTTCTAGAAGATACTAAGAATTAAGAATTTTCAGGATTAAACAGTTCGTATCAAATGTAAATAAAAAAAATAAATTTTTAACAATTATTAGTTACCTATACGAGCAGTATATGATGAGTGCAGAATCGCATGAGAAGAAGAAAGTAGAAGAAAAGAAAAAAGTAGAAGAAAAGAAAAAAGATAATGAAAAAAGTATCGATCAAGGACTTGACTGGGACGACGACTAGGTAGGATCTCACACTCTTCCAAAATTTTACGAACAATTACAATTAACAGTTCGTATCAAATGTTAATTTTAAGAATTTTCAGGATTAAAAACAGATTTATCTAAAATAATTTTCTTAAATTAATTATGACACTTCCTAAAGGCTCCAAGTACGTTGGGACTTGTGTAGGACTGGGCATCATTCTTGGAGCCTCCTTTGGCATCACTTATGCTCGCATGACGGAAGAAGACTTAGGTTTCTGGATTGCCATTGGAGTAGGCATCGGAATAATCTTTGGCGCCATGATTGGAACTAGGCTAGACGCCAAGGCAAAGAAGAAAAATAAAAATTAAGAATTTTCAGGATTAAGATCTGATTTAACTGAAAGTATTACCATATTACTTGCGCATGAAGGGTGCTGGTTACTGTATTGCAATGGCAATTACTGCTATTGTAGTGTACATTGCAGCCTCTATTTTATTACCTTTCACGTAAACACTAAGAATTAAGAATTTTCAGCATCTGGTAAAACAGGTATACCCCAACCACGTTCTATGAGTTTTGCAACACTTGTAGGTTTAACACAAGCTGGTTTTCCGTTTGATTGTTTTAGCAAAAGTTCCAATCCTTCGTTACAAGTAACATGTGAAGGTTCTATTCCATCTCTGATTTGTTTTAAGGGGGAAGGGAAGTAATTTATTTTTGATTTCTCTTGAGGCAGTGGATCACTTTTTTCTTCCTCTTCTTCAGCAGGAACTGTTCCAGCTTCAAATGCAGCTCTACCACCAGGTATTTCAGAACATAATTTATCACCACAAACTCTAGGATCCATTGTACCCCAACCGCCACCTCCACCGCCTCCACCACCTCCTCCACCATAACCGAAGGAAGGATGGATAATTGCCAGTGAGGCTGACATTACTAAAATAATTCCCAAAAAAATGGGAGCTAGATACCAAGCAGCAGATGGTCTATTTGACATAA
>JADFGC010000050.1:0-9323 GCA_022567895.1 Nitrososphaerota archaeon
CAAACAAGCCAACAAGCACTCATTCAGATGATGGCTTTACGTTAATTGATGCATACATTACAGCCGTTCTTCGATGTGCACCACCACAAAACAAGCCACTTCCTTCAGAGCTAGAAAACTGCTCAGATTACCTAAGAAACGAGCTTGCGCTATTAGTAAACATCAAGGTAATAGTTTGCCTTGGAAGAATTGCGTTTTTCAGAATTTGCAAAATTCTAGATATCAAGGGAGAAAAGTTTTCTCACGGTCACTCTTTTCAGTGCAATGAAAAAACAATCATTTGTTCATATCATCCAAGCAGGCAAAATACTCAAACTGGAAGATTAAGCTGGAAGCAATGGAATCTTATTTTTAAAAAAACTAGAGAGTTAATCTAAAAAAAGAAAGAGGTATGTAGGAGAAAAATAGAAGATTAGTGATGATACCGTGTTCTTGCCCATGTGGTTGTAATAGTACATCAACCGAAAAGATCTGTCCTGATTGTAAAAACGGGGATTGTATAGGTATTAAGAAATTTTAGATTAAAAATAGCTAATCTAAAGCTGGAAATTCTATTTATTAGGCCACACAGGAACAAGGATCAAATGAAGATTGCAGTCTGTGGAATGGGAGTTGCCGGTTCTTATCTAATGGCGAGACTCAAAAACGACCACGAGGTTGTCGGATATGAGCGAATGTTAGAGCAAAAACACGATTCAATCTGCGCTTGGGGCACAATCAAACAAACAATGACAGAATTATGCGACAAAGTCGGAGTTGATTTTGAAAAATACGTAATCCATAATGGAAAAAAAATGAATATGGTCATTAACAACCAAGAACCATTCCAGATTGGACTGCACGGTTTGTGCACATACAACAAACTTGGTTTAATCAAGGATTTGATCAAGGACTGCACAGTTCACTTTGGTACAGCACCAAAGCTTGAAGAGTTAGAAAAAGAGTTTGACATTATTGTTGACTGTACTGGCTTTTACAGAATGTATCTGCCAAAGCTAGAACGAGATTTCTTCGTGCCAACATATGAATACAAAATTGAATACGAAGACAAGGTTCCATTTGATGACTTTTACATAAAGGCATTTCCAGGAATGAGTGGCTATTTCTGGTATTTCCCACTGGGTGAAAAAACTGCACACATTGGTGCAGGGGACTATAACAAGCAACATGTGGAAGAGACTAACAAGTTTTTCAAAAAGTATGGCGGTAAAATTACAAAAACCGTAGGAAGGCCACTCAGACTTGCAACACCAGATCTTTGCAAGCCGTTTTACAAAGGCAAAGTTGTTGGAGTTGGCGAATCAATTGGAACCGTTTATCCACTTTTGGGCGAGGGAATCATTCCAAGCATGATATGTGTAGACATTTTTGTAAAAAATCTAGGAAACAATAAACAATACGAAAAGGAGGTCCTAAAGTATTTCAAAATTTATGGCAAGGTCTTCAAGTTTATCAGTAAAAAGATTCACAAGGACTTTAGCATCATAAAATCACTACCAGATGTTCTAGCAATATTCAGATACATGAAAAAGAACGAAGAAAGGTTTGGGATGGAAATTCACATGCGCGACTTGATGAAGGTAGCCAAAGCCTAATTTCATTTAGAAACTTGTTAATTATTGTGAAATTATGAAATTGTATTCACGAATTTTTTATAATTAATTACAAATTCTACTTGGATGTTAAATCATATGAAAACAATATTGATTTATGGATTGAGAATATCTCAAGGCCAGAAAGAAAAGAATTGGTTTTGGGCAATCCGAAGAAAAGGATGAAGGAAAAAAACAAGATTAATTTAACTAAAAGAAATCCTTAAAGATGCTTTTGCAACAATTCGTAAAGTCGATAAATTCGTGAGGAAAAAACACAGATCTGTTATATCTGAAAAAGTCGTATTATACAATATGAAAATACACTGTGAATGTGGAATTTGTGGCCATACCATTGATCAAGAATGTATAATGAATGACTGTGATTGCTGTGTAAACTTTCACGTTCGTTCTGGATAAATTATATTTTTTCTAAATTTGTAGTTCTAACCAATTGTAACAGAACCAAAACCTTCTCGCATGGTTCTATTTGATTTCATGTTGTAATCATATATGAAAGTAGAGTAGTCATCTAGGACTTCCTTCATCGGATCAATGTTCTCAGCTAGATAAAATCCCGGACAATCTCCTGTAAACTGAAACGTTGCATGAACGCGAGCGTTTCCTTTCTCATTTTCAAGCCACGTAGAAAATGGATACAGGTAACAAACACCAGGTCTTGTTGGATGAATGCTGCATCCTCCTTTTTCATCTAAGAATCTACAAGAGATATGAGTGCCATCATCAGCTTCAGTTTCGTCCTTTTTTCTTTTCAGATTAATTGAAGTCATTGTTGTTGCTTGACCAGAAGGACTAGCTTCACTCCAAGTAACTATCAGCGTTTCATTTTTTATAAAATCTGAAGTTGTTTGGTACTTCATGCCCTTGCCAATTGTAATCAAGTCATCAGACGTTAGTGGAAGACGTCCCTGTCGTTCGCAGCAGTTGTGGCAGTCAGGCCAGTAACAGTTCCATAAAATGTATTTTTTCTCTTTGATCAAAAAAGGAATATGAAAAACAACATCTTTGACCTTTTTTGCAAAATCGCCAACATCGGGAACTTTGCCTAACATAAAATCTCGTAAAAGTGGGTCAATATCCCAATCTTTCTCTAAAAGGTTTAGTGATTTTTCAATTTCAATCTGTGACAACTATTCAATTATAACAGGATTTTCAGATGTTATTAATGTTGAGTGATAAGGGCAAGTACGCATCAGCTACTGAGAACAGAAGATTTGTTTGGGCCGAAATTGTATGGCCATTAATTCTTGAAATAAATGATATTGCATTCACACTAAAACAGTATCAAAAAAAACGAGATGAGGTTTGTGCAAAAAAGAATGTAAATGTCACAGTTACCTCAAGGGGACTAGTATCACTAATGCAGAAAGGAATTCTTACTAAAGAAAATGATGTTTATTCAATACACTATAGATTAATTGCGTACATGAGATTAAAAGCAGGTTGCGATTATGCAACTGCAATTCATGAAGCTCAAATGACATAGTCTATTTCTTTGCATAACTAAATCATTATATTCTAAAATTACAAAACGAAAACAGTAGCCCGATAGTCTAGTGGCCAAATGATTTTCAGGTTAAGGATTCCGCGCTCTGGATCTCAGGAGTGGATACGCGGGGACGGCAGTTCGAATCTGCCTCGGGCTACTATTTTTTATCGAGAAGCTTGTGCTATTCTTTCTAGTTCGTGCTTTTTCTTTAAAGATGGAGCGTTTGGATTATTTGATGCAGCCAAGATAAGTTGCTCAGCCAGATGCTCTTCAATTGCTTTAGGATTTGAAAAGGTTGCTTCCTTTACGCAATCAGTAATGAATCTTAATGCTAAATCAACACGACGAATTGGTGATACATCAACTGAAACGTGGTAAACTGTTCCACCATAAACAATTCTTGTGGTGTCCTCGTTTGGTGCAGAGTTCTCTATTGCACGAACAAGTACTTCAACTGGATTTTTGCCAGTTTTTAGATGAATGATTTCAAAAGCAGCCTTGACAGTGTTTGTAAGTCGAGTTTTTTTGCCTGCCATTCTACCGGTGTTTTTTGCATATTTTTTTCCAAAGTGCATTAGTTTGTTTACTAGACGTTCTACAATGTTTACGTCGGCTTTGTTGAATCGCTTAAGAGCTGAGCGGCCAAACGTATATGGGTAAATCTGTTTTCTCAATGAAATTGCTGTCTTTAATCCAGGATCCTCAATTGTAATGTCTGAAAGGTCCCACTTTCTAAATAACAAAAGATTCTGAGTTTCTGCCATCTTTATCGCCTTGGTTTTTCTTTCTTGCCTATTACTAGCTCATGCAAGGAGGTATCATTTACTTTGAAAACTTTGAATCGTACACCTGGGATATCTCCCATGGCACCACCCTGAGTGGCCCCCATTCCTTCAATGTGTACTTCATCGTGTTCATCGATAAAGTTCATTGCGCCGTCTCGTGGCAAAAATGCAGTAACTGTCTTTCCGTTTTTGATTAATTGAACTCGTACACACTTTCTAACTGCAGAGTTTGGCTGTTTTGCTTCAATTCCAACCTTTTCTAGAACTATTCCTCGTGCTTGAGGAGCACCAGCAAATGGATTTGATTTTCTATCTAATCCTAATTTTCTTCTTTTGTATGTAGAGATGGACCACCGTTGTCTCTTTTTTTTCGCTTTCAAAACGCGACCTGCAAATAAACCAAGAGGAGACTTTGCCATTTTATTACAACTCCAATGTTGTTTTTTCTGGACTGTTTATCAAAACGCTAGTAATACCAAAATATCTTTTTGCAAGCAATCTTGCCTTTTCTGCATTACGACCTTCTCGTCCAACGACAATTCCTTTCTTTCTTGGATCAACTATGACGATTGCTTGCTTTGAACCATCAGGTCTTTCATTTAATTTAACTTCAGACACTAGCTTTGAATTTAACATATTTCTCAAAAATTTTGCAGGATCCTCATCGAATTCAACTAGTTCAACATTTTTCTTTACTATATTTTGGAGTGATTTAATGTGAGAACCACCCTTACCAATTGCCAAACCCATTTTTCCAGAATTTACAACAAAAATAACACGATTTTGTTTTTCATCTTCAACACAATCACGGGCTGTTGCACCAGTAACGTTTTGAAATAGCGACATTAGTCGTAGTTGATCAGATGTTAGTTTGATTTCTTGTGTCATATTCACTCCTTTTCTCTCGAAGATTGGACAGTCTCATTTAAACTTTCATCATTATTGTTTGCGTGCAAATTTTTTAACATCATTAATTTTTTTCAGCTTCTATTAGAATAGATTTGATGTTTGATTCACTTAGGGAATTTAATGAAACTGTAGAAACTCTGAATTGCAACCCACAGAGCTTTCCAAGCGCAATTGAAGAACCATTGAAATGCATTGTTGGAACTTTGACCTTTTTTGCATCTGATTGAATTTTTTCGGTAATATTATTTTGAACCGAGTCTGAAACGACAACTAATTTTGAATCTTTTAGCGAGCCCAATACTTGTTTTGAGCCTAGTGTACACTTGTTTTCCTTTATTGCTTCTTTCAGTGCTTTTTCAAGTAATTTACTCATTCATTCACCATGTATAGTCGAATCTCATATGAGGCCTTTATTAGCTTTATTGATTTGCTATTCACAAAATAAACTTCATTTCATTATTGGAAACCAAAAATACTTCCAATAGAAGAGAAAACAATTCCAATTTGTTCAAAGAAATTAGGTTCTTCTGAATCTTTTTTTGGTTTAACTTCTTCAAATTTTTCAATCTTTTCACTTTTGGTGTTTTGTATTAGAGGTTCAAAGATTGGTTTTTGGTTTTCATCTAAGGGGACAAATCTTGATTCTGATAGAGCAAGATTCTTGGTTAAAATTTTATTATCAGGATCTAAATTTTTAGCAGCATTATAGATCCCAATTGCTTCATTAAATTTCCATAATTGTGATAACGCGTTTCCTTTGTTGTTTAACGCTGAAACGAATGACGAATTAATTTCTAGTGCATGGTCATAATATAGGATAGCTTCTTCAAAATATCCAAGTTTTGCCAATGCAGCTCCCTTGTTTGTTAAGCTTTGAACATTATTTGGATCATCTACAAGTTCTTGATCAAAAAAGGTAATTGCTTCAGAATACTTACACAATCTAATCATGGCAGGTCCCATTCCATCATAATATGATATAGTATCAATGTAGTCATTCTTGTCACAATTCAAAGTAATTTGATTAAGTAAAATTCCAAGTTCAATATCTTCAACTGACAAATTTTTTGCTTTAACGGATTTTTTTTCTTGTTTAGGTTTTGGTAATTTATTTTCAGTTATTGGGACATCTTTTGTTTCTGGAATTGTTTCTTTTACAATAATAGTTGGTGCTTGTTCAGTCTCTTCTTCGATGATTTCAGTTTGTTCTGCTTCTTCAATTATTTCAGTTGGAGTTGATTCAACAAAATCAAATGAAATTTCTTTTTTAGATTCCCCATAATGTGCAAGAATTGTGTAAGTACCATCAATTTTGAAATTTATTCCTGCTTTAGCTAGAAAACTAGCAGAAAATTCATTGTTTGAATTAATCTCTCCAAAATAAAATCCTGTGGGAACGCCAAAGGGGTCATGAATTCCAATTAATACAGTTGTTTCATCAATTGAATTTACGGTTCCAGATATTGTAATCGTATCATTATCAGTATATGCTGACTTGTCTGTTTCTAAGCCAGTCAATTCTGGAATAATTTCTTCATAGTCTACAAAAATTATCTCATTGTAATAATCATCAGACTTTATCACAAAGGTAATCTCTTTATCCAATTTTCCATAGTCGATTTTTACTGTATAGGTTCCTGGCTCATCATAAAATGGATAATCAAGTGAAACCATTTTTGAAAATGAGTTATCTTCTTCAATTTCTACATTGTTTGCAGACAGAATAGAACCATCAGGATCAAATATTCTAAGTGCCAAAATTGGCATTTTTTTCTCTTCGACTTGTCCGGTAATGAATAATGATTCTCCAGTTTCATAGAATTCTTTGTCAGGACTAGCTATGATTCCACCAGAATTATCTCCAAAAGCTAGAGGAAGTGAAATGCTTAGAATCAAAATTAGTGGAATAAATCCAGTTTTTGTGCCCATAAAATGAAATGATTGAATTTTTGTATTTAATAATCACGTAGAAATCATACTTTTAAAAAATAGATCTATTGTCCTGCAACAACAGAATAGCTCACAGTGAATTGATCTTCATTAAGTGTGTGAACTGCAAGTGCATTTCCTGCAAAAACCCATGTTCCCATGGCATCATCATTATCTACAAATGTCAACGCAAACTTTGTTTCGCCATCCGGAGTCCAAATTGCTTGTCCTTTTTCATCACCTTGTTCTAGTGGGCCATGAAGTGTTATTAGTTGAATTGATTCAGATGCAGAATATGTTAACACTCCGTGGTATGTATTATCACTTGGAGGTAAGATGATCACAATTTGGTGAGTTTCATGACCAAGTCCAGGGTCTTGCATCGATTCAATTGTACCACTCAAAACTGTATCAGTTGTTTCTTTTTCCATATAGCTTACAGAGTAGCTTACTGTAAATTGGTCTGAATAAAGGGTATGTACTGCAAGTGCATTGCCAGTAAAGACCCAACTTCCCATAGATGTTTGTGGATCAACAAAGGTCATTGCAAACTTTGTTTTGCCATCCGGAGTCCAAATTGCTTGTCCTTGTACATCACCTTGTTCTAGTGGGCCATGAAGTGCTATAAGCTGAATTGGTTCAGATGCATCATAGGATAGAATTCCTTTGTAAACATTTGATGTTGGTGGTAAAATGATTGCTAATTGATGAGTTTCATGACCAACTCCTGGGTCTTGTGAAGATGTTATTGTTCCAGAAGAAGTTTGCCAACTAGATGCTTTTTCCATTGTTTGTTTTGTTTGTGTTTGTGTTTTTGGAGTAGGGGTTGTCTTGGGTTCAGATTTTGGTTGAGTTTTAGGTTCTTGTTTTGGTGCAGGTTTAACTTCTTTTTTTGGTTCTGGAATTTCTTCTATTTCAGAACATAGCTGGATACCACATACTGGAGAGCCTGCAGAACCTGTTTTTCTTATCTTAGTTCCTTGACTCTTAATTGCTTCAGCATCTTCAATTACATCAACTGAAGCAGCTATTCCTGCGGTAAGTAGAATTGTTATCATAAATAGAATCGATGGGATTGTTCTTGTCATCTTTCATCAAAAAAGTGGATTCTCTATAAAAATGCTCATCTAATATTTCGCGTGTAAAATTTGAATTTCATTCGACTAGAAAGATTTGAGAAATTGAAGGAGAGATTGGAATGGGTTTTTGCAATGATTTCCAAACAAAGGTTTCAACTTTGTATTCTCCAGCTTCTGTTGGGAACCACGATTGTGATAATTCAAGATTTTGATTTGCATCAAACGTTCCCTGAATCCAAGATAGTGATACTACTGTTCCTTCTTCATTTGTAATTTGCATTAGATAAACAAAATTTTGGCCAAAGTCTTGAGTATTCACAATTTCTGAAACAATTTGAAGTTGATTGTTTACACGAAGTTTGTCTAGAACTTTTCCAATGCTGTCAGTAACTATGGGTTTTTCAATGACAGTTCTTTTCATAGCAGGAATATTTGATTCAAATGAAGATTCAGCAATGATGTCTAATTCATCAGATATGCTGTATGGTTTTGGAAGAGTCCTGTCTTCGTATTTTACATACAATTTATCCCCAGGAATTGCAAATAATCGATTTCCACTAGAAGCAAAGCTTTGTGAAAATGTTATTGTTGCTTCAAAGACTCCTGAATCTTGATTAGTTTCTAAAGCATTTACAGTAATTCCCGCAATATCAGAATCAGATGCAATCTCAATTTGAATCTGATCAATTGTTTCAGGATTAAGATTCATGTCTTGATCAATAGTTCTGATTGTTGCAGTTTGATCAACAAGATATTGTGATTCTAAAAATTTGATTGTTCCAATATTCCATCTTATTGGGGCTGAATGAGTTAGAACAACACCATCGGCAAACTCAAATGATATTGTTAATGATTTGTCCCGTTCTGTTTGTAAAAATCCGTTTGTTGGACCACTACCTATTGTTCTAGGATTAGTATCAGGTTTTCCATCACCATCCACATCATGGGAGAATCCTGTTAGAATTACTTCGCCAACAAAAATACCACTATTAAGATCTGTTTCAGTGAGTTTGTACGGTTTGAGAGAATATTTTCCTGTAGATATTTTTACAAAATGTTCATCATCTCCTCCAATGGAATCAATAGCCGATTTTTTTGCATTCCAGCTTGGCGCAACTATGGTTATTACGACTTTGTCTGTCCAAGTGTAAACTGGCTTATCTGTAAAAATTGGAGAATATGGATTGTCATAATCAGGAATCTGTTGAGCATAAGCCAAACTGAAAAACAAGAAAAATGGAATTGTTAGTATGATGATTTGATTTAACAGATTACTTCTTTTTTGAAACCTGCATGTAAAGATCGACTGTTCCACTTCCAATTGGAATTGTACTGCCTACAATTACGTTTTCTGTAACTCCTTTGAGTTGCTCTACTTCTCCACCAAGAGCAGCACGAGCAATTGTTGGAACAGTGATTTCAAAGGCAGCCCTAGCTAAAACACTGGCTTTATTTCCTGCAATTCCATGTCTTCCAATTTGTTGCATGTATCCTTTAGAACACATCAAGTCAGAGACCA
>JADFGC010000051.1:0-9191 GCA_022567895.1 Nitrososphaerota archaeon
TCTCATCTATTTCTAAAATAAAAGGTGGCAAGTCTGATCAATGAGTACAGAAACTGAAACAGTAACTCCCGCAGAGGTCATACAAATTGTTGGAAGGACTGGCATAGCTGGTGAAGTTATTCAAGTTAGAGTAAGAATATTGGATGGAAGAGACAAAGGACGAATTCTAACAAGAAATGTAAAAGGTTCTGTTAGGATTAATGATATCTTAATGCTTCGTGAAACAGAAAGAGAAGCTAAGAAGATAAGGTAGGCGATTAGATGAGTCTTTTAGTAAAACCATGCAGTTTTTGTGATAGACCAGTTGCAAAGGGTTCAGGTACAATGCTTGTGAAAAATGACGGAACTGTTTTCTGGTTTTGTTCCGCAAAATGCAAAAAAAACATGCTAGTGTTAAAGCGTGATCCAAGAAAACTAAAGTGGACAAAAAAGTACGTCAAAGGCGGAATTAGAAAGAAGTAGCTTTGTCCGAACAAACATTGATAGTATTAAAACCAGACTCAGTAGAGCGAAATTTAATTGGTGAAATTCTATCTAGATTTGAAAAATCAAATTTTAAAATTATTAAATTACAAAAGATGAATTATACAAAAAAAATGGCTGAAGAATTTTATTCAGCTCATAAAGAAAAACCATTTTTTGGTGATCTAGTCTCGTATATCACCTCAGGACCTGTTGTTGCAGCAGTACTTGAAGGAGAAAATGTTGTTGCAAAAACTCGTGAAATTAACGGAGAAACAGATCCTAAAAAAGCTGAAAAAGGCTCTATTCGTGGAGATTTTGGCATTGACATTACAAGCAACACTATTCATGCGTCTGACTCTCCGCAAAGTTTTGAAAAGGAAGTGAAAGTAGTATTTCCGTGATTAATGTTGCAAATCAGACAACCAATTGTGGTAGTACTTGGCCATGTAGATTCTGGAAAAACTTCACTTCTTGATAGAATTCGAGGTACAGGTGTTCAAGGAAGAGAAGCAGGAGGCATCACACAACACATCGGTGCGAGTTTTCTTCCAACTGAAACAATCAAAAAAACTTGTGGTGTATTATATAAAAAATTAGAACAATCTGAACAACAAGTTCCAGGAATTTTAGTAATTGACACACCAGGACACGAAGTTTTTACTAACCTTCGTGCACGTGGAGGATCAGCTGCAGACATTGCAATACTTGTAGTAGATGTAAATCGTGGTTTTCAACCACAAACAAATGAAAGTTTGAAGATTTTAGAAAGCAGAAAGGTTCCTTTTGTTGTTGCATTAAACAAAACAGACCAGCTTTCAGGATGGAGACCAACTGAAACTTCTTTTATCTCACAAGCTATCAAAGAACAAGATCCCTCCATACAAACAGCACTAGATGAAAAAATCTATGATGTAGTAGGAACCCTATCCATTCTTGGCTACCAATCTGAAGCATTTTGGCGCGTTCAAGACTACAAAACTGAGATTGCCATAGTTCCTATTAGTGCAAAAACTGGTGTTGGCATTCCTGAACTTATGGCCGTTTTAGTTGGACTGACTCAACAATACCTGCAAAAAAGATTAGACCAAAAAGAAAAATCAACTCGTGGAATTGTTCTTGAAGTAAAAGATGAGGTTGGTTTAGGACAAACAGCAAATGTCATTCTTATTGATGGTTCAATCAAAAAAGGTGACACTATTATTGTTGCAAAAAGAGATTCAGTAATTGTCACAAAACCAAAAGCAATTTTGTTACCAAAACCACTTGATGAAATGCGTGATCCTAGAGATAAATTCAAACCAGTTGACGAAGTTCAAGCAGCAGCTGGAATAAAGATCGTATCACCAGAATTGGAAGGTGTTTTACCTGGAAGTACCCTTTATGTCGCAACAAACGAATCTGAAGTTTCAGAATTTAAGAGTAAAATAGAATCAGAAATGAAATCAGTCTTTATTGAAAAAGAAACTGATGGAGTGATTCTAAAATGTGATACGATTGGTTCACTTGAAGCCATAACTGAGATGCTAAAGCGGGAACAAGTTCCAGTGTCAAAAGCAGATATTGGATCTGTGAATCGTCGCGATGTAATGGAAGCAAAGGCCGTTAAAGAAAATGATAGACATCTTGGAGTTATTTTATCGTTTAATGTTAAAACACTTACAGATGCAAAAGAAGAATCAGAAAATAATCATATCAAGATATTTGATGAAAATGTAATTTACAACTTGATTGATAATTACACAAAATGGGTTCAAGATGATACTGCCCATGAAGAAGATGCAATATTTGCAGAGCTTACACCAATTTCTAAATTCACATTTCTTAAAGGATATGTGTTTAGAAATAATAATCCTGCTGTGTTTGGAATCAGAGTTGATGTTGGTGAGCTTAGACAAAAAGTACGGTTTATGAGAAAAGATGGAAAGAAAATTGGTACAGTCCATCAATTACAACATGAAGGAAAAACAATAGGATCTGCAAAAACTGGTCAAGAAGTTGCTTGTTCTGTGAAAGGTGTTACTATTGGCAGGCAAATCCTAGAGGAGGATGAGTTTTACACTCTGCCAAATTCAAGTGAAGCAAAACAACTACTCAATCGATTTGCATCAAAGCTCAGCCCAGAACAATTTGCATTATTAAATGAAATAGTAGAGATTCAGCGCAAAAAAGACGCTGCATATGGTTACTAAACTGAGTTATACAGTATTACCAATGCAGCAATTATTCCAATAACTATGGGAATATACCATTTGGGAACATTTTTTGGTTTTCCAGCAGAAAATAGAGAATCTTTTCCGTTATCGGGTTTCACAATTTAATTTAGCATTCATATCATTTACTACTTTCTAAATTTCATTAACTAACAAGAAAAGTCGGTTCTGTCTTTCATCATATTATAAAATTCAAAGCCAGAATATTGGTGTGTAATTGTATAAGGAATAACTCCAATAACAGTTGAAGCAATGATAACAATTGCAGTATGCTTGTTCATTTGTAATCTAAGAAACTTGGATTATGCCTCTCATCCATGGATGAACCATACAGAAATATTCGTATGTCCCAGCCTCATCAAATGTATGTGAAAATGTGGTGCCTGCCATAAACAAACTACTGTCAAAAACACCACCTGGCTCATCAGATGGATTTCCACTTGTAACTGTATGAGCTGCAGAATCAACATTGCTCCAAATTACATCGCCACCAACTGCAATTGAAACTTCATATGGAATGAAACACTCGTTTGTTTCATCACATCCTGGAACACCAGAACCTTCTGCAACATTTACCTTAACTGTAGCCGGTAACATTAGTTGTTCTTCGGGAACTTCACTTGGTATTGGCTCAGCTTCAAACTCTTCAACAGAAATACTTTCTTCTAATTCAACAGAAAATTCTTCAGCAACAAGCTCTTCACGTACAATCATTTCAGGAACATCTTCAAATCCTGGTGCTGGAACTGGAGAACTAGTTGGTTCTGTAACAGAGATAGTTTCAGAAATTTCTACAGTACGTGTAGATTTTGGAACACTTACATCATCAGGAGATGCAGCAATTAGACCTAATATTCCTACTGTAAGAAATATCATTACTCCAATAATCCAAATCTCCATCCTCATAGCTGAATCGGGTTTCTTTTTAGGCATTGATAAAGTATTCTAAATTTAGTACAGCTTTTACCATTATATCAGAAAAAATTCAGTCATTCTATCAAAGGCAAAAAATGTTACTTATTTTCAACATTGAGCGAATCTTGGGAAAAATCATACGATATTCTTAATGAGGCAAATGACAAAATTTCAAAAAATAACAAATTTGTTAAAACCGAGATGTCTCTTCCGGATAAACCAGAGAAGCTGAAGGGGGTATGTAGGCCCTTTCAGTTTTTTGATTCTAGTTATTAATAGCCGAGATTATATCAAAAGAATAATTGAGCATACAATATCTAGAGCATACAACTGACGCATTCATTCTAGTAACTGCACCGAGTTTAACTGACGCATTTACACTTGCAGGACAATCCGTGGTTGATACAACACTAGACAAAAAAACAATTGAAGAAAAAGAACAAAGAACTCTTACAGTTTCAGGAAAAGACCTAAGATATCTACTCTTTAATTGGCTTGAAGAAGTAAACTATCAATTAATTACAGAAGGCTTTGCAATTGCAAGGTTTTCACTTGATATTTCAAAAAACTCCACATACGAACTAAAATCTACGATATTTGGTGAACCGATAGATTTGAAAAAACATCACTTTAAGGTAGAAATTAAAGCACCAACCTTTCACATGATGGAAATAAAACAAAATGGTCAGGTAACAATGAGATTTCTACTTGATTTGTAATTTCAACATCTTACAAAATTTATGCGTAAACAAAGCAGGACGCCCCTATTACCAATTACAATAATTACGTACTAGTAATACTTAAGAGCTCATGAAAAGTATGAACTTCATCACTTTTGATCATACTTAAGTTCTAGTTTAGCAATAATTAAGAAAAGACGAGGACATACAAGATGATTCAGGGCATTGGGGTTGTTGAAAACATCTAATCCTCGCCAACTTTTGCAGAAAAACAATGCTTAATAACTTTTCTAAAAACTTTAGATCTTTGAAATAATTTTTGATCTTGATACAGCAAATATTACTGCAATCATTGAAGTTGCAAGAACTACTGTTGATAAAACACCAAATTCTGGTACTACTGAAGTTCCAAGAATCGTAACTTGTTCAGTAGTTTCAGTCACAGGAATTGTTACTACATTTATTCCACCTTCAGAAATTACTTCAAAGTTAGTAACCGATTCTCCATCGGCCCAAATCACATTAGGGTTACTAATGAGATCTTTCGATAAATACAAAGTCAGAGTATTATCATCATTTTGAGGCTTTGTTGGTAGGAGGGTAAAGGTAATTGCTTTTTGATCTTCATCAACTGTTGCATCTGCAATCACTCTATTGAAATCATATTCGACATCAAATGTTGTAGAACCATCTCCAGCGTCATCTCCAACATTTTGTATCACACTAAAGGCTGATTTTACTACAACAATTCCTGTCATCCATGGATGTATGGTACAAAAGTATGGATATGCTCCTTCATCTGTAAATCTATATGACCAAGATGCTCCAACAGAAAAAAGTTTACTATCAAAAATTCCATCAGGTCCTTCTCCCCCTAAATCAGGAGAAATTCCAGAAGTTACTGTGTGAAATTCAGTGTCTGCATTTGACCACTTTACTGTATCTCCTGGCAAAACATGAATCTCTCCAGATGTATCCCCATCTTTTTCACTTTGCCAAAAATATGGAGCTTGAGGATCTGCAGCACCAGTTGGTATGTTTATTGTATAGGTTGATTGAGCAAAAACAGAATTTGTACCAAATAAAACAAAGATTACCGAAACTACTATAATGATTTTAAAATTAAATTTCACAGAATTTAATTGATTTTCTCTGCTTTTTAACTTTGATAGTTTTCGTAATGAAAAATCAATTTCTTTTATAATACCACTTTATTCTAAAGGAAAATCTACTTCACAAATAGGGCATCGTCCTCTATCGCCCTTGTAACTATCATTATAATATCTGACAATCTCTGTGTGACATTGATGACAGATTATTTTTTCTAGCGACAACGAGCTAATTACACATTCTCTTTATTTAACTACACTTCCAGATCTCCATATTTGGCATAATAATCCTCCAGCTAAAATTTTAGTAGTTTACTGGAGGCTTATTTCTGAATTATTTTTTTACAAATGTTACTTTTTTATTGACATATCAAGCGTTCCATACGAAATTTGTGCTTTAGAGTGCCGAATCAACCATTAGCGCAATAAACAACACTGTAAGATATGGACTAGAAACTTTGAACAATGCCCATGAAGATTTCTCACTACCTTTCGAAACAACCCAAGCTGATAATGCAATCATTAAGGCACCAGAAGTAATGGCTGTCCACAAATAAACTGCACCCATCATAGGTTCCCCATTTTCCATTGTCAAAAAGAATGGAACAATACTAAACAACACCATGATTACAGTAGAGGCAGCAATAACTCTAGCTGATGTTTTTTCTGATTGAACAGCAGTAAGCATTGGAACATTGACTTTAATGTAATCTTCTTTAAAGTGGAGTGTTAATGCCCAAATGTGCATTGGAATCCAAATAAACACAAGACCTGCCATAACTAATCCAAGTGACCATAATCCCATCGTTGTAACAGCTACCCAACCAATTAGAGCTGGAACTCCTCCACAAAAACCACCAAGAACTATGTTTGCTCTACTTTTTCGTTTCAATAAATAAGAATAAACGTGAATATTATTCCAAAGACCAAACGCCATCAAACCACCAGCAATCAAACCTTGTTCAATTGTAGTTGTAAAACCAATTGAAAATGCCATTGCAAGACTAATAGCTGCTAAGACAAAGCCGAAATTTCGTGCCTTTTCAGCAGGATAAATTCTCTTTGATGGAATTGGTCTTTCTTTCGTTCTTTCCATAATGGCATCAATGTCTCTATCATGATAGTTTGTCAGAGTATTTGCCGCTGCAGAGCCAGCTGCAACTCCACCAATCATCAAGGCCCAAGTAGCTACAGATATTGGAATATCATAGATGTTTGAAGCCGTTATAGCTGCACCAAATGCAGTAAACACCAAAAGATACCAGATTTTTGGCTTTGTTAATTCATAATATACTGCAAAACGCGATTGGGTTTTTTGTTTCTGCAATACCACTCACCTTATTCTGATGGCATATATGGCATTGCTTTTTCTCTAGTCTTCATCTCAATAAATGATTCAGATGATATTACACCGTCTATCTTTCCTATCTTAACCGAAACGATCTGGTGCATTTCATCTAAAGAATGTGCGTGTAATGTAACCAAAATATCAAATCTGCCAGTAACTTCTGCAATTTCACGAACGCCTTTAATCTTAAACAACTCTTCAATTATGGTATCTCTTTTTTTAGAGTCCATATTGATTCCTACTAATGCTTTTACCTGATAGCCTAGCTCTTGATCATTTACAACTATGGTAAAGCGCTCGATTAACTTTTTCTTTACTAATCTTTTGATTCTAGAATAAACAACAGAAGGGTTCACCTTTATTTTCTCAGATAACTTTGGAACAGAGATTGATGCATCAGCTGATAGCTCTGATAGTATTGTCAAGTCCAAATCATCTATCTTTGCCACCTAGAATCGCCTAGATCCGTGAATATTTTTGCATCTTATATGTTTTCTAATGAAAAAATTGCAAAATTAGATTAGATTTTACCTTTTTTGTATAACATTTCTGCTAACAACACTGCGCCTTTTGCAGAGCCCATCTTCTTGTTGTGACTAAACAGCATGTATTTTAGTCCATGATCAAACAACTCCTCTTTCTCCACTCTACCAATTGATGTAGTCATTCCATCACCAACTTCGCGTTCCATTCTTGGTTGTGGTCTTGTGGGGTCTTCATGAAATGCATAATATTCTTCTGGGGCCGATGGAAGACCAGCTACTGAGATGTGTTTGTTTTCATCATTGTAAAGCTTCTTTGCTTTTTCTGGATCAATGTCCTTACTCGTTTCAACGAAAACTGACTCAGTATGTCCATCAATAACCGGAACTCTAGTGCAAGTACAAGACACCTTAATGTCAGCATCTTCTATCTTTCCATCTTTTAGTTTACCAAGAATCTTTCTTGTTTCTTTTCTAACCTTTCCTTCCTCTTTTGGAATGTATGGTATAATGTTATCAGTAATGTTCATTGCACCAACTCCTGGTGATCGACCTGCCCCTGAAATTGCTTGCATCGAAGTCATCATTACTTTCTTTACACCATACTTTTCATAAAGTGGTTTTAGTGTTATTGCTAGACCAGTCGTTGTACAATTTGGTAGAGGAGCAATCCAACCTTTCCAGTTTCTATTCTTTTTTTGAGATTCTAAAAGCTCAGCATGCTCATCATTAATTCCAGGAATTAGAATTGGAACGTCCTCTTCATATCGATATGCAGAACTAGTACTAATTACTGGAACATTAGCTGCAAATTTTGCTTCAATATCACGAGCTGCACCTGATTCTATAGCTGAGAAAACTAAATCTAATTGCGATGTGTCAACCTCGTCAATATTTTTGACAGTCATTTCTTTAATGTAATCTGGAATTTTTCCACCAACCTCCCATGAAACTATTCCACTGTTTGGATCGCGAATAGCATCAGTGTATTTTTTACCAGCAGATCGTTCAGAAGCTGCAATTTGAGTCACCTCAAACCATGGATGATTCTCTAGGGACAGTACAAACTCTTGTCCAACTGATCCTGTAACTCCAAGAATAGCTACTTTCTTTTTCACGAACCATTTTGCTTAGGATTCAATTAATAATCCTTTATCGTAATTCTTTGCGTTGAAACTTAATCAAAACATAGCATCTCATAAACCAGTTTCTCATGGAGGCAGATATTCTGTAAAAAATCCATCTCCAGACCTTCTGGATTTTAGCTCAAACATCAACCCACTTGGAGCCTCACCTATGGTCAGAAGGTACCTCAAGAGGCAGCTAGGCTCCATCTCAGAATATCCTGATTCGGATTCTGTAAATCTTCGGAAAGCGCTTCAATGGTATTGTAAGATTCCCCATGAACAGATTGTTATTGGAAACGGAGCCACAGAAATCATTTACAATTTTTGCAAAGCATTTTTGAGCAAAAAAACTCCTGTGTTAATTCCCATTCCAACGTTTGGTGAGTACGAAGCTGCGGCAAAACTTTCAGGATGTAAGATTACTTTTTTTAAAACAATGAATTTAGAAAGCAATCTTGATAATTTTATCAAAAAAATTCCAAAAAATGGATGCGTATTTGTTTGTAATCCAAATAATCCAACAGGAAAATTACTGTCAAAAAGAAATTTATTAAAAATTATCCAAGCTGCAAAGAAAAAATCATCTCTGGCATTTGTTGATGAGTCATTTATTGAGCTAGTTCCAGAATCAAACCAATCTGTAATAAAATTTGTTAAAAAATTTTCCAATCTCTTCATTTTACGTTCTATGACAAAATCATTTGGTTTAGCTGGCATTCGTGTTGGTTATGGTATTGGAAGTAAACAAATCATTTCTATTCTAAATAATCTAAAAATTCCTTGGAATGTTAGTGGTTTAGCTCAGCATGCTGCAAGGGCCGCACTTTGTTCTATATCATATCTAAACAATGCAAA
>JADFGC010000084.1:0-2487 GCA_022567895.1 Nitrososphaerota archaeon
GGTTCCTTGAGCGGGATTAATTAACATTTGATACGAACTGTTAATCAAAAATTCTGGATAATCTATACAGGATCCAAATCCTACCAAAGGGATTTACCAAATTAGTTAAAGCCCAATTCCCAAGCAGAGCCTTATCATTTTAGTTTAAAACTCTAAATCAGTTTAGATTTGATTCGTTATTACAATAATAACAGGGACGCTTAGCGTCCTTATTATTCAAAAATCTATGGACAGGAAGTTCTCCAATATTTCGGATTTTTCCCCATCTTCTGAAGTTCCTTATCGGTAAGCTTTCTTTTTCCCTCTTCAGTGATAATTTGTTTGCTGTGAATATCTATTAGATCAGTCTTAATTGTAAAAGAAAATTTTTCAGTTACTTTTCCTTTGACAGTATTATCCTCTATAAAGAGCTCTTCGTCTTTCTTATTTCGACCATCTAATATTCGATCAATATTCAAAGCTTTTACAATTAATTCAAGTTGCTCTCTTGAATTCTTACGACCTAACAGGTAACCTAAGAAGAAGAATCCTCCGGAGGCAAATATCGCTACTATACCAGTAATTTCACCTGTGCTTAGTGATATTTTTACATCTACAAACTACTGTTTGGTACTAAATAAAAAAAAGATAGCGCAAGAATGACTATTCAATAATATTTTAAAGCAATTCTACTCATCACTACAATGACAGAGACGTTCATTCTTTTGATAAATCATATATTGACGCCAAATTCTGGATCAAGCTCCATTAATTGAGCACCAAAAGTCACGTTTATTGCAATTCCAATAATAGCTAGAACAATGGCCAAATAAAGACAATTTTTTGCTTTTCGTGGATCATCATGTCTTAGAACAAAATATGCTATTACCCCACCAATAAGTCCCAGAAAAATTGGCAACAAAAACCACCAATTGCTTCTTGGACGTTCAGGATACATAATATTCAGGCTATTACAGTATTATTTAGAATCTAGCTTTTTCCTAGTCTGAGTAATCTCGATCTCTACAGTTTCTAAAGGATCTTCTACCTGGTTTCGCTTTATTGAGAACATTTTAGGTCTATCAAAGTCATCTGTACAGTCTGGACACGCATAAACAAGTATGCGGTGCTCATTTGGTGCCTTTGGGTTTGATAATCGAGGATAATACACCAGTCTTGCACCACAATCAACACAATATCTATTGGCCCTTCTAATTCTGGCCAAAGTAAACCTCCTGCATTATTACTGATATGCGATCAGTTATTAGATCGTTCCAGTCTAACACAATATACTAACAGGTATCAAACAATCAATATGTCTAAATTCGAATTTAGAAACATATTTTTCATAACCGCTAGATAAACCAATATCTTTGAATAATAATATTTCAAAACTCGAGTTTAGAAACATAATGGCGCCGCCCGCCAGACTTGGACTGGCGACCAACGGATTAACAGTCCGACGCTCTACCACGCTGAGCTAGGGCGGCTCCAGATCTGTACCTTGATAAATGCGATTTAATCTTTCCTAAGTTTGCTTTTTAATATGCTTAATTGAATTTTGCAAAAAATACTTGAATTTGTTTTGAATAGTTTTCAACCAAATTAACAATTTCCATGTGTTCATCAGCTGTTGGTTCTCTATGATGATATACTTGAAACGCACTTAATGCCGAACCAACCATTTCTCCAACAAAAAAACCACAAAGAAAGTCACCAATGTTTTTGACATCCCAAACTTCTCCAATTCTTGGTGATACACCAGCTGATTTGTAAAGCTCTAAAGTTTGCTCAATTAATTGAACAGTTTGTTTTTTGAATTCTTTATCTAGTGTCAATTTTAAAATTTATTTTTTATCTGGTTTTCCTGATTCTATGCCTTTATTTTTTTCATAAACATAGATTCCATCAAGAAAAACTCTGTGATCCTTATTTTTGATTTTAGTTTTTGTTTCAATATTTGCTGCAGTTTGTGTAACCTCAGTTAGAACATGACCAGTAAGTACCACATCTTCTCCTTTTGGATTTACTTTTGTTTTTCCAACAATTTTAGCAGTACGAGGTGCTCTTTCTCCTTGGAAATTCTCAATTAACACAAGATCATCTTTTATTTTTACTGTAACTGGAAAGTGTGCATAAACTATTTTCATTTTTACAGTGTAACCATCTTTTACGCCTTCACAAAGATTTTTAATAATTTTTCTTGCAGTATTCATTATTGCATAATCTCTTTTTCGTGTTCCAGTTGCTTTAAGAGAAACTTTTCCACCGTCAACTTGTATTCCTACTGGAATCTTTTTGAAATTTTTATATGTTTTACCAAGTGGACCTTGTACTTGTAACATGTGTTTGTTTAAAGTAACTGTAACACCTTCTGGAATATCTACTGTTGTTTCAAATTTTTCAAGTTGCTTAGTAGACATATCCTATCAACAATCCTCCAATTCCTTTATTTACTGCATCATGATGCGACATCACTCCTTGATTTGTAGTAACAAGCAACATTCC
>JADFGC010000052.1:0-9056 GCA_022567895.1 Nitrososphaerota archaeon
TGTGCTTGGTTGAAAAATCCTTGTGAGAATACAAAGATAATTGTTCCTCCCACTACTGCGATTGCCACCATCAAGAGAGTTGCTATTACTGGAGCAACTGCTCTATGTTTTCTAGTTCGTTTTCCTAGGGTATTGGTCATGTTTGAAATGTATTAAACCCAACATGTGTTAAGGTAAGTGCTGTTCATATTGCACAACAGTGAAAATAAGCCTAAAACTGACAAAATTCTAATACTTTCTGCCTATGAGACCCTCATGCAGAAAATACTGATTTTTAGCCTTATTTTGACTATTTCTCTCTCAATTTTGCCAAGTGTTTTTGCTGAAAAAACTTACAATTTGAAAATAGATGAGCATTCATTTGATTTGAAGTATGAATTGACTGGTGATGTCATAGCTATGGCAGTAGACCATGAACTCACATCTTTATTGATTGGGGTGGAAAATACTCAAGATTCTATTTTTAGAATAACTTTTGATAACGCCCTGATTAGTTCTGAAAATGATGATTTTGCTATCTTGGTAAATGGTTTGGAGGTAGATTATGGCATTTCAAAAAATGATGGCGTTTCTATTCTTAGTTTCTATATGGAGGAGGGAACTGAAGAAATTGAAATCATTGGGACTCATGTCATACCTGAATTTCCATTCAGTGTATTTTTTGGATTTGTCCTAATGGCATCAATTGTTTTAATCATAACTAAATTTCAAATCTTCAGGTAGTTATTTTATCAATCTCATTAGAAGAATCAGCATTCTTTACCTCTCGTGCAATTCTTCTTCCCATGCTCATTGGTTCATCATACATCAAAGTGGTATAAGGAGAACCATTCATGAAGATGTTAGTACCTGCAACTATTCTTGCAGAAAACTCAAATGTTTTAAAATTACCATTTTCATCATAAACTCCTTCTATACAAAATGGTCCATTCATTCCCGGGTTTACTAGTTTTTTTGATGCTTCTACAAATCTTTCTCCCATTGAATAAACTTCGTCTAACAATGATTCACGTAACACCAACGGACTATTTGCTATTACATTAAATGATGGAACGTCTTCAACTTTCATTTGTTGTGGTGCAGGAATTCTTGCTAATCCATCAATATCTGATTCATGGCGTTTATCTACACCAAAAAATTCCAACTCTTCTTTTAGAGGAGAATAAAAGTATTGCAAATAAGCTAGTACTCCAGAGGCATATTCCTGAATGTATAATTTTTCGTCACTTGAAATTGTTCCTTCTTTGATTAACTTATCCCGTTTATTGTTATATTCTGTTTCATTTGTTGCTAAAAAGTAACCCTTTCCTCCCGCGGCTCCCTGTCTTTTTACAATTACAAGACAGTTGATTTCTTTAGGATTTGAAATTGATTTTGGAACATCAAGTTTTGCCTCATGCATTAATTTTTCTTTTAGATCTCTATTTGATTCCCAACGTAAAATCCATTTATTTCCAAAAACCGGCGTTTTGAATGACTCAATTTGTTCTGAGCTCATTTGAGAAATTAGTGTTCCATGAGGGACTAGAACTGCATTGTTTTGTTCTAAAACAGAGGAATATTTTTGATCTAAAACGTCTAAAAATGAATCAACTAGAATAAACTCATCAATGAACTCAAACCTTCGATAAAGCCTTTCACGTTTTTTTTCACATATTAGAATTGTTTTCAGACCTTCGTCTTTTGCACCTTTTAGCACCTGTAAAGCACAATGTGAACCTAAGGTGGCAATGGCTTTCAAGACTACTATTTAAGATGAATTTTAGGACCTTATGAACTATGTGAGTTTGAAACAAACTCAAAAATTTCATCGATTAATTCAATAGAGATTTCTCCCTTCATTTCGTCAGGAATAGTTTTCAAAATAAAATCAATCATGGAAGCATTTTTTGGTAAATCATCTCTTTCTTGATAAAGTGAATACACTGCTATTGCGTTTGAGACTAGAATAATGATTTTCTCCTTGTCTGAAAGCATGATCCTTAGTTATGAAGACAATAATTTAATGTAAAAATTTTAAACTGAGCCTAGTTTCTACTAGGCGACTATATTTTGAAAAAAACTCACTCATAAAATAAAAGTCTTGTTCATGAATGAATAGTCTGTCTTATTTGCAAAAATACTATTGATATTCTGTCTGTCATGGCTTATACAAGCTCCCGTTTAACTTCTCTTCCATCGCTAAATGATTTGATGGAGCAGGAAAGCGTTGAATTGAGCGCTATATTAGAAACAGATGAGATTGAGGTTTCCACCGCAACAGCTCAGAAAATAGTAGAAATTGAACAAGAACTTGCTAAGGTTTTAGATCTTGATGATTTAGACGCACACATCTATCTGAACTTGCTTAGAATGGGTCCAGTTACAGCTAGTGCATTAGCAAAAGAGCTTCATATTGATAGAACAAAAGCATACCGTACCATCGATAAATTACTAAATCTAAAAATTGTTTCAACAACATTCTCAAAACCAAAATTATGTATTGCAAATAAACCTGAAGATGTTTTAAAAAATATTTTAGAAAAGAAGGAATCCCAAATAAAAAAAATCAGAACTGCTAAAGACTATATTGTCAGATGCATCGAAGAAACAATTCCAACAAACTATTCAAGCAATTTGCCAACATTTCATATCACACAAGGAACTCAAAACATCTACTCTGATGTTGAAAAATTAATTGAAAACGCAAAAGGCATTGTATACATCGTCACCCCATTAAAGGATCTTTCAAAAATGTATCATACAGACATCCCAGAAAAGATAAAAATTTGTGAAAAAAATGGCGGTCAAGTTAGACTGTTGACTGAAGTTTCCAATAAGGAACATCTACCATTTGTTAGTAGATTTGGCGCAACAGAGGCTAGGATTGGAAAACTTAGCTCAAAAGGAAGGATGGTTGTTGAACAAGAAAGCCAGATGATAATGTCAGATATTGTCTGGGGTGATTCTGACCAAACTAGCATTGAATCAGATTATGCAATTTGCACAAACTCAAGCGAGATGGTAAATAACATTTTCATTTTATCTAATCTTTTATGGGAAAACGCAAAAGCTCTAAAAAAACGAAGTAAACAAGAATAAATTTCTAATTTCTCCGATCATTTCTGATAAGAAAGTTAATGTTAACTATTTATCTTCCAACCATAAAATGGAATTTCTTTATGGTGTAAGGATGCCCCCTCATTCGATTTTTCAATTTCAACTGGTGAGGAGCCATCACTTTTTGAAATTTTTAATGTGTAAATGTCTGTTCCATTATTTTTTTGCCAATCAATATAGGCTAAAGAATCATGTTGCTCATTCCAACCTCCAAAAATGAAATAAGGTCCATTTGGTTTTCCAAGAAAAATTGGTTTTTCGTTTCCAGTTTGCATATCTCTGTAATAAATAGAAGAAATTACATTGATACCATTATCATCTGTATCAATTGTTTGTATTGATCCTCCTGAGGGACTTGTACTCTTACCATACATCATAGTCAAGCCATCAAATGAAATCGAAAAATTAGGATTGTAATCTGAGGCACAAGAGGTATTGTTTTGTGAAACAATCGATTCTTTGCTAGTTCTTTCGTTAATTATTAAAATTTGACATGTTTTCAAATCCATCATTGATTGAAAAACTCTTGTACCATATTCTTGATTGATTATAACAGTAGGCAAGTATTCTGTTTCAATTAGCGGCTTTGTAGTTTTCCAATTAATATTAAAAAGATGAATAGGAAATTGTTCAAAACGTAATTCAAATTGTACAAAAACCAAAAAATTATTATCCCACCATCCCAACAAATTTAGTGATTCTTCTTTATCCCTAATCATTTGTTTAGTTTCTTTTTCAATATCGTAAATATACCACGGTCCTAAAATGTTGTAAAGAGGTATTACACAATATTGGCATGGTGAAGTGGTATCCGACAAAGAGTATGTGAATTTTTTACTATCAGGAGACCAAAAATATTCGGATAGGCGTTGATTATCTTTTTTTGTTACAATCAATTTTCTTTCCTTAGTTTCAATATCTACTAACCATAATGAATCAGGTGTATCTTTTACAAAAGAATAAAGAAAATACTTTCCATTAGGAGAAAGTTTTATGTCCAAAGCATGAATTGGTCTTTGGTCTTCAAGATGATTAAAATCAAAGCTTGCAATGATATTCTTGTCAGAACCATCTAATGATGTGCTCATTATCTTCCAATTTTTTTGCTCATCAGCAATTCCATAAATTGCTCGAATATCAGGTTCAATGGGTACATTCTCTTCAGGTAAGATTTCTAAATGAAGAACAAGAAAGACAGGTAAAGCAGAAAAATTGGTATTTGATTCTTCAAAAGTTTTATTAAACAAACCAATTATCCTAATTTTTTTACCATCAAGAACATCTGTCAAGGAAACGTTACGTGAGAATAAATCAATAGTATTTTTTGTTGTGTGTTGAATTTTGAATAATTCGTTAGATTCTGGCGTAAATTGTACTTCTTCACTATCTACAGTTAAAAAGTAATCAGCTGTCCCTATCAATTCAACATAACTTGGCAGTATTACTCTTTTGTTAACAAGATATTTTATTGAATTAAGAAAATCCTCATCTGATATATGATCAGAAGCCCATAAGTTTGCAGTTTTTTTAAACCAAGAAGGAATCATAACATGACTATCTGAAAACTCGTTTATTGTGACATCTATCATTCCAGATACAATCAGATAGTCTATCGTGTGAATAAAATCAGAATCAGAGATTAGCCCCCCAGACCAATGCTGAGCAGAAACCTGAATCCAGTTAGGAATTAAGGGTTTCTCAGGTACATAAATTGGTGTGAGCCAGTCAGCATAAGCTGGTGTAACTAATTGTGCTAATAATATTATTGTAACAAACATTAAAGTAATTTTCAAATAATACAATGAAAAATTGCTTTGCATGTTTTATGTTGATTTATTATATCACTAATAGGACAGTATGTAACCATTGGACACAAACTTCTAATATGAATAAACAGTTTAATATCGACTGATATAGAAAATAATCTACAGTATGCTTTTTTGCTAAAAATGTTGTTAAATCGCCAACTTTTGAGCTATTAATGAGTAGAAAATAATTAAGTAATAAGAAAATTAATTACGGCGAATATTAGCCAATTAAGGTGAAATTATGATAGATACAGAATTAGGGGATTTACGAAGGACACATTATTCAAAAGATATTGATTCATCAAAAGATGGCTCTGATGTCACAGTAATGGGATGGGTTCTAAGTGTAAGGGGGCATGGAAATATTTCATTTCTAAGTCTGAGAGATAAGTTCGGGGATTTACAAATAGTTGCAAAAAAAGGCTCCTGTCCTGATGAGATTGTAGAAAAAATCTCGAGTCTTAAACCACATTCCTCAATTAGCATTACAGGAAAAGTCAAATCTTCTGAAAAGGCACCAAACGGAATAGAAATAATTCCATCTGAAATTAGAGTATTTTCTCAAGTCGAAAAAATTCCTCCATTTGAACCACTTGCAAAAACTGTAAAAAACATAGATACTAGATTAGAAGTTCGACCAATTGATCTTAGGCGAAAGGTATTACAACATATTTTTAATGCAAGAAGTTTAGTTTTAAAATCAATTAGGGATTATTTTTTTGAAAAACAATTTATAGAAACAAACACCCCAAAAATGATTGCTACTGCTACTGAAGGTGGATCTGCATTATTTCCAATTTTTTATTATAATAAAGAAGCATTTTTAGCTCAGAGCCCACAATTATACAAAGAACAACTTACGATGAGCTTTGAAAAAGTCTTTGAGATAGCACCAATTTTTAGAGCAGAGCCCTCTCGTACAAATCGACATTTATCTGAAGCAATTTCAATAGATTTTGAAGAAGCATTCGTTGATCAAAACGATGTAATGGATCGTATTGAAGAAATAATTCAAAGAGTTGTTAACACTGTAAAAGAATATGTAAAATCAAACTCTGATGCAGAGTTCATTGTTCCAGAAGTTCCAGAAAAAATTCCTCGATATTCATACACCGAATTAGTTGAAAAAATGAAACAAGCAGGTGCGAAAACAGAATGGGGAGATGATTTGTACCCATCCCACATTAAAAAAATAGGTTTGACTGGATTTTACTTCATAAAAGATTGGCCAATGGGGCCAAAACCATTCTATGTTAAAGTTAGCAAAAAAGATCCAAAGATATCTGAATCATTTGATCTAATGTTTGGCGATTTAGAAATTTCATCTGGAAGTACCAGAATAGAAAAAAGAGAAGAGCTTGAAGAAAGAATGAAGAATAAGGGCATGAAAACTGATGCATTTGAATATCATTTAGGGGCATTTGACTATGGCGTTCCACCACATGCTGGATGTGGAATTGGATTAGAGAGACTTATGATGGCATTAACAGGAACAGAAAACATTAGAGATGTAACTTTCTATCCTAGAGATGTTGATAGATTAACTCCTTAGGTGATAAAACTGGTAACAAGAGAAGAGATTGAAAAGGTTGCAAAATTAATGCGAATTGAACTCGATGATCATGCCGTTCACATTGACAGAGTTCAAAAAATGATAGAGTATTTTGATGTTCTTGATAAGGCTGGAATTGAATCAGAGGAATTCGATGTTCAAGAAAAATCAATTACCGAATTAAGAGAAGATAAACACATTCCTTTTGATGAAAAATTAATTGAAAAATTGAAAAGTTTCAAAGGAACCTACATAAGGGCACCCAAGATGGTTTAATTGAATCTTGGAATTTCTGCCTTAAAATATGTAGAAGAAGTAAAAAACGGTAATTTCACTGTAGAAGAATTCATTTCAAAGACAATAGATCAGATAAAAAAAAATGATGAAAAACTTCATGCTTTCCTCTCATTAAATGAAAATGCAATTGATCAAGCAAAAACCCTAGACAAGAAAATCAAAAACAAGGAAAAAGTCGGTGCTTGCTTTGGAATGCCCATTTCAATTAAAGACAATATTTGTGTTAAAGGAGGAAAAACAACCTGTGCTTCTAAAATGTTAGAAAATTTTGTTGCACCATATGATGCTACCGTTGTTTCAAAACTAAAATCCGAAGATGTCATTCTAATGGGAAAAGTAAATTTAGATGAATTTGCAATGGGCCTTTCAACAGAGTTTAGCGCATTTGGACCAAGTAGAAATCCCTGGAATCAGGATTATGTTCCTGGCGGTTCATCTGGCGGTAGTGCAGTATCTGTTAGTGCGCTAGAATGCGTTGCATCATTAGGTTCTGACACCGGTGGTTCTGTAAGGAACCCAGCTAGCTTCTGCTCGGTAGTTGGCTACAAACCAACTTATGGTTTGATCAGTAGATATGGTTTAATTTCATATGCAAACAGCATTGAACAAATTGGTCCACTAACTAGAACTGTAGAAGACACTGCATTTCTTCTTAACATTATTTCAGGTATTGATCATAATGATGATACAACATTAGACAACAAAAATGAAGATTATCTTTCTAACATTGATGCCGGAGTTGAAGGAAAAAAAATTGGAATAATTAAAGAAATGGTTGGTCAAGGAACTGACAAAGAAGTAGTTTCTGCCACAAATAATGCTATCAAGAAACTTGAAGAACTTGGTGCAAAAATTGAAGAAATATCATTAGACATGGTAGATTATTCGGTTGCATCATATTATATAATTACTTCAACGGAAGCTGGTAGTAATCTTGCTAGATATGATAATCTTAGATATGGTTTTGATTTTCCTTTAGAGGGATATGAATTTAATTCGTACATTTCTAAAGCAAGAAAAAACTTTGGCCCAGAAGTTACTAGAAGAATGATTGTGGGTGGATTTGTTCCATCAGCAGGTTATGCTGGAAAATATTTTCTTAAGGCTCTTAAAGTGAAAAAGAAACTTACCGATGAGATTAATGAGGCTTTCAAAAAAGTTGACTTTCTAATTGCTCCAACAGTTCCAATACTTCCATTTAAGATTGGGGAGAAAATTGATGATCCTGTCGCACTATTTCTTGTGGATTTTAACACTGTCACAGCAAATCTTACTAGAAAACCAGCAATATCTGTACCATTTGAAATATCGAATGGCTTGCCTATAGGAATACAATTACTAGCAAATGAAAAGCAGGACAAAGCACTTTTACAAGCAGCGTATGCACTTCAAAATACAGTAAAGCTTCCGGAGGTGCCAATTTGACAAAGATTGGACTTGAAATTCATTGTCAATTAACAAACCTTGAAAGTAAATTGTTTTGCTCTTGCAAAGCGAACTATCGTGGTTTTGAACCAAACACCAACATTTGTCCTGTGTGTATTGGTCTTCCAGGCTCACTTCCAAGATTAAACAAAAAAGCTGTTGAGAAAGCAACCATAATTGCTATGGCCTTAAATTGTAACACGCCAGATAAACTTGCATTTTTCAGAAAAAATTATTTTTATCCTGACTTACCAAAAAACTTCCAAATTACCCAGCTAAATGTGTATGGAGAACACAGCATTGGTCAAAATGGAAAAATCTCGGTAGACGATAAAGAAATCAAAATAAGACGAATTCAATTAGAAGAAGATCCTGGAAGGTTAATTTATGAAGGAACTTCCGAAAAAACTCAGATTACTTTAGTAGACTATAATCGAGCTGGAACTCCATTAGTTGAAATTGTTACAGAACCTGATTTTGAGAATGAAAGGCAAGTTAGATTATTTTTGAATATTTTATCTGATTTACTTGAAAATCTTAATGTATCAAATCCTTCACTAGATGGAGCCATGAGAGCAGATGGAAATATCTCAATTGAGGGTGGAAATAAAGTTGAAATTAAAAATGTAAACTCTTTTCATGATTTAGAAAAGGCATTGCATTTTGAAATTACAAGACAAGAAAGTTTAGTTTCAAGAGATATTCCTATTGAACAAGAAACAAGACATTGGGATGATAGACGAAAAATTACTGTATCTGCAAGAAGTAAGGAAGGTGAAGAAGATTATAGATACTTCTTAGAAAGCGACATTCCATGGATTTTGATTGATTCACAAACATTTGCTAAATTAAAAAATGAGATGCCTGAAAGTATT
>JADFGC010000085.1:0-2415 GCA_022567895.1 Nitrososphaerota archaeon
CATGATATTCTTCAACTTGAATCAGCTTGTGTTCCCATGATTTTTTTTCTTCGTTCCAATACACAGAATTGATTTCAGTTGGATTAGTCATGCCCATTTTTAGAAAAATTTGAACTTAAACATATTGGAAAAAAATGAGGTTTAAGAGTCGGGATGAAAAGCATCAAAACAGTTTTCTCAAGCGATTAGAAGCGAAGATGCGAAAGTGTTTACAAAAGAAGATACAGAGAAAAGAAATAGTGAAACACACTGTAGAGTGCACATATAGAAATACTCATGGCATAAGGCATGATAATTGTTTCTGTGGGTGTCACAAAACTAACTAGTGATTATGTTTGTGATTCTTGTAAAGCTGGAGTTTGTAGGAGTAAGTTAAATGCCTGAGTTGTGAACGGCTTTTTCAGAACAAGTAACTAGACAACCTCAAATTTTATTTCATTTTCATTAATTTCTAAAATTTTTATCTCCTTACTTTTCAAAAAATCTTCCATAGAACTGTTCCATTTTCTTATGCTTTCAAATTGGGGTTTATTATTACTTTTTGTAGCTATTCCTTTTTCGTAATCAACATACCAAAACTCATTTGGGATAGAATCAATTTGGGTTTTAAGCCAGAGATTTGTCATTATTCAAGAGGAAATCTTCATGGTAATTAACTCAAAATCAAAATGTGCTTTTTGTGTAAATCATAAAAATGGGGGTAGGTGTTTACTTCACCTTCATGTCTTTATACTTAAAGGGTGGGACATTCATCTCTAAGAATTCTTTCAGTCTTTGTGTAATATCTTCTGTTGTAATATCATCCATACTGGGCGAGCCTATTTCAAAGGATATTTTGTTGGCACCAATATTTGCATTCTGTACAACAAGATCTGCATATTGATTTGTAATTTCGTTGACATAGTACTCTGCTTCATCTGTCTTTACATCGGCAACTTCCCATTCGACCTTTAGAGGTTTGAACTTTGCATCTCCATCATAATCTTTTCCTGAGGAAAGACCTTGATCTTTTGCAACTTCTGCATCAACCATTACATATGATATCATCTGGTAAAACATAAAGATTGGCCTATCTTTTACTTTCAAATTGTTTAATCTGTGTATGAAAATTAAACAAATATCAAAATTATTACCAAAAACATAGGGTATTGCCCTATTTGCAAACGCTTTATTTTATTGAAATTCGTTAAAGAATATGGAAGCTAGTGTGCATCCACAAGCAAGAGATCTTCCAAGTAGGATCGGTTGAGCTTGCATCGATAACATGCATGTCGACCAACAGCACTGGCTTCCTTTTATTCAAATTAACATTTGATATGAACTGTTAACGGATCTAAAATTATTGTAATTAAGTCATGATAAAGTATAAGTAAAATGGTATATTCCAAATTTGAATAGATTATCTATCCTGGTATGATGGGTTCTGTAACATTCCATGGTGTAATGAAATATTCGTATTTTGTTGCATGTTTTTCAGATTCTTTTAAGGCATACCAAACATGAAGTCTTGATTTTTCACCATCTAAAAGATCGCATGAAACCAATAGAGTCTCACTTTCACTATCATAATTTAATTCTCTTTCAAGATCTGCAGATCGTTCAAAATATTCATGAGATATTATTAGATCAAAATTATCTGCATTAACTATGCAACTACTACCTTTCTCTTCTAAAAATATTATCGGAATAGAATTTTTGACAATGTTTCTTTCTTTCACTTCATTCCAATCTACTTTAGAAAACTGCTCAAGAAAAACAACAAACATACTTTTTTCAATTGGTGCAAAAATTAGAACAAGTATTACCACAACACCTATAGCTATTAAAAATATTAAATCATTTTTTTTAGAACGCATTTCTTTTTAATGTTAGATTAGGTAGTATAAAAAAAAATAAAGATAAACTGTGTTTAAGTTCCTGTTGAGGAAATATCAAACGTATAGGTTACATCAACTGTTTCAGTATCGGCTAATGTAACATCAGAAGTATTAACTACTGCAAAGAGAGTTGAGGTACAACCTCTAACATCAGCGTGGCCTGAGTCAGCGTCACATATGCCTATGTGTGTAACCGTGTCGCCTGCAAACCAATTTTGACTTTCAGTACTTGAAGCTGTAAATGTGAGTGGTCCTATAGTTACAACTTGACCAGCTGATGTTACTGGATTAACTCCTGTTACAGGTGTAATACAGTTAAATGAACCATCTGAAGGTGAAGTATCTGCTGCATCATGAGCGGCGTTGAAAAGAGTGTTTGTATGTGTTTCATCCACTGATGGTGTTGCTGCACTAAGGCAGATAGCTCCGATCTGATCGGTGTCTATAGTTACTCCTGGGCCACCAATATCCGTAAATGCTTGATTCAACATGAAATCTTCTCCTTGATCAAACAATCGATTGTGTACTGTTTGTGCAA
>JADFGC010000086.1:0-2410 GCA_022567895.1 Nitrososphaerota archaeon
TAATGGGTATTGTTTACCCATCAACAGGAACAAAAATTGCCGGTAAAGTAATTTTAAAAATGGTGACTAGGATTGAAAGAATATACCATTAATTATGGTGTTTGTAGAGTCTCTTGGATTATACACGGATGAAGAAATTGTTCCATATTCTTGATGTTCTATAACCATATCAATAAAGTATGCAGTATTTGATGCATCATTTACTAATGTTTCAAACATTGAAGAATAAAATATTCCAGAGAAAAGTTCACGTTCTGTAGTTCTCAAAGTTACTGAAACGCTGATAGTTTTACCAGAAGTATCCTCATACTGAAGCATAACCCCATCATCTGATTGTTGCGTTGTTTTAAGAGATAATGTTTCAAGTGATATTGTGTTTTCATCATCTGTTTGTGTTACAGTACTGCCATTATCTGGTGATGGGGATGAATTTCCATCTTCATGTTCTTCATTTGAGTTAGTGTTTTGATTATTTCCATTGCCACCAAAAATAGTTTTTTGTGTTGTTTTTGTAATTTCTTTAATGCCCTTTTGTGTTGAATCAATTACTTCTTTGGCACTTTTAGATAATAATTCTGAAGATTTTTCTTGAATATTATTTACTTCATTAGTTAAAGTTACTATAGTTCCTTCAACTCTAGTCTCTGCACTTTGAACTGTATCATCTTTAGTTTTTCCAAAGTCGTTTTTTACTGAATCAAGAAAGTTTACGGAAGTTTCGGGAAGAAATTGGTTAATTTCATTTGCAAATACTACTCCTCCACCAAGCAATATAGCTCCAATTATGGCCATTTTTATCAGCATGAGCAAGGCTCAAAAAATTGTAATTTTATTCCAAAACTAAAAAAATTGATTTAATCCACTCGAAAATTCTTCACATAGTAAAGCTAGTCTTCAGAGACAAGCCAATCAATGATATCTTCAATGTTTTTTGAGGTTAGAACTATCTTAATGGGACCCAAAGGTGATTCTTCTGCCTCATCACACAAAGAAACCGTGTTTGAAAATGCTGCCTGTTTGTTTAGGTAGAACCATGTAGAATCATTACACAGATTATTGTTCAAAAATCTCCTATAAACACGCTGAATTTTACGAGTATGAATTACTTCAAAAATGTTAGATAAAGTTTCAAGGTTTTGAGATGTTGCTTTTAAGGAATCCTCATTGATTTGGATTTCAATGTCTGGAAGAATGTTAGATATGGCTTGTTCTACTTTTGTTTGATCTTCTGATGGATTAATTATACAATATACATCTATTTTGCAATTAAGATCAGGAGTTTTCATCAGATCCAGCTCTGAATAGTTTTGTAAGCTTTCTCAATTAGTTCTTCTTTTGTTAAATTACTGTTTGAAATAGTTTCGTCAGCTGATGCAATAGAACCACTCAAGCCAACATCAATTTCTCTTTTGTCTCTTTCATCAAATAATTCTCTTGTTTTTGGATCATCTGATCTATCACGTTCATGCAAGAAATTAAAGCGAGTATCTGATGTTGCTTCAATTAAAAGAAGTTTTACAGTTCCAATTTTTTTAAAGACTTCGATTTCGTGATTTGATCTTATACCATCAATAATAATAACACTTGAACTAGAGTTTGTTATGTTTGGTTGAGTTAATTCTGCAACTACACCAGGACCATTTTTTTCTCTAAGCTCAAGCATTAGTTTACCAAGATTTTTTCCAGTTGGTTCTAGATTACGCCTTTTTGCTTCTGCTCTTATCGCATCTCCCATATTGAAAACTTCTAAACCTTTTTCCTTTAATCCAGCTGCAATTGTAGATTTTCCTGCTCCCGGCATTCCCGTAAGACAAACTATAAGTTTTGACAAGTTCGTTGAAAGTTCACTGAGCTAGTCTATGAAGTTACCGGAAATCATTATAAAGATACCATTACATTTTCTGTGATGCGCACTTTTGTAGCAGCTGAAATCAGCAGTGAAGAAGTTTTAAGTTCTATCAAAAAATTCCAGTCAGAGTTTGAAATTAGAGCAAAACCAGTTTCGTTAAACAATATTCATTTCACTCTGTTGTTTTTGGGTGAGATCTCAGAACAAGTTTCAGCTAAGGTTCAAGATGCTCTAAATTCTATCCAGTTTGAAGAATTTGATGTCCAGTTTCAAGGAATTGGGGCCTTTCCAAAAGCAAGCTTTCCAAGAGTGATTTGGGTTGGTACTGATGAAATTGGAGGTGAGCATCTCAAAAAATTGGCTTCTCAGGTTGAAAATACATTATCTCCATCAGGATTTCACAGTGATAAACCATTTCAGCCTCATGTGACTATCTTTAGAATTAAAAATAAGATTGGAAACATTTCTGATAAGTTGAAAAGATATAGTACAACAAAATTTGGTATTCAGAAAATTTCAGAAATTAAATTTAAACAGAGTGTTCTTACTCCAGATGGACCA
>JADFGC010000087.1:0-2394 GCA_022567895.1 Nitrososphaerota archaeon
CACCTAGCTGGATATAATCAGGGATAAATTTTAGTATTGCATCAAGAATGTTATCAAAAAATGGAACGTTTTTACCATGAACTGATATTGCTATGGTTCCATTTTCTTTGAGAAGTTTTTTTGCAGTGTGTAATGCTTTTTGAGAATTTGGAAAGAGAAATAATGCATATTGACATGTAATTACATCAAAACATCTGTTAAAGTAAAAATTCTCAGCATCAGATAAAACAAATTCTATATTATTTTTTTTAGCGTTAAATTTTTTTGCGATACTAATTGCTTTTTTTGAAGTATCAATACCAATCACCATTCCTTGCTCACCAACCTTGGAGGAAATTTTGTTAGTAACCACCCCAGTGCCACATGCTAAATCCAAAATAATGTCTCCTTTTTTGATTTTAGCTAACTTTACTAACTTTGTGGTACTTTGAAAAGGCCCAGTATCGATACTTGCCCATCTTTTGTGATAGCGTGGTGCTACTTCATTCCAAATCCTTATTGTTCTTTTTTTGTATTCTATTGGATTAAAATTTGAATTTGCCAACTTAATACATCGCATATGAACTAGTTATCAATGCTAGCTTGATGACGTTTTATCTTTGAAAAATTGTAACATTTAAAATATCTTCTAATATGTTCTATTACATGTCAGAAAAAACTTTGGCAGATAATCCCTACAATGCTGTCCACCAACTAACAAAAACATTAGAGTTCTTAAATCGAGTTAATATATACATTGAAGATGCACAAAAAACTAACGATACCAAATTCGAAGAAATTTGGAAGATAATCAAAGCGGATCGACAAAAACACGCTGATTTGTTAAAAGAATTCCTTCGCACTGAGATGAAAGAAAACAAGTTCTAATCAACCTCACTTTCTTTTTTTTCCTGACGTTTTATCTTTGAATTAATTCGTACATTGTTCTCAATTTTGTCATTAAATGATATGACAATTAGATCCCATTAAATAAAATAATCATATATTGTGTATATTGGGCAGATGGAAAACACCTTACCTAAAAACTAGGTTAAGCTTTGTCGGAGATTATCTAAAAGACACACTTAGTGTTAGAAAATCATCTGGCAAAAACTTTGATGATTATCGAAACAGTGTGATTTTAAAAAATATGGAGCTTATTTATGGTGTCTTTGCCGCAAATATAATAATTAATCATGTATCCCAATATGTTGGCAAATCACGTGCTGAAATATTATCTAATTTTGAAACATTTTCAAAAAATATGATCCAAGTTTATGGCGAACTTGAAGGAAGAAAATTTCTTTCAAAATTACCTGTTACTAGCTAAAACCATTCATTAATTGACGTTTTATCTTTAGAATTAATCTTTAGATGCAGTTTGTACTTTTTCTGTACTTACGTATCCAAAAGACATGGTTGCTTTCTTTGCGCCTTTGATATATGCAATTTGTTCCATTTGTTTTACCTCAATAGTGTAATAGGTAGATTTGATATTAAGAAAGGCGGAATTTTCGCCAGATATTGTGTTCCAGAATGGAAAAGCTTCACTATTCCCTTTTCCACAATAGACGTTGGCTTCCGTTGATATTTGATACGAACTGTTAATCCTGAAAATTCTTAGATACTAAAGTGTCATAATATCATCATGACTTTTCAGCAAAAAATCAACAAATTAACTAATTCAAAATCGTGGATTGCTTTTCTAATTATATTTGGTAGCTGGAGTATAGCAACAAACAATCCTGAAACAGAACCTATTATGTTTCTTTTTGGATTGATTTTACTGATTATGGGCAGTTATAGAATTTACAAACGAATAAAACTTTCAAAGAGCAACAAAAAAAGTCCTAACGATTATCTGAATGAGAGATATGCAAAGGGAGAAATCACAAAAGAAGAATATGATAAAATTAAAGATGACTTTGAAAAATCCTGAAAATTCTTAGTTCTTAGATTTTTTCTAAGATTCTTGGAAGTTTTATTCTCATTGCTATTAAAGCCAAAATAGCAACAACGAGAACAAACATTGCAATTGTTCCAAATTCGGGAATTTCTTGAAACTCAATTATTTCTTCTACATCCTGTGGAGGTTCAGCGTCTGGATAAATTCCACGTATTCCAATTTCTATATCAATTGGATTGTCAGATTCTAAAACTCTAGTTTGATGTTCAACCGAACCATCCATAGTGTGTGCATTTTCCAACATGAGAACATCTTCACCATCCTGAATTACTCTAATATCATAATTCATGTGAGTAAGCAGTTGGTTTTCATCATTTGTAAACACCAATTCTATTGGTAGGATATTTCCAGCTTCAGGATTATCGGTTTGAATTGTTATTATGGTTGAACCGTCAGCTGTTATCCTTTGTTCAGTTAGTTCAAAAACACTAGTGGGGCTTTGTATATCT
>JADFGC010000005.1:0-34965 GCA_022567895.1 Nitrososphaerota archaeon
ATACAAAGATGCTTTCTCCTTTTTAAAAAATGCCAAAATTATCTAAAAGAGTGATTCTATCTGAGGCTTGGCTAAATACAGTAGGGGGTACTAGCAAAATAAAAGCAAATGCTATGACAACAAATGGTTTATTCACAAAGATCAAAAACTCTAGAATCCATACTTAAGGATTGAGTATTAAAGATCCGAACTTACTATTATTTAGGACTAATTTTGCCTGAATTCAAGCAAATACAGATACACGAACATATTCACTATCTTGATTATTTTCTAGGTCAGAACCGTGAACATTGTTAACATGGAACATGCAATAATCATGAAATTGTTCAATTGTTCTCACACCGCAATTTTGGCAAATCATACTAATGGTCTCTTTACACTCTGCACATTGAGTACATTTTACCAATACTCCACCACATTTTCTACATGATTCATCAGGCATTTCTTTTCAATACGATTTTTAAAAATCTGAATATAAGGTAAGCGTAGAAATTGTTCTACTCAATGATCAGTGAAAATGATCCCATAACCAGTTACACCTTAAGAAAAGTGGTGAAAAGTTGACCATAGATAAAGTAAAAAAAACATTTGACAAATGGGCAATAATTGGAAGAGCAGAATTAATGGAACGTGAACATACAAAGTCAGTTCAAAAATTTTTAAATTCTATTTCTTTTAACAAACCATTTATGTTTCTTGATGTTGGTTGTGGGAACGGTTGGGTAGTCAGAAAAATTGCAGGGATGAAATTATGTAAAAAAGTTGTGGGCATAGATAAAAGTAAAAACATGATTAAAAATTCAAAATCAAAGAAAAAATTTTCTAAAGAAGAATTTTTTCAAGCAGATATACAGTCATGGAAGTATAAAGGAAAATTTGATTATATTTTTTCAATGGAATCAATTTATTATTCAGAATCATTAGATTTAGCATTAAAGAAAATTTTCAAACTCTTAAAAAATGGAGGGCAATTTTTTTGTGGTACTGATTTTTACAAAGACAATAAAGCAACAGCAGGGTGGCCAAAGCAAATGAAACTTGAAATGCATTTACGATCAAAAAAAGAATGGCAAGAATTATTCAAAAAACATGGTTTTAAAACAAAAACTAAACAAGTTAAAGATCCTAAAAGTAGAAAAAAATGGAAAAGAGAGTTTGGTACTTTATTTATTATTGGAACAAAATAGCTGTTTACTTTTCAATTTTTTTGGAATTTAATTTACTCTTTACATACAAGAGTATTCCAATTGCAGTTGCTCCAGCAACAATTACCAAATATCCATAATTATTTGTGGATATTTGACTTTGTTGAGTTTCAGAAAATGTAGGCTTTGGCAACTCCTGTGTCGGATTATCAACGACTAGAAAACTTGTACTAAAAATGTCAGGCCGTAGAACAGTATCCGACATTGCAAATACCTTCAAATCATTGGCCCCAATCAAAAACCGCTCTGTTTTTTCTTCAGACAAGGTCAAGGTAGTTTGTTTACCACTTACCTGCTCAACACCAGATTCTACTATATTTCCTTCAGAATTTGTCAAAAAGTATTGGATTCTAGTTGTATCTTTGGTTTGAATCGAAATAGAGAGTTCTTCACCTTTGACGACTAATTCTGGTAATTCTACATTTTCAATCTGAGGAAATTGAACTGTCTCAAATTCTGACCAGGTTCCTGATTTTATTGGATATGTGGGATCATCAAAAGCAATGATAGTTATGGTTCTAGATTCTGGAGAGTATCTATCTAGAAAAAATGGACCATTGCTTATAATTGCATGATTATTTTCTTGAATCCAATTTATTGATGCGTCATAACGTGATTCAAAATATTTTTGATTTGATACAAAAGATTTCAAAGCTGATGGAATATGATTAGAGTTTTTAAAATCAGAAAGATATCCTTCTATAATTTTTGCATCATTTGGAACAATTAATGAAAGCCAATTAACATTTTTACTAGTTGCGCCGGAACGAGAAAATGAAACCTTTCCATCAATTACTGATTGCTCCATTGCAGAAACTAATTCCCATGGCATTACACTCCACATTGATGCCCAATCAGCAATTTCTGATTTATCAAAGTGCCAATAATCAACATATACTTCTATTGTATCCTCATCAAGTGGTTTAACACCAATTATTGTATTGACAACTTGAATTGCTCTTGGAGTAAATTCGGTATCAAATGTTTTATCACCTTCACCAGTATCTGAACCCCATTCAATTGTAAAGTAAAGTGAATGTAAAATGTCATTCATATCCATTTTTTGGCCATGATGCCAATTACCTAATGAAAGATCAAATGTGACTTTACTTGTTGATTTTGTATCTTCTTCAACATTTTTCCATGTTTGCTGAGAAGGATCCCAGATTATTGCATCATCAGGCAAATCAATTGTTCCATCAGGTCCTGCCGTTTCTACATTCCATGAAGTTCTAATTGGAAATGTCAAACCGGTGTATGGATGTTTGAAAACACCTGGGTCAGAAATTACTCCCCAAATATGCCTACTATAACTATCGCTTAAACCCATAATTGGATTCCAAGCACCTTGATAGATTTGTTTGACACCAATCACCAAATTATCAGAATCACTTTGAACATTTATTGGAGTAAATCGGCTTGGAACTCCAGCACCAAAGTCATTAATGACTCCATTAACTTTTTCATTTACAACATATTGATCAAGTTTACTAGCAATAAAAATTCGAACAGATTCATTCAATCCCTCAACAATTGCTTGCTGAATTAATTCAGTTCTTTCTTCAGCAGATTTAAAATCACCAGTATAGATTCTTTGAGTAAGCGAATCAAGGTTTTCGTTTTGATAATTCCAATATGTAGGATTATTGAATCCTGGCATGTTTGAGAACCAAGGAGAATACATTTGTGCTAGTCCAACAGAATCATACCTCACAAATGCCGAGCTAGCCCAACCTTCCGTATAAAGATGCCATTTAACATCAACAGGGTTTGAACCATAAACAATAACGAATGCTTTGTTTAGATCACCATAGTCTTTGTTAATAATGAATCCAATTTTTTGAAGCTCAGATGAAATTAACTCCCCAATTGATTTTCTTACTGTGTCATCACTTCTAATGAATATCGTTATTTCAATTGGTTTTCCATTAATTGACCAGAGACCATCAATTTTTTCAGCACCATTTGCAACAAGCGCGTCAGATATCATATTTTCAGCAAGTGTTGGATTGTACCTAAAATGAAATGATTCTAGCTGACTTATGATTGAAAGATAATCGGGATTATAAGGACTATAATATGAAATCATTTCAGATCCATATCCTCCCATTAATTCATTTACAATTAATTTTCTATCAATGAGATAATTTAGTGCAAAACGAACTTCTTTTATTGAAAACGGATTAAATTCATCTGATACTCCAGGATTTACAAGGATGCTATATGAGCCACCAGTTGATTCAAAAACTTGAATTCCTTCTCTTGATTCAATGCTTTCAATTCTGTCTGATGAGATTCTAAAGTAATACATGTCCAGATTGCCATTTCTAACTTCCTCTAAAGCAGTATTCTCATCAAGATATTGAATGAATTTAATTTCATTTACTTTAGAGCCTTTTTCAGCAAAAACTAAATTGATACTAGAAAATCCTAATAAGAATACTAGAATGCAGCAAAGGAGTAGTTTCATAAAATTGCGTTTACAACTGACATAATTAAAGATCTTTAATCAAACTTTTTGCCATTCATTCTTATACTAGCAAAAATTGGATTATTCAATGTCCGAAGAAAGGAAAATGTATCCTATGAAATGTGCTGATTGCGGCAAAGACTCAGAAGTACCTTTTGAACCAAAACCAGATAGACCAGTGTATTGTAGAGAATGTTTACCAAAACATAGAAAATTTAAACCAAGAAGATTCTAAGCTGAAATATGCTTAATCGCTATTTTTTTAAAATTGAATTTTGCCACAACTATTTTCCAAACTTTTGTATAACATTTAAAAAAAACATTGGCAGTGTTTCTTAAACCATACATACAAGGACTTGATGGAATTATTCCAGGTGGAATTTCAATAGCGGATTTTTCCATAGTGTCAAAAACTGATCAATCAACTACAAAAAAAATCCTTGATGAGTTGACTAAAAATGGAATTGGTTCAAAGGATGGTGATTTATTTAATTTTAATTCAGGTGATAGATTAAAGTCTGCTCTTTTTATTTTAAAAAAGGGTGCTACCATTGATGAGGTATCAGAACATATTGATTGGAAAGACTTTGAAGGGCTTGTTGCAGAAATTTTAGAATCAAAAGGTTTTGGTACAATAAGAAATATGATTTTGACAAAGCCCAGAATGGAAATAGATGTAGTCGGTATCAAGATTGGAGTGGCAATATTGATTGATTGTAAGCACTGGAAAAGAACTAGTACATCTGCCATTCAGACAGCTGTAAAAAAACAGATTAGAAGAACTAAGAGATATGTTTCTCAAACACAGGGAGCAATGGCCATTCCAGTAATTGTGACACTTTATGAAGAAAAAGCGTCTTTTATAAACAGGGTTCCAATAGTGCCAATTCAAAAATTCTCTTCATTTGTAGATGAGTTTTATGGAAATTTAGATGAAGTTGAAATTATAAAATCAGACTAGCTATAAACAAAACAAATCCGCCAATTGCAAATCCCTTTGTCAGCCGCAAAGATTTGTCAAGCGCGTTTGAAAAATCCTCAAAAATTTTTGGCCCCATCACTTTAACATTTGTTTGACTTTCAATTATTTCAAACTTGGCGGGCTGAACATTTTTCTCTGAGTTTTTAGCAATATCCATATACCAAGATGATAGCGTTTGTGGATCTGTGACGAATCCTAATTGATAATATCCTTGTTTGGTTCTAACTTTAACTGAAGCGTAATGTGTATCTGAAGTACAAAGTTCTAATAGATTATAATTATTTTTTGTAAAATATTCTATGATTTTTTCTCTCACACCATTTTCCATATTGTTTGCATCAGCCCATCCAAGAAAATATTTTCTATTATTAATTTTTAAGCATAAAACACTAATTCCACCCATTCCTAGATCATGTACATTAAGATTCATGTTTTTTGAATTCGCGTAACCAAATTCTAGAGGATGATTTTCTTTGGTCATTAATGTGTCAAGACAAGATTTTGCTGCCGTTAACATGTCTTCTGAATTTGTTTTAGAGATTTCTTTTCCCATTGCATTATGACAATCTACAACCATCACTCTTTCAAACATCCTATTTTTGGAATATTGTTCAATCTCTGTTTTCACATAACTTGGTAAATCTTCCATACCGTGTGGGGATAAGGACAAAAACAACAAAGCATTTTTGTCAAATAATATTCCAGTTGCTCTGGCTTTGTTTATTTGAACAGTTACGGGTTCAGTACATGTTAAACCTTCTTGAGAAATTGAATCAGTTGAAAGACTCTTCAAATAATTATCAACCTCATTTTTAGAAGGAAGATTAAGTGAATGATCAGATATACTATGCAGCACCATGGCTGAAGAATCAAGATTTTTGTAAATCAGATATGGGATATTGCTTCCTCCAATTGGATGATATGGACCAGGATGAATTTCTGGCAAAACTAACCTAAATTCAGAGTTTTGGTCTTTAGTTTTTAATCTAATTTGAGAAGTGTAAACGGTTTTCGTTTTTGAGCGCTTTTCAATAAGAGATTCCATTTCACACATATCATTTTTTCCAATAGATGAGAGATAGGCCTGAACAAGTTCATGTGTGCTTTTAACTTCTGGTCTACCTACTTTATCTGTAAAATAAGTCCAAGTACTTGCCAATGTAAGAAATACAATTCCAAATCCTAAAGCTAATGGGTCTCCAAGTGTGGTAGTCCACATGTTTTGTGGAATTAATGCCAAAAACATGGCGAGTGGCTGTAACATACACAATACCAAAGCCTTTCTAATCGTTAGGCCAAGAACGGTAGTGAGTAGTCCAATTCTAAAGCTTGCAAACAAAAACATGCCAACGGTAATGACAAATAATGAAGGTTCAATTTTTGAGAATACTGAAACAGATGCTAATCCTAATAGTGCAAGTATAAGCCAAATTACATTTCCAAAGAACGACATATGAAGTGCTTTTGAATATTCTTTATTTTTAATAAAACGAGAATCAATTAATTGTGTAACAACAAGGGCTGCTAACACCAAACCCAATCTAAGAAAAATTTCATCGCTTTGAAGATAACCGTAAACGGTTGTTACAACTAGTAATCCTACAAGTCCAATAGAAAATGTTAATGATTGATAACGATGAGCTGGGGTAAGTAATGAAAATGAATACCTCCTATGAATACGTGAAACATGGTCTTCTGATTCTTCCATTTTTTAATCACGGCGCGAGAAAAATGTCAATTGCCCATGAAATTGCAATAAGACTAATTGGAATAGTTACCACGATTTTTGGATCTATTTTGAATCCTTTAGTTTCATCTTCAAAGAATCTTAACAGTCCTGCACTTGATGCTGGAAGTGGCGCGCTTTTCTTTTTGCTACTCATAGTTGCTTTACCAAGTCAGGATTTTAGAATAAAAACTTTATTGCTGGTTTTTCAGTTTAGAAATGCTTTCTATGAGTGAATTTATTAATTTTAGAATTTTTTGCTGTTTTTCATGATCCTTTTCTTGCTCAAGTTCCTTTGAAAGGGCTTGAAGTTTTTTCTCTAGGATTTCAATTGCGGGAGAGGATTTTTCTTCTTTTTCCTCCTTTGGTTCAATTTTTTGTGTTTTATCAGGTTCTTTACCACACATTACACATAATGCATTGCCATTCATCATTACCCGAACGCCTTTACAATATGGACATGGCTCACTAAGCAAAGTTGCGCCTTTAAGTAACATTTCTACTGCTTTTTTGGTAAGTTCCTGTGACACATGTTATTCTACAAAAATCCTTGTAAAAAACCATCTTAAACCAAAATTTAGAGATTTTTTCAGATAAGGCTTAATAATATGTGTAAAGAAATAATTTCGAACGAATGGCAGTTATTTGTAATACTTGTGGCCTTCCTGAAGATTTATGCGCGTGTGGTGAACTTGCTAAAGATAGTACCAAGATTGTAATTCGATTAGAAACTAGACGATTTAGAAAAAAAGGTACAATGATTGAAGGATTAGATCCTAAACTAAACAATCTTGCAAGTGTGGCAAGGGAATTGAAAAACAAGTATGCTTGCGGCGGTACTGCAAAAGATGGATACATTTTCTTGCAAGGTGATCATAGAGATACAATAAAAGAAACACTAGTTGGTTTGGGATTTTCCGAATCAACAATAGAGTTACATTAGAAATAACTTGAATCAATCAAACAGAGCACTACAAGGATTAGGAATTCCCTATGCAGCTTTAATTTCAATTGTTTTTGGAATGATGATTCTTTCTTTTCCCATTGGCGCTTTTGTCGTATTCAATAGTGATATTGGTGATGAGATAAATTTTGAATATCCGCTTAGTGGATTTGATTTTTTCCTAGGTGGAATCGGTTATGAAATTCCAATAGAGTTTGAGCTTGGTGATGCATTTATAGTAATTTGGATTTTATTTTTAATTTTATTTACAATTTCATTTCTTGGTCCAAAAAAAGATTTTCTTAAAACGCTAACTCCAATGGTTGCAGATGGAAAACAGCCACTTGAATCGAATTATTTGGTAACTATGATAAAATGGTTTAGCGTACTAGTTCTAATTTCTGGAATGATTAATTTTGTTCAAGAAGGTGTCGGCATAACAATAGAAGCGCCACCTGTTGAAAATGAATTAATTCGATTCTATGATGTTACTGTTGCGCCAATCGTTGAAGAGATTGGGTTTAGAGTACTGCTTATTGGTTTGCCTCTTTTTGTATTGTATTCTCATAAAACGTCATTTCTGCATTTTTTCAAATCATTATGGAATCCATCTGATAATCTAGATGTTTCTAATTCTCGTAAAGCATTGATTTTGATTGTAGTTGTTGCTTTGTTTTTTGGTATTGCACATATTTTGTCTGGCGAATCATGGAGTAGTGGAAAGTTTGCACAAGCAACTGCCAGTGGAATAATAATTGGATGGGTATATTTTAGAATGGGATTAGTTTCTGCAATTTTAATTCATTGGGCAACAAATTATTTTGTATTCTCATACGTGTATATGATTGCAGATTTTGCTGAAATTTCAGTAGAACAAGCCTTTGAGCATTCATTAATGATAACTTTGGAAATTTTGTTTATTGCCTTAGGAATTCTCTCAATAGCAATAATGATTTTTAATCGATATAATTTCAAAAAGAAAGAGAAATTAGAGATTTAAGGCTATTTTAAGGCCTTTGTACCTGTTTCTGATTGTTACTTCTGTAACACCTGCTGCTTCTGCTACATCACGTTGTGTTTTGCTTTCACCATTGGTGACACATGCAACGTAAAGTGCAGCTGCAGCTAGTCCCATTGGATCTTTTCCGGCAGATATTTTGAGTTCTTCAGCTGTTTGTAGAATTTTTGTTGCCTCTCGTTTAGTTTTTTCTGATAGTCCTGCTTTGCTTGCAATTCTAGATATACAATTTATAGGATTAACTACGGGCATTTTCAAACTAAGTTCTCTCAAGAGAAGACGGTAACATCTAGCAATGTCTTTTCTTTTTATATTACTTGCATTTCCAATATCTTTTAGAGTTCTTGGAGTTTCTGTATCACGACATGCTGCATAAAGAGCTGATGCAATTAATGCTGAAATTGAACGACCTCTAACTAGTCCTTTTTCAAGAGCCTTTCTATAGATGTAAGCAGCTTTTTCAATTACTGCATCACCAACTGCTAGTTTGTCTTTTAATCTATCGAGTTCACTAAAAGCTTGTCTAAAGTTTCTATCAACGGGTTCATGAACCTGGCTTCTACTATCCCAAGTTCGTAATCTTTCAATTGTACTTTTCATTGATGAAGATAATGGTTTTCCAGTTGCATCTTTGTTAGTAGGTCCAATAATTGTTGCAAGCCCCATGTCGTGCATAGCTAATGATGTTGGAACACCAGCCCGACTTCGTCCCTCATGTTCTTCTTTAGAAAATGATCTCCATTCAGGTCCTGACTCGTCTATTTTATCAGTAATTACAAAACCACACTTGCCACAGAAATTTTCACCAGTGTTTGTATCTGTAACAAGATTACCTTTTCCACATCTAGGACATCTATCTTTTGTGTTTTCACTTTTTACCATAACAAATCGCCAAATCCTTGATTAGTTGTATTTAACATTTGCTAAATTATTATTTATAAATATTTCGCTAATTTCATATTTTAGGGGCCCAAAATTTGTTGAATTTTTTGAGAAAAAGTAGGTTTTTCATTTTGTGATAGTGAAAATTGGAGATCATCCATATTGTCTACATCCATCATAATTCTTCTTACAAAAACCAATGAAGTGTTTGGAGTATATGATTTGCCCGTAGTAAGATGGATTTTGTAGCTATCTTCATCATAATGTGTTTTCATTAAATCTACAGGCATACGAACAAGAGCATTTGTTCCATCAAATCTTCGCGAAGGAACTATTAATGAAAACTTGGGTGGGTTTTGAAATTGTAATAAAAAATCAATATCTTGTGTTTTCATGGATGGAATGTCTTGTGGGAATACAATTGATGTATCAAAACCATTTTTATTTACATAATCATCAGCTAGGGCAACAGCATCATTCACACCGGTTTCATTATCTGCTAGTTGAATTGGATTGAATTTTTTTGAGATTTTGAGTGCTTCTTCATCTTTTGAAACAACCACAATTTCATCAATTAGATTTGAAACAGACAAAGTCTGTAAAACTTCTTCAAACATTAATTTACAAATAATGATTTTTTTTTCTTCATCAATGTTTAATCGTGTTTTAGCATTAGAAAATGTTTTTACAGGAATTATAGCAGATGTTTTCAAACTAGACGTGAACTTGTTTTAAAATAAAAGATGCTAATGCGTCTTCAGCTTGCTTTGTTTTCATAGTGATTTTTGTCTCATAGACGTTCATGTCCAAGTTCTGAATTTTTTTTGCAAGTAATCTATCTTTGGAATCTATTACAATGTTTGAGCAAACATCAGAATACATTTTTGCTAATCCGTATGAATTTACCTCTATTCCTGCAGCTTCCATATACATTCCTGCAGGACCACTAATTGCTTTATCTCCAATTAATGGACTTACTGAGACAACTTTTTTCTTCATTTTTGATAATTCTTTTCTTATTCCTTTGATTTGCAGCATTGGCCCAATACTAGTTAATGGGTTTCCTGGTGCAAGTATAACAAGATCAGAATCATGAATCATATTTACTGCTTCAGGATTCGGTCGAGCCTTCTCAGCTCCAATGTATTGAATTCCTTCAACCTTGTCTTTTCCCCTATACTTTACCCAAAATTCTTGAAGATGAAGTTCTCCCTTGTCTGTGATAATTCTTGTTTCTATGCTGTTGTCAGTGACAGGAATTATTTTTGCGCTAACTGCAAATTTCTCACACATCCACTTTGTGATATCGCTCAGATTTTTTCCATTCTTTAACATGTTTGTCCTGATTAGATTAGTAGCTGCATCTCTATCGCCAATTCTAAACCAAGTGTCCTCACCAAAAACTTCCATTTGTCGAAGAAAATTAAAAGTGTCATTTTTTATGCCCCAACCTCTTTCATGATCTAACAAATCAGCCAATCCGTAAATTATCGTATCAATATCTGGGCACACATACAGTCCATAAAGCCAATAATTATCACCTACATTGCATACTACACTTGTATTGGTCTCTTGAGAAACTAAACCACGAACTAATTTTACAGATCCTGTTCCCCCAGCAAGAATTGTTACATTTTTTACCAAACTAAAACTCATATTTCACTAACTGTCACCAAATATTACTTTTTCAAAAATTGGCAATTTTGCAAAATATTTTCAAGTAAGATTTAATACTCTCACATCTAGGTAGCAGATCGTGTCTGGAAAGGTTGTTGTTTTTTCAGTATTATTAACGACTTTGATTATTTTGAGTACTAGCACTCCTGCTTGGGCAGCTCAGCTTAGTGCAAGAATTAATCCTGACAGTATAACTTCCGATTTTGTAATGATATATCAAAGAACCATTTTCATTGAATATGACGATGGTGGGCAAATTGCTGATTTGCTAAAACAGCAATCTTGGACAAATTCAGTCACAGCTGATTCGTCTGACCAAGGTGTTGCTGATTTGATTGAAAAATTAAATCAAAAATTTCGTAATGATCAAAGTGCTACAAAAATTTCTGATATGAGTATAGATTACTCTGTAAAATTAACAGGAAGAGGACTAAACACTGCTATTGATTACAAACTAATTCTAGATGGTACATTATCAGGTTATATCATCAAAAAAGATCAAATTAGAACTCTTATTGACATGGGATGGCGTGGAATGTCTGTTGATGATCTTGTTGTAGTTAAAGGTGTTGAAATCAATTTACCAAGTTCTGTATTTAAAGAAAATGAAGCTATAGTTTATTCTCACCTTGCCGGAACTGAAGCAGATTCCATACTTGATGCGCCTTTGATTAATGCTGATGGAATAAAGAACCAACCGCTTCCTAATTGGCACTTTTTGTTTGACCCAACAGGAATTAGCGTTGACGCGAGTACATTTGGTTTAGCTGAAGAAATTTCTGGATTTGTGATTTCAGGTTATACAATGGGTGAAAGTAGTATAAGAGAGGGAAGACAAGTTGAGCAAATAAAAGAAGCAGCCTTTACAGTTGATAGAAAATATATTATAAAAAGTGTTCAATCTGCAGATAGTGCCAATATACAAGTAATAGGATTTGGTGCCGTTGATAATTTAGCAGGTCTTGAAATTATTGGTGTTACTCCAACCCCACCAGAAGGCTATGCAACAACATCCACTGGAGGCTTTCCAGTTGGAATCATTTATGGAATGGCAGCGATGGCAGCAATTGGTGGCGCTGGAATCTTCATATTTAGTAATAGAAAATTAAAAGCAGAAAAGGGACAAACAGAACAAACAGGAATTGATCCTTCAAGATTAAGAGCTTATCAAACTAGTGCAGGCGCTGGCGGATATCAAACCGTCAGAGGTGAAGCACAACTAATTGATGACACAGATTATCAAAAAAGTAGAAGTGTTTATGATGAGAAAAAACCTGAAGAGCCTTCAAAAGAATCTCAAAGTACCAAGGGCTCTCTGCCTAAAGGATTTAAGAAAGATTAGTGCGTGCTGGGAGTAACCCTCCTTCTGTTTTCACGATATTTCGCTTTGCAGCCTACCTGAACTCGGTACAAGAACCTATAGTTCTGTTTGGCCTTGCTCCATGTGGGTCAGATTTTTCATTCCTTCACTGGAAATCTCAGGTTTTGCCATCATAGTGCTCCAGATTGGATTTATTTCTGAACTGTTGCCAATCATCTCTGATTATTCATCTCTGAATCACATTTCCTGTATGGAGGGAGGAGTTTCCTCTGCCGTAGCAGCGTGTCGTGCTCCAGCTCGCACACTATCTTGAAGTAGTTTTAACTTAATTTCAATTTTTCTATAGTGAAATTCCAAAATCAAGCAATATAGAATTAATTTTATTCTCAGATTCTAGTTTTGAATACTCATCTAATAGTTCCTTGTTTAATTCGTAAAAGGTGTGACCCCACTTGAATTTATCAAGCATTTTCAAGGACAGGTCTTGATGACCCAATATGTAGAGTGCAGCGGAAATTGCTTCAACCGTTGTTAACTTATTTAATTTTGAATAGTTTACAGGGTTTCCAGCAAACAATGGAGGAAGTTTTCTTCTAATTCCTGTGAATTTTTTTACAAAGGTTTTGTCTGCAAGACTCCATGAACAATCGATGCCAGTTACAGATCTGATTAGTTTTTTATCTTTATTTAATAGAGTTTTTTCTGCAAAAGGATCCAATACCAAAGTTTTGTTCGATGTTTTATGAACATTATTTGCTAATCCAAACTTTACTAGTTTTGCGGCAGTGCATTTTTTAGGATCATCTTGTTTTAACATTAATACTTGAATTCTCAATTCTAGATTTTTTACAGGTATTGGCTATTAGAATTTACTCAATAGTGATGTAAGTTATCTTATAGTATAATCTTGATAGTTGTTCATCTTTTATAACTTCAACATTCCATGTGGAATTAGGCAAAGTTTCAATAGATGATTCTGGCAAAATAGTGAATTTTTCTAATCTTGCATCAGGACCACTATAACGTATATTGTAGTTCTTACCGTCAATCTCTACAACCTGGTAAATTGTTCCAGGTGCACGAGTAGAATCAGAAACCATACAACCAGATTCTTGGCCGATAATACAAGTACCATCCTCTGTTGTGATTTTGATGTTAACGTTGCTTTCTTCACCACGGGTTGGTGTCAAAAGTAATCCTTGTAGAACTCTAGGTACTAGTTCTTCACCATCTAATATTTTTTCAGCAACAAAAATTGGTACAAAAGTATCTGGAATTCTATTAACCTTCTCAGTAGTTCTTTTTCCTTTTGCTAATTGTTCTCGTAGTTCTTTTTCTAATGTAGCTTGTTCAGTTACTAAAAATGAAGATGAAAATACTCCAAATTCAGTATCAACAATTATTTCGTATACTCCTTTAGCATCATCTGTTGATGGGATTGTATATTCATGGGTAAATGCACCAGAAGGATCTGTGACGACTGGTATCGATGCTCCAGGTCGGCCGCAGATGAATGAGCCACATGTGAGTTGTAATTCATCTTCCTGAACTACTGTAATAGAAATGTTTTCCAGATATACAATCTTAGTTGGTCTTCCAGTAATTTGTACTGTATCACCTATTCCATATTCCTCTTTGTCAGTATTTAGTAAGATTGCCAAAGGAACATCTCCACCAATGTTAAAATCATTGTCTATTGAAAATAATGTTTCAGCTCTTAATCCTTGATAAATTGCAGTTGCTTTGTAGTTTCCTTCTTTGAAAACAGTTACTGGAAGAACAAATGAGCTTTCAAAGCGTCCTCCAGTATCCAAGTAAACTGATGAATCTAAGATTTGTTTGAATGGGAAAGTTCCATCTTTAATTATTATTTGTGCTCTCTCTGGAACAACTAGTCCTTCAGTTCCCTGTACTCTTTTAATCGCAGTTCCAATAACCTTCATAGTTTCTCCTGCACTATAGACTGCTTTGTCAGTAGTAACGGATAATGGTTCAATTTGTAAAGTGTCTTGTTCTGGATTTGGTGAAACTTTAAAGAAAATATTTGTACTGCCAGTATCAGTGCCAACAATTACCTGATAAACTCCATAGTTACTAAAAGACAAAGATCTATCATTTTCAATTGAAGGTGTTTTTTCAAATCTTGGGGTTTCCCAACTCCAGGAAAATCTAGATTGATCTGCTAATGTGCCAAATTTATCAGTGTCTCCATCAGGTTTTATCAATGTGATTTGGATTCCAGTTCCTTGAGAAATTCCTGGAACAATTCCATCAAGCAATACAGTTTCTCCCAAACCAAAAACTTCTTTGTTTAATTGCAAAAGAAAGTCGTCTTGAATGTTTAGTGGGTCTACTACTGTGAATGTGGTTGTATCAGTAAACTTTCCATTTGCGTATGTTGCTTTAACTTTGTAAGTTCCTTCTTCAAAAATATTATTGTAAAGAGATTGTTCTACCTTAAAACTTCCAACAATATCTGGAACAGCAGTGAGAAAGAAAAGAGCGGTTGTTGCTTTATTTGAAGAAGGTTTGTGTGTATCAATTAGTATTGGGGAGCCATCTTCTCCTGTGATTTGAATATCAACCACGAATGTTTGAAAAGTACTCGATGTTTGAATGTCAGCTACTCTACCCAAAATCTTCAAAGTATCGCCAATTTCATAAATTGTTTTGTCAGTTTCAACGGAAATTGTTTCTGTTGGTAGAACTTCATATTCATCTGGATTTTCTACGACCAGAAAGTTAATGATTGCAGTTCCAACATCTTTTGATACTGTAACTCGATAACCACCAAAGCTATTTTCGTTATTTGGAATTTTAAATTCATAATTGAATGTACTGTCTCCAGCTAATCTTACTGAGCTCAATTCTTTTACAATTCTGGAAGGATCAAAGTCTAGAGCAAAAGTTTGTGTTTGAAGAACTTCAAGATCTAAAGTGTCTAAGAACAAATTATTTAATCTGCCAGAAATTTTTACAGTTTCGCCTATTCCATATACTTCTTTATCAGTTATCAAGGAAATAAGTACATCTTCTTTTACATCTTCACTGAGATCAAAAGTAGCACTAGCAGTTTGTGTTCCGTATTCAGCACTAATAGTGTGAATACCATAACTCGGAGAAACTGTATCCATGAATAGATTTGTGATAAATTGTGCATCTTCATATTGATTAAAGTCACCACCTCTTACACCAGTGTTAACGCCACCAATGCTAGGGAATAATGTTCCATCAAAAATTTGAATTCCATCAGGATTAGTAACTGTAAATTTTAGTCCTTCAAATTCTATTATATCTGAAGTTTCGGCAAAAATTATTGCTGTTTCACCTGGAATGTAAGATTCTTTATCTGTTGAAATTACAAGTGCACCAGCTTCTTTCTGCGTTGTTTCAATTACTTCATCACCTACAGAAAATTCTGTTTGAGCTGTTTCACCTGCATATGATACGCGTACATCATAAATTCCATCATAAATTCTAAGAACTTTTTGTAATTTTAATTGAATTTCATATTCTAAATTCAAATCCGGATATAGAGTTAAAGTATCATAATAGTTTGGTCCTGAAATAATCACATCAATTGTTGCTTGACTAAAGGTTGGTTGTTCTACAAAAACTTGTTTTGAAACTGTACCGCTAATTGTTGCAGTTTCACCAAAGATGTAACTTGATTTTTCAGTAGAAATTGTAACTAACACTCCTTCTTCTGCTTCTTCAATTACTAACTTTCCATTAGTTGAACCTGCTGAGGATGTTTCAAACGTCCAATCATCAGAAGTGTTTGTATCAAAGCCATCGTATACTCTTTGCCAAGAGCTAAAATCATTGTTTAGATCACTGATTAATGGAGTTTCATCAATTATGGTGCCAGTTTCATCACGTAATTCAATTTGTTCTGCAACATCAGTAAACCAAGAACTTTGATAAGAGTATGTTAGAAATTGTCCAGGTTTTATTGATGTGCCAACTGGTATTGTTAACGTTTTCTTCAAAACAGTTGTTGATGCAATTTCCCAATCACCAATGTAAACTTCTTCATTGGTTGGATTGAAAATTTCTACCCATTCAGAGATTGATTTTGAATCATCTCCCGGAGGATTGATATCAACTTCATTAATTACAACATGATTAGCTATGTCAGCAGATTGTCCATTAGCAGCAAATGGAATAGCCCCCAATAGAAAAAATGCAAAAATTCCCAATATTATCTCTAGTTTCATATCCTCACGCTGCTATCGACTTTAGTTAAAGCACGAATTTTAGATTGAAATTGAGTAAAAGTTGAGCTTGTTGTTAAAGTCATATATCTTTGAATATTCATTCGTAAATTTCCGCTTTTTCATAATTAAGCCATACGTAGGAATCATCCTAAGATTTCTCAGACTTGTCACAATTTGGACATTTTTTGTTGATTACTTTTTCTCCACATTGAGCACAAAATCCTTCTCCGATTTTTTTTTCTAAAAATTTCTGTCTGCTACGTGTGAATGCCTTAATTCCAAAAAAAATCGCAATTCCAATTGCAATGGCATAAGCTGGAGTCATTGGAGGTGGAAATGCCATTAGCCCAAAAATAAAAAGTAAAGTACCTGCCAACAAAATTATATCACGTTTTACAAATTTCATCAATCATCATAAAATAAATTTTGATAAAAAGATATGCCAGAGCTCAGAGCCATGTGTTTACTTCATTTCAAAGTCAATACTCTAACTCTTCTTCATCGCCTGGCAAAAATATTAGAAAATTATTAGATAATAACATTGTCATCTGTCAAGCTTAAATTGGGGGGTAGGATGTGCTGATTCGTTGGGATTGTGGTCTAGCTTGGTATGATTCTGGTTTTGGGTACCAGAGGTCGTAGGTTCAAATCCTGCCAATCCCACCAGTTTTTTTATTGAATGATGATTTTAAATAACGACTATAATCATTTCTGTTATTGCAAGTAGATGATTACATAAAAGCTGGAAAGATAGCTTCTGAAGTAAGAGAGTGTGCACGGAAAAAAAATTGGATTGGAAAGACAGTTTATGAAATTTGTGAAGAAGTAGAAAATGAAATTATCAAGCGTGGTGCAAAGTGCGCATTTCCAGTTAACACAAGTTTGAATGATGTTGCTGCACACTATACGGCAGAGCCAAATGATCAAAAAACAATTACAGATTCAGATTTAGTAAAAATTGATCTTGGCGCACAAATTAATGGTTACATTGCAGACACTGCAGTAACTGTGTGTTATAATCCAGAATATGATGCATTGGTTCAAACAGCGGAGGATGCACTTTCAAATGCAATGTCTATGATAAAAATTGGTGTTAAAGCAAGTGACATTGGAAGAACTATTGAGAAAACTGTCAAACAGATGGGTTTCAAACCAATTGGTAATCTTAGTGGTCATTCTCTCGACCAATATACCATTCATGCCGGAAAATCTATTCCAAACATTTGGTCATTTGGCTCGTTTTCTCTTTCAGGTTCTGATGCTTATGCTTGTGAACCTTTTGTAACGCTGAGTGGGGGTTTAGGGCCTACGGGCTTTGTAAAAAATGGAAAAATAAAAAATATTTTTACTCTCATTTCAAGAAAAAGGACAAAGAGTCCTGAGGCCGATGAAATGATAGATTTCATTTGGGAAAATTTCAATATGTTGCCATTCGCTCTAAGATGGTTACTAAAAAAATGGGATGAAAAAAAAGCAAGGGAATTATTAGAATTTTTGATAAAGAAAAAAATAGTTAAAGACTATCCCATTCTCGTTGAAACTCATTCACAAGTTGTAGCTCAGGCAGAACATACTTTCATCCCTACTGAGACAGGAGCCATCATAACTACTATTACTCAATAGTTTCGCCAAAAATTTTCTCTACTTGTAATTTTCCATCACAGGTAGGACATTTTGTTGTCTCAGAGAATAGATAATCTCCTTCTTTGAATTTTCTTTTAATCTCTTTATTACACTTGTAACATTTTTCAACTGTAAAGGGAATGAGTGGTTTTTCTTCTTTTGAAAGCATTATTGAGACACACCTAATGTATTTCCAACACCTATTACGAGAACATTTTGACCTTCTTTGGTGTTATCCTTAATCATTTCATAAATTTGTGAACGTACATCGTCTGCTTTGTCTGCAATATTTTTTGTCATTAGAGTTATTGCTTCTTTAACAGATTCTTTAATGATTATTGCAAAAACAGGAATTTTGTGTTTTGTGGCAATTTCTTCAATTTGAAAACGTTCTGTACCAATACCACCAATTGCAGCACCAAATCCTTGTGCAACTGTTGCAGATTCTTCGCCTTCCATTTTTAGTGCAGCATCAATCATGATGATTGTATCTAGTTTTTGTTTTGAAATGATTTCTTCAACTGCATCACCGGGTCTTCCAACAGTTGCAGATGGTCCTTCAGCTTTAAGAAGAAATAACTTTCTTCCCTCATATTCTGTTTCACCACATACAGTTTCAAACGAGAGAGTTTGTTTTGTTGTATTTAACATCATTTTTCCCACCACCATTGGACCAATTCCGTCACCAATTGGCTGTCCCTGTGAAAAAGCCGGAATTGCATTTTTCATAGCCTCTGCTGCTTCCATCACAAATGGAAGTATCATCTGAAGTGGAAGAATTAAGGGATAGTTGTTTTGTTTTTTTGCAGTTAAATACAGATGATTAATTATTTTATAAATTAATTTTAGTGAGGATGCGATTTCAACCAAAGTTTGTACTTTGTTTAATTCAAAATGACTAATTTCAGGAGATAATGATCTTACATGCTCTCTAGTATAATCCTCTCTTGAGCGGACAAAATGTCTTACTTTAGGAACAATTCCATTTGGGTCCATATCTACCGGCATTACTGTAAAATAATCTAAGAATCTGTCAATTTTTGAGACAGGATCTTTTTGTGTTTTTAGATTTTTTGTTACATATGAAATTAAAACGTCTCTTGATTCATTTCGAAACTCATCAAGTTTTTTTATACTTTTTTTAATTTCGTTTGCAGTTATTAGTAGCTGAATTCTTTGGCCATAGAAAACAAAAATGATAATTGGAATTATCCAAATTAACATCATTAAAGGGTTTGAATCTTCACCAAATCCAAAAAATTGATCAATATCAAAATTTGCAAAATCCAATAGACACGCGATCAATGATGCCAAATTAAATCATTCGTTAACCCAACACAACATTGAAGGGTTTTAGAAAAATCTAGTCTTTATGAGTGATTTAATGGCGAGTGCTTTTATTACAGTGCCGCTTGGGAATCCTGTAATATGCCACAAACGAAACCAATAGTAAGTATAGAGAATGTTGTAGCGTCTGCATCCGTAGACCAAAAAATGGACCTTAATGAAATAACTAGATTATTTCCCGATGTAGAATACCACCCTGATCAATTTCCTGGATTAGTATTTCGATTAAAGAGTCCAAAAACTGCAACATTAATTTTCACTTCTGGAAAAATGGTATGTACTGGATCAAAATCTGAAGAAATGGCAAGAAAAGCTGTCAAAACAGTTGTTCAGAAATTAAGACAGGGTGGAATCAAAGTAAAAAAGGAAGCTACGGTGACAATTCAAAACATAGTAGCATCAATTAATCTAGGTGGAAAAATTCACTTGGAGGAAGCTGCAAGAACATTGCCAAGAAGCATGTACGAACCAGAACAATTTCCAGGATTGATACACAGAATGTTAGATCCTAAAACAGTGATTCTATTGTTTTCTTCAGGAAAGCTGGTATGTACTGGAGCTAAAAAAGAACCAGATGTTTTCAGATCTGTAAACAATCTACATGCGTTGTTAGAAGAAAAAGACCTAATGATCTATGAATAGAATCATAGATCAAAATCAAACTTTTGTTCTTATATAAACTATTTAAATGAACTATTTAATTTTGGTACCCAATGGCACTTCGCCAGAAACAGTTAGCCACATAGGTTTTTCATTTACATCAGCAGCTAAAAGCATTGCGTTTGATTCAACTCCAGCCATTTTTTTTGGTTCAAGATTTGCAACTACAATAACAACTTTTCCTATAAGATCATCTGGTTGATAAAATTCCGCTCCACCGATAATTACGTCTCTTTTTTCATCACCTAAATCAATAATTCCTTTAACAATCCTAGTTTTTCCTGGGATTTGTTCTACTGAAGCAATTTTTGCAACACGTAAATCCATTTTTGTAAAGTCATCATATGATATTTTTGACATTATAACACCTTTACAGCTAGTAAAATCCAAATCTAATATATTTAATGCTGGATGAATATGCTTCATTAATGACAATAATTCAGGCCTCAGTTGATATCAAAGCGCCAGTTGAAAAAATTTGGGAGATTATTTCTGACTTAGATAATGAACCAAAATTTTGGAAAGGGACAAAGGAGGTTAGGAACATTTCAAAGGATGGTAACAAGATCAATAGAGAAATTACTATAGCATTTCGTGACCAAAAATGCTTACAAGATGTAACACTTTATCCTAAAGAAAAAATTCAAGCTGTTTTTACAAAAGGAATTATCAAAGGAACAAAAACTATTACTCTAAACAAAAAAAATGATGGAGCTAATGTCGAAGCAGTTTGGGACATTAAGCTTTCAGGAATGATGAGAATGTTTACTGGAATAGTTAAAAAACACATCAAGAGCGGAACTGAACAAGCCCTTCAAAACATAAAACGGGAAGTAGAGAGATAATTTTCATGGAAATTGTGTTGGATGTTTTCAATTATGTTTTAGTCGCAATTTTGATTGGCGTGTCAGGAGCTTGGATTGCTTTGATTCGTTCAATGATAATTACGTATCAAAAATCACCGTTTCTTGATAAATTCAATGCAAGACAACATAATAATCCAAAAGTTTCAGTAATTTTACCTGCAAGAAACGAAGAGAATTTTATAAAAAAATGTCTTAATTCTCTTCTAAACCAAGATTACAACAATTATGAAATTATGGCAATTGATGATTCATCTGAAGATTCAACTGGCAAAATAATTGAAGAGTACTCTAAAAAAAATTCTAAAATAGTGTTTGTCAAAGCAAGAGAAAAGCCAGACGGATGGATGGGTAAAAATTGGGCCTGTATGGAAGGGTTCAGAAAAGCTACTGGAGAACTTTTTTTGTTCACAGATTCAGATACTGTTCATTCTAAAAATGTAATTTCTTTAGCTGTGTCTCATCTTTTTTCAGAAAATCTTGATGTTCTAACAGTTTCACCAAAAATGTTGTGTTTGGATGGATGGACAAAAATTACATTGCCAATGATCTCAACATTTCTGCATACAAGATTTTCTGCACTTAGAGTAAATGATCCAAATAAAAAAACTGGTTATTTCTTTGGAAGTTTTTTCATTATCAAAAAAGATGTGTATGAATCAGTTGGAATGCATGAAGGAGTGAAACACGAAATTATTGAGGATGGGGCATTAGGAAAGAAGGTAAAAGAATCTGGCTTTAAAATGAAGATGGTAAGAGGGGACCATCTAATCGATGCCGTTTGGGCAAGAGACCTTTCTAGTTTGTGGCATGCTATCAAAAGACTCATTGTTCCATTGTACTTTCAAAATAAAGGGTATGCAATAGGAATATTTTTTGCAGTTTTGTTTTTGCTTTTTATGCAGTTTCCATTACTTGTATATTCAATTATTTTTTTCAACGAAGGAAATTCCTTTTTGCTATTATTTGCTTCAGCGCTAACAGCAAGCATACTACTTTACATTGCCGCATTTATTGAAACAAAAATTTTGCATCTGAAATTTTCTAATGCATTGTTGTGTCCAGTTGGCAGTTTTATTGTAGTATTTGGCTTTTTAAGTGGAATAATACATGCGAAAAGTAATGCTGCCATTTCTTGGCGGGGTAGAAGTTATTCTATGAAAGAATATGTGCAAGACTCAATTCAGGTATAGTAAGGCTTTTAGATGAAAAACCAAGGATTGGTTTTATGGTTAAATCAGGTGTAATGGTTGGTGGCGCTATAGGAGCTATTGCTGTTATAGCAGTTTTTGTATTTATTTTAATTCCGACATCTTTGCAACCTGAAATTCCATCAAATGATCTCATCGTTTCAAATGGTCATAGTGTTAGCACAGTTGGTGAAACAACTCCAATTTATGAAGGAAAGACTCTTTCGTTAATTCAAATTTTTGAAAAATCTGAGTCAGGAGTTGTCAGAGTTAATGTTCAGAGACCAGAACAAATTGTTGGGGCAAATAGTGTTGGTTCTGGTTTTGTTTTTGATAGTAAAGGTCACATTATAACAAATGCACATGTTGTTGACAACGCTAGAAAAATTGTAGTGACATTTTTAGATGGCAGATCCTATAACGCGGAGATTGTTGGCTTGGACCTTTTTACTGATGTTGCAGTAATCAAAGTAGATGTGGACAAATCATTGTTGCAACCATTATTGATTGGGGATTCATCTACTCTAAGAGTTGGAGAGCAAATTGCAGCGATTGGAAATCCATTTGGATTATCTGGTTCAATGACTGCAGGGATTGTTAGCCAACTAGGTAGATTATTACCTACTCAGAATAGTGGTTTTTCAATACCTGATGTGATTCAGACAGATGCTGCAATTAATCCAGGTAATTCAGGTGGACCATTGTTGAATATGAGAGGCGAAGTTGTTGGAATTAATACAGCCATACAATCTGCAACTGGTGATTTTTCAGGAGTTGGTTTTGCAATTCCATCGCAAACTATTGTTAAAATTGTGCCAACTTTGATTCAAGAAGGAGAATTTCATCACCCATGGTTAGGAATTTCTGGCAGAGATATAGATCCTGATCTAGCCAAAGTATTAGGTCTTGCCGATGCAAGAGGATTTCTAATTGTTACAGTTGTTGAAAACAGCCCAGCCTCAAAAGCTGGCCTACATGGTTCAACTGAAACAAAGGAAGTTAATGAAATAAACTATCCAGTAGGTGGCGATGTGATTTTATCTGTTGATGGTAAAACAGTTAGACAAATTGATGACATATTGATTCATCTACAACGGAACAAAGCAGTAGGTGATGAAATTAATTTAGAAATTCTTAGAGACGGAAGAACAACGAATTTTGTTTTCATCTTAGAGGAAAGACCAAATTCGAATTAGATTCTATACAAGCATAAATACTTGGGCTTAAGATGACATTTGTTGAGCAAGCTTGTCCTAAATTGTGAGCCGTTAAACAGAATTTTAGATGGAAAGAAAATATATCAGCAAGAGGCATATGAAATTTTTAATGTTTCTGAAAAAGAATCAACTGAACTTTTTCAAACAGCCCAAATCCTTAGAAAACAAAACAAGGGAAATTTTGTAAGTTTTTCAAAAAAAGTATTCTTTAATTTGGTTAACTTGTGCAAAGATACTTGTTCGTATTGTACCTACAAAGCAGAACCTAATGAATCAAAATTATCAATGTTATCAAAAAATGATGTGAATCAGTTGTTAACACTGGCAAAAAAGTACAATTGTGTTGAAGCATTGTTTGTAACTGGAGAAAATCCAGAACAAAAGTACCAAGAAGCAAGAACATGGTTGAAAACAAATGGTTTTTCAAGTACGGCAGAATATCTGATTCACGTATCTGAGCTTGCCTTATCAAAGGGTCTTTTTCCTCATACAAATGCTGGAAATTTAACTAAAGAGCAAATGAGAGAATTACAAAAAACTAATCCTAGTATGGGCCTTATGCTTGAAAATGTGAGTGAGCGCCTTACACAAAAAGGAATGCCCCATTATCTAGCCCCTAGTAAAAAACCAAAAGCAAGATTACAAGTTCTTCAAAATGCAGGGGAATTAGGATTGCCAATGACAACAGGGCTGCTTGTTGGAATTGGAGAAACACCTTATGAAATAATTGAATCCATTTTTGCAATAAAAAATCTCAATGATAAATATTCAAACATTCAAGAAGTTATTCTTCAGAATTTTCATCCAAAACCAGATACGTTAATGAATAACTTTCCATCTGCTGAAGAAAATTATTTTAAAATTGTTGTTGCGCTAACAAGAATTATTCTACCTAAGATGAATATTCAAATTCCTCCAAATCTTTCACCCAAATCTTATCAAAGCTTTCTGTCAGTTGGAATAAATGATTGGGGTGGAGTCTCACCATTAACACCAGATTATGTAAACCCCGAATTTTCATGGCCTGAAATAAAAAAAATTGAAGAAAATTCTAAAAAAGCAGGTTTTAAGCTTCGTTGTAGATTTCCGACGTACCCGGAATTTTTCTCATTTCTTAATTCAGAGCTAAGAGAAAAGATCTCAACTCTTGAAGATGAACAAGGGTTTGTCAGGGAGGATTATTGGAAATGACTTTGCAAGTTGAACGCCTAGATACTTTGTTAAAAAATGCAGATCCATTAATTTCTGAAACCCTTAATCGGGCATTATCTGACAAAGAAATTTCTGAAAAAGAAGCAGTTAGGCTGTATGATGCCAAAGGAATTGATTTTCATCTAGTAGGAATGGTTGCAAATGAGCTTAGAAAACGCAGTGTTGGAGATGTGGTAACTTATGTTGTAAATAGAAATATCAATTTCACAAATGTTTGTATCAAAAGATGCGGTTTTTGTGCATTTAGTAGAGACTTTCGAGAAGAGGAAGGTTATCTTTTACCTATTGAAGAGATTGTTAATAGAGCAAAAGAGGCACATCACTATGGAGCCACAGAGGTTTGCATCCAAGCAGGGTTGCCACCGGACATGGAGTCAAATCTTTATGAGAAAATTTGTAGAGCAATAAAATCTGAGGTTCCGGAAATTCACATTCATGGGTTCTCGCCAGAAGAGGTACTTTATGGTGCAACAAGGTCTGAAGTTTCCATAAGAGAGTATTTACTCAGACTCAAAGATGCAGGGGTAAACACTATTCCAGGAACGGCAGCTGAAATTTTAGATCAACAAATGAGAGACAAGATTTCTCCTGGAAGAATTAGTGTGAAAGATTGGATTGAAGTGATAACTACTGCCCATAAACTTGGAATTAATTCAACTGCAACTATGATGTTTGGTCACATTGAATCTCCGGAACATCGTGTAATGCATATTGCCAAGCTACGTGAAATTCAAAAATTAACAGGAGGTTTTACTGAATTTGTTCCTCTGAACTTTATTGCCAGTGAAGCACCTATGTATAAACACAATCTTCATGATGGAATAAGAAATGGCAGTAGCTCTAATGACGCGCTGTTAACTCATGCAATTGCAAGAATTATGCTTAACAATTTCATTGATAATATTCAAATGTCTTGGGTTAAAGAAGGACAAAAAATGTCTCAGCTGCTTCTAATGTGGGGAGCAAATGATTTTGGGGGAACTTTGATCAATGAAAGCATTTCAACATCTGCTGGAGCACAAAACGGCCAATTAATAAAACCAAAAACCATTAGAAGATTAGTAAGAGAAGTTGGCAGAATTCCTGCTGAAAGAAATACCACCTATAAGATTCTAAAGAAATTTGAAAATGGATTAGAATCAACTGATGCATTAGATGATTTAGAAGATGATAAAAAATTTGGTTCCTATTTTGAACTAATTAAGATTAAGAAATTCAAATATCAAAATCCTCGGCGAAATTAATTGTCAGCCTGTGATAGGGCAATTGATTATGCTAAATCAAAAGGCATTGATGAATGCGAAGCAGTTTCTGTAAAAAGAAAAATCATCACCATAAGAATTACAGATTCACAAATTGCTGAAGCAAAGCAGAATCAAGAAGAATCAATTGGAATAAGAATTTTTCATACTAAGAAAATTTCATCGGCGCAAACTTCCATTTTAGAAAATTTCAAAAATTCCATTGATCAAGCATTAGAGTTATCCAATCTTACAAAATCAAAGCCATTTTGGAGAAGCTTGCCTTTTGAATTTAAGAAAAGGTCACTTGAAGGGGTTTTTGATGAAAAACTAAAAGAAATCACAGGTAGTCAAGCATCTGACATTGCTCAATCAATGATTGATTCTTCAGAAAATCCAAAAATTAATTCTATTTCAGGTGCACTAAATATTGTCTCAGAAGAATTTACAATTTCTAATACAAATAATCTTAGATGCATAGATGATGCAACATACATTTCGGGAACAATCAATGCAGATTCAAATGAGGGAAATCTTCCAGTAAGTGGAATTGGTCAAGCATCTTGTAGAACATTAGATAACTTTTCACCAAAACAAATTGGAGAAGATGCAAAAAACATGTGCATTAATTCCATTAATCCTCAACAATGTGAATTTGATACTTGTTCAGTTATTTTTGAGCCATATTCTGTTGGAGAGATTCTTTCCTTTGTTCTTTCATCAAACTTTAATCGTAAAACATATTCAGAGAAACGCAGTTGTTTCTCTGAAAAAATAGATGATGTTATAGCTGCTGAGAATTTTAGTTTAATTGATGATCCGCATTCTCCAGAAGGAGTTGGAAGTAAATCTTTTGATGATGAAGGAGTTCCAACGAAAATTTTACCTTTGATTGAAAATGGAGTTTTCAAAAACGTTTATTCTGATTCGTATAATGCGTTTAAAGAAAACAAAGAATCATCAGGTAATGCTCTAAGACCAGGGTCTCCAATGGGACGCAGTGCTGAACCTATTCCTATACTAGGAACTCATAATCTTAGAATTAAAAATGGTAATTTTTCACGTGATGAAATTATCAAAGAAACAAAAAAAGGTATCTTGATTGGACGATTATGGTATACTTATGCAGTAAATCCAATCAAAGGAGATTTTTCATGTACTGCTCGAAGTGGAATTAGAATTATTCAGGATGGCGAAATCAAAAATCCAGGAAAGCCTGTTAGAATTGTTCACAACATTACAAATTTGTTGCAAAATATTTCCGCCATCGGAAATAATGCTAGAAATGTTCTGCAGTGGGCATCTTTGCCATCTATTTGCCCAAGTGTTAGAGTAGAAGATGTCAAATTAACCATAATTTAGAGAGATTTTGAGGCTAAAAAACGAAGGTTGCAACTAGATAAACAAAGTATGCTATTATGAGACCTATTCCAATTGGTCTTGTAATCAAACCAGTTTTCATGACAATAAACAAAACAAGTGCAAATCCAATCATTACAGCATAATCTACAAAAACTTCAGACACAACTGTTATTCCTGCAATTGTAGCACCAATTCCCATGATCATCAAAATATTATAGATATTACTTCCAATGATGTTTCCAATTCCAATATCAGTATGACCTTTACGAATTGCAATTATTGATGTAATCAATTCAGGAAGTGATGTTCCAATTGCAATCACAGTTATTCCGATAATTCTTTCTGAAAGTCCAAATGATTCCGCTAAAATTACTGCGTTATCTATAGTCAGTATGGCACCAAAATATAACAAAGCAATTCCTATGGCTATAAATCCAATTGAGCGCGGATAGATATTTTTTTTCTGAATACTTTCATCTACGTTATTAACTCTTTGTTTTTTAATATCTCTGTAAATAAAAACTGTGAAAATAATTAGTGAAACAATTAGTAAAATACCATCATATTGTGAGATTTCACCATCAATAGATAACGCAATTAATAATAGCGAAACTCCAATCATTATTGGTACTTCTTTTCGTATGGTTATTTTATTGACAACTAGTGGAGCAATAATTGCAGCGATGCCAACGACCATACCAACATTAGCTATATTGCTTCCAATTACATTTCCTAGAATTATTGCACTATGTTCGCCAGCTGCTGCGATGCTTGCGGCTAACTCTGGGGTTGATGTTCCATATGCAACAACTGTCATACCAATAATTAATTTACTAATTCCAAGTTTTTTTGCAATTGAGACACCACCATCTACTAAATAGTGTCCACCAACACACAACATGACAATTCCAACTATCGTTAGTACTGCATTGATGGCAATTTCCATGCTTGTTGATAAAATCACATTTGTTTAAAGGGACATTCTTACGCATAATTCACCATTTTAACAATCAAAGTAGATTTGTCCACAATCTCAAAAGGTGTAAAAAAATAACCTTGATGGATCAACAAAGCTCGAGTTTAAGATTAATAAGGTAATATACTGTACAGTACTGTATGATGAGAGCACGATTAACCTACGTACCCATAGAGGTAGCCGATCAATTCGAAGATTTTATCATAAAAAGAGGCGAACAGGTCCTAGATGCTGTCAAAGCAAGGACACGTGACTATAGCACACTATCTCTGCTAAAGTTGTTGTACCAACTAAGAGGAAACCCATTGACATTTTCTAATTTATACTCTAAATCAAAGATCAGAATGAAAAAATCGTTTCTAAACTATCTGCATCTTTGTGTAAATTATAATTTCATTAAAAAAGAACCAGTTGGATCTAATGTGATCTATTCTATTACCGACAAGGGTAGAACGATGTTAGGTTTGTTCATGCAAAAAAGTAATTAGACTGAAAATTTTGATGTAAAGAGTGCAAGGTGTATTTCCAGAAGCAGAAGTTTATGAAATAAACAAAGTCAAACTTAAAAGCCCAATAATTTTTGCTGGTTTTGTAGGAGCAGGGCTGGTTGGTTCCATAGCAATTGAATGTATGATAAAAAAATTGCAAATGAAAGAAATTGCATATATGAGATCAAAATATCTTCCCCCATCGACAGTCTTTATGAATGGCAGATTGCGCCACCCATTCCGTTTTTATGCAAACAAAGAAGGGACTGTTTGTGCAATAATTTGTGAAATAACACTACGGATGGAAGGCTTGTACACAATTGCAGGTACAATTTTAGATTGGGCCAAAGAAAAAGGATCAAATGAAATCATAATTCTGGATGGGGTTGCAAGTGATGCACATGATAATAAAGCATATTGTGCTGCAGAAGAAGATCTTTGTAGAGTTATGGCTGATAAAAACATCAACATCATTCCTCATGGTTTTATTACTGGTATTGCAGGTGGAATTCTTAATGAATGTTTGATAAGAGAAATTCAAGGAATAGCTTTGTTAGTCAAAGCAAACGCAATAATTCCTGATCCTGATGCGGCGGTCACTATAATTGAGGCAGTAAATAGATTATATGAAATGCAAATTGACACTACGGATCTGAAAAAAGAAAAGGAGAAAATTGCTGCTGAATTAGAAGAGCTTTCTAAAAAATATCTTCAGCACAAAAAAGAAGAATCTTCTGATATGTACATGTAAAATTCAGCTCTAAGCAAATTCTTTTATTCGCATCAAGACCGACTCAACTTATGGTCTTAACCTACAAAAAAGCAGGTGTAGATATAACAAAAATTAAAAAAAGTCAAGCCACGATTGGCAAAATTATTGAATCCACACATAAATTGCAAAGTAAAGCAAAAGTTGTTCATGGTTTTGGCCATTATGCAGGTATTACTGAATTACCTGGAAAGATGATGTTAGCTATCCATACAGATGGAGTTGGGACAAAGGTTCTCATTGCAAATAAAATGAAAAAGTACGACACTGTTGGAATTGATTGCATTGCGATGAATGTAAATGATATAATATGTATTGGTGCCACGCCAATTTCTTTTGTTGATTATATTGCTGCAAACAAAAATGATCAGAAAATTTTTAAAAAAATTGTTGAAGGTCTGGTAAAAGGAGCTAAAAAGGCCGGAGTTCCTATAGTTGGAGGCGAAACTGCAATAATGCCAGATCTATTTGCAGGTAATGGTTTCTCATTTGACTTGGCAGGAATGGTTGTTGGTTTGTTATCAAAAAAACAGATGGTTCTTGGAAAATCAATCAAAAAAGGTGACGTAATAATTGGCGCAAAAAGCAGTGGATTGCATTCAAATGGATACACATTAGCAAGAAAGGCTTTACTTTCAAAATATTCTTTAAAAAGTAAGATCAAAGGGATTGGTGTTTTAGGAAATGCACTTCTAACTCCAACTGAAATCTATGTAAAACCTGTTTTAGAAATTATTCAAAAATGTAATGTTCATGGATTGGCACATATCACTGGAGGTTCATTTACAAAGCTTTTGAGATTAAAGAAAATTGGTTATGATTTAGATTCATTGCCAAAGCCACCTACAATAATGCAATTAATTGAAGAGCAAGGAGTAAAGAGCTTAGAAATGTACAAGACCTTTAACATGGGTGTTGGATTTTGTGTAGTAGCTCCTAAAAATGAAGAAAAAAGGATAAACTCGATTTTCAAAAAATATGGAATGAAAAGCAAAAGAGTTGGACAAATAATAGAAAGGAAAGGAGTTTTTGTGAATTCTCTTAAACTTGCATAATGAAACAGAATTATTTTGTTAAATTTCATAACTGGTTTCGTCTTATATATTCCCCAATCATGACCTAAATGGAGCCTGATTAGAATGCAGCAAACTATGATCATAGGTGGAATTGTGCTTGTTGTCATAATCGCTATGCTGTTCACATTACCCGATATGATTGGGTTAGAGTTTACAATTGCAATGTCATTGACCCTGTCAGTTTTGATGGGGATTTATGTGATTTTAGTTACTGAGGCGATACACAGAACATCACTTGTGATGATAGGTGCACTCTTCATTATCATTATTCTAATTTACACTGGTCTAATACCTGCACATGATACTGTTGACTTTGTAATAGGGGCTATTGATTTCAACACAATTGGATTACTTTTAGGAATGATGATAATTGTTGGAATTCTTGGAGAGACAGGAGTTTTTCAGTATATAGGAATTCAAGCAGCAAAATTGTCCAAAGGAAATGTTTGGAAGCTGATGGTATTGTTGTCAGTTATTACAGCAGTTGGTTCTGCATTTTTGGACAATGTTACTATGGTTCTTCTAATCGTTCCTGTAACCATTTCTGTTGCAAGAGTTCTGAACATAAATCCAATACCTTTAATTCTTGCTGAAATTTTTGCATCAAACGTTGGCGGTGCTTCTACCCTCATTGGTGATCCACCTAACATCATGATTGCATCTGCTGCGAATATTGATTTTATCAGTTTTGCATACCACATGACTCCAGAAGTTATTATCACATTTGCAGCATCATTCTTAATTCTTAGAATCATGTTTAGAAAAGACCTCAAACAAAAACCTGAGCACATAGAGAAACTTATGCAAATTGATGCAAAAAAGGAAATCAAAGATGTGGCGCTCCTCAAAAAAAGTGTGATAGTTCTTCTCGGAGTGGTTATCGCATTTATGTTCCATGGATTTCTGGATTTGGAGGTATCCATTATTGCTCTGGCTGGTGCCGCAATTCTTTTGGTAATTACAAGATTGAACCCAGCAAAAGCATTTACTCATGTAGAATGGCCTACCTTGATTTTTTTCGCAGGATTATTCATTATTGTATCAGGTGTTGAATTAACAGGAGCACTCGAACTCTTTGCTCATGAAATAGTTAATGTAACTGGTGGTAATTTTGAAGCTACTTCAGTCCTGATTATCTGGTCAGCAGCATTTGCTTCAGCATTTGTTGACAATATCCCCTATACTGCCACAATGATTCCAATTATTGAAAACATTTCACTAGACCCAATCATAGCAAGTTCGTTAGCGAATTTTTCGTTCAATCCTTTGTGGTATGCTTTAGCAATAGGTGCAGATTTTGGAGGAAATGGAACTTTAATTGGTGCTAGCGCAAATCTTGTCGCTATTGCAGTTGCTGAAAGGCACGGTTATCGCATGTTTTTCAAAGATTTCATCATAAAAGGAATGCCATATATGATTGCAACAGTAGCAATTGGTACAGGAGTATTTTTGGTAAGATTGATGCTAAATGTATAACAATTTCTTTGTCTTTTTGTTTAACAGTTCGTATCAAATGTTAATTTGTCTCTTCTAATTCTTCCAATTCTTCTGCCTCTGATGTGCTTCTATTTGGGCGAATTGGAACAAAAATGATTGTCATTTTACGTCAATTACAACCAAAGGATAACAGTATAAGCGTATTTCGAACAAGTGGTTCATAATTCATTCATCTACTTGTTCAATTTTCCACTGATCATTAACCCATACTCCAATAACCTTAACAGGAAAATTCCAAGATTTTATAATGTTGATTGATTTTTTTATTTGTGTTAGATGTTCTTCTTTTGATACAGGATTTGCTGCACAATCATAATGTCCTGCAATAACTATCAGTGATGAATTGTGGGCTTTTATGGAGATGAGAAGTTTTGATTTTATATGATCTATTTTGACATAATCCACTTCCAGTAATACTTTATCAGAACCAGGCTCTGTTATTACATCAACATAATCTACAGAATGGTTTTCTTTAATCCAATCAGAAACAGGGGCTTGGGTTCTTCCATCTATACAATTAATTGCAGTACCAAATTTACCAGATACCATAATAATTCATTTTATTGAGGTTGTTTATGTGTTCCAAGTGTACAGTGAATGCAAATATCATAAAACAAATTTCACACATCTCATAGTTCAAAATTAAAGTCAAAGCCTTTGTGTTGTTCATCACAAAATGAGCATTTTCGTTTCTTATTGTCAATGATTATGCCAGTACAGCCACACCTACATTTACAGGTAGACATGTTTACTATTACTTGGCAAGTTTCTTAAATATCGCTATTAATCCAAATTTTCATTACTTTCTTAGCTGTTTGATCAAGGTCAACGTTTGGTTGTGCTGACACCATAAGAATCGCATTATCTAATGGGAAACTCATAACAACTACGTGTTCTCTTCGAGAGGCAGAATATTTTACAGGTCCCAAACCATAATCAAAATCTTTTCTAGTGGTGACCCTCAGAACAAGCTCCATGTACATTTTTCTTCTATCCTCTTCATCTTCAAGTGGTGTTAGGCCTTCTTTCATGCCACCCGCAATCAGATTTCCCATTGGATTTATTACACCTGCAAACCTGATTTCTGGTTCTTGCAATAACCTCATACAACCTTGCTGATACGAGGTTTGGGATTTTTCAAGAGAAGACATAGATCATTTTTCCTTGTAACACAATATAAAAGTAATATTAATTATCAAATGAGACAACAACAGCTTATTACCAAACTGTCTATTAATCATAATTAATCTTCTTTTTCTTTATCTTCATCCTTTTCTTCGGATTGCCCAAAACCAATTCTTTTCTTTTTGGTCCTGAGATATTCTAAATCTTCATCATCTAAATCTTCATCATCTAATTCTGATTCATGAGTACTTTTTGAGGGCCTACGTGGAATGAAGATCTTCATGAGAATAACACGATTTCGAATTTAATATCAACATGTGTGTGTAGATTGAAAGGAACAGTTCAAAACGAGGATGAACAAGGTGAAATCTCAGGAATTTGTGAATCTGTCATATTAATTTCTACAGGTTAACTTTTTGTTTTAGAGCATAACGAGTAAAAATCACTCCAATAATAGTAGCAAACCACAGGGTGGTTAGTCTTGTGAATATAACAAGTGAGGATGCAATTGAAAGATCTAATCCTTGTTTTACCAACAAGTAATCAGCCATTCCTTCTGTAACTCCAATTCCTCCAGGTATTAAAGATAAGATTCCATAACCAAGGGAAGTGAAATAGATCTGAGATGTCAAAAGATATCCCAGATCTACATTGAAAGCTAGAAATCCTATGTAAACAGCCAATGAATCTAAACTCCATCCTCCGATACTTATCAACCATCCTTTAGTCATGGCCTTGGGTCGTGTTAAAATGAAAAATGATTCATTGAGCCCAACTTCAGGAAATCTTTTTGCTATGAATTTTATTTTTAATAATTTATTATGTATAAAAGAAAAGGTCTTCATATTACAAATTAAAAGATAAACTAGGATTAGTAAAAAGGATGAAATTATTACTAGAGTTGCAGATATCCAACTAAATGATATTGAAAAGCTAATAAGAATAATAGTTGTGGTTGCAAGTAAATCATGATAGCGTTCTAGAAAAATAACTGAAATGGATTTGTTATTTGGTATTCCAAATTTATGTTTTAGATATTTAGATTTGATGAACGTTCCGATTCCACCTGGCGTAGCTATCAATGACACACCAGCTAGATAGATGATCAAATTCTGTTTAAATGGAATTTTTTCATCTACCATTTGAAGGAAATCCTTCTGACGAAAACTCTTGATGATGTGTGATAATATGCCAAAAAGAAATACCAAAAAAATTAATTCTATTCTAATGTGAATAAAATGATCCGAAATTTTACTGGCATCAGAAAACAAAATTAATACAACATAAAAAAACAGGCTGCCTAGGACAATCCAAATAATTTTTCCTTTTATCAGATCTAAACCATTCATTTCTTATAGCAAAAGTAAATAATCTAGCTAAAAAAGGGCATACTTACAAAAATGGTAAATATAGAAATCAATGCTATTGCCATTACATTAAGTACCATTCCTCCTTTTCTAAGATTGAAAATCAAATGTAATCCACCTAAGATCGGGTGTGTTTGTTTGATATAGAGTTAAATGCAATTTCATATTTTCACTGTGAAAAATTTTGGTATTTTACAAATGTAAAATGCTGATTTTAGAATCTTTGTTTAGTGATAATCAGAGTACCAGTCATCCAAGGATGAGGCTCACAATGGTATTCAATTTCCTGGTCATCAGTGAAAAGAAATTCATATTCTTCTCCAGCCTTAATGACTCCTACAGAACCAAAGGTGCCGCTATACGAATCTTCAGCTCGATGATCAGGGGTAACAGTGTGTGGAGTATCATCAAGATTTTTCCATATCACATGATTATCGATTCCTAGCTGAATGCGTACTAATTTTGGAACAAAGTTATCTTGTTGGTTTGGATTTGCAGAGCCAGGAAT
>JADFGC010000006.1:0-34766 GCA_022567895.1 Nitrososphaerota archaeon
TTCAGAAAATTTTTCAATTTCATTTAATTTATTAGGATTACAAAAAATCTCAATTTCTGCCTGGTAAAACTCTCTTAATCTCAAAAGACTCTGTCTTGGCGCAATCTCATTTCTGAAACTTTTTCCAATCTGTGCAATTCCCATAGGAAGCTTTCCACGCATTGTTTTGAAAAGTCTTGGAAAATCTACAAAAATTGATTGACAGGTTTCTGGCCTGAGATATGCTGGTTCTCCATCAGGACCAATTCCAACTTTGAACATCATGTTAAATTTTGTAACATTATCAAACTCTCCTTGACAGCTAGGACATTTCAAATTATTTTCAGAAATTGCTTTTTCAAAATCTTGCAACTCTGCACTTTCTGGAATCTCAATCTTTGTTGCTTCAGAAATTAACTTGTCAGCTCTAAATGTTGATTTACATTTTTTACATTTGATTATTGGGTCTGCAAAGCTTGAAAGATGTCCAGATGCTTCAAAAACAGATTCTGACATTATTTGAGAACCATCAATTTCTAACATGTTATCACGTCTTACAAGCTCTCTTCTCCATAATTCTAAGAATTTATTTTTAAAACCAACACCAGTTGGACCATACTCCCAAAACCCAGCTTGTGCATCACCATAAACTTCACAACTTGGAAAGTAAAATCCTCTCTCTAATGCTAGTTTCATTACATTATCATAATTCATCATAAAATTGACTCCACTAATGAAATAAATTCTTAATTATGCAAGCTCCTTTGCTATTCTAATATTTTCAAAATCATCACGAATGTCATCAATTGGAGTTTCTAAAATAATTGGGATCTTCTTATTATTCATGAATTTTACCACCTCTCCCAAGCCTTCTTTTCCAATTCCTCCAAGCCCAATGTGATAATGCCTGTCTACCTGAGATCTCAATTTCCCTTTTGAGTCATTAAGATGTAAAATCTTTAGATACTCAAAACCTACTGCTTCATCAAATTTGTGTAATGTTTCTTTCACTGCTACTTTTGTTCTAAGATTATATCCTGCAGCAAAGGTGTGACAAGTATCAAAACAAATTCCAAATCGTTTTGCAGGTTTTAACTGAAAAAATATTTCTGCAAGTTGCTTAAAATCAGAACCAACAGAATTTTTCTGACCAGCTGTGTTTTCAAGTAAAATCATTACATCGTTTTTTACTTCTGCAGCTTTTTCCAATGCTTTTACAAGTCTCTTAATTCCATTTTCTTCACCTGTTCCCAAGTGGCTACCAAGATGGGTAACAAGATAGGGAATTCCCAACTGACCGCACCTTTCAACTTCTTTTTGAAATGTATCAACGGATTTTGAATATGCATCCGGGTTAGGAGTTGCAAGGTTTGGTAAGTATGGCATATGTGCTACTGTAGCAAATCTGTCAATTTTACTATCATCAAGCTTTTTCTTGTAGGTTTTAACATCTGCATCATCAAGCTTCTTTGCATGCCAACTTCTAGGACTGCGTGTAAAAATTTGAAAAGCTGTACATTCTCTTTCTATTGCATTATCTACTGCCTTATCAATCGAACCAGAAATTGAAACATGACATCCGATCTGCATTAATCAAGGCCTCAAGAAACATAATTTAAACCAGCATATTACTTAGGTGCATTACTTTGCATTACAAAAAATTAATTTTTGAACCAAATTTTTAAGTAAAGATTTGCATGAAAGGACATGATAAACCTAGGTCAAGATGAAATGGCCAAATATCCATTTTTGGCAGATGCAGGCCAATATCTCAAAGACAAAGGTTTCACCTTAGAACAATTTTCCTCAGATCCAGATTTGAAATTAATCATAGACAAAGCAATTCATAGAATTGAAACAGCTGCAGATGGAAAAATCTACAAATCTGATATCGTTAATGATGTTGCTACAAAAGATGCCTCCTTACCAAGAGAGGTTTTTTCGTTTCTCTTGGCAGTAGTTCTGCTTAAACTAAGTAGCACGCACTCTTTAATCAGAAGATTTGCATTAGCTGAAGCAAGAAGAGCAGAAAAATACTTGGAAAAAGATTTGGCAGATGTTTCCGAAAAGGAAGATTTAGCAACTCAAATTCTACGTGACCTTTTTTCTATGAATGTCGAAAAAAATAATGATTATTTTGTAATTCCAGCCTCTGATTATCTAAAACACTCTGTTAGTTTTCATGAACGAGAATGGAAACTTGTAAACAGAAGAGTTGAGAATGGACGTGTTTTTTTAACATCACATGAAACAGTTAGGCTAGTAAGAAAAGAGCTAGGGAATTACATCAATTCAAAAATTCAAAATGCTTCAATTCCTTCAATGTCTGGTGCATTTAACGAAGAAATAAAACAACTAATTTCATTATCAAAAAAATTTTCTACAACTACAATTTCGTCTGGCGAATATCCTCCCTGTATTAAACATGCAATAGAGGAATTAGAAAAAGGTGAAAACTTAGCTCATTCTGGAAGATTCATGCTAGGAGCTTTTCTATTAACAAGAGGACAATCAGTTGAGCAAATAGCTCCTTTATTCAAAAATGCACCAGATTACAATGAAAAGGTTACTTTATACCAACTTAATCATCTTGCAGGCAGTTCTGGCAGTGGAACAAAATACTCTTGTCCCTCCTGTGAAAAACTCCAAAGCCAAAGTCTTTGTTTTACGATTCCAGAATGTGATGGAATAATAAACCCGCTACAATTTGGAAAGAAAAAGACAGTAAATGCATGAAAAGGATTTAAAATTATTAGAAGAATCTTTCAAAAAATATTATTTTGATCATTTTGATCTAATTCACGTACCAGATAGACCATCAGAAAGAGAATTTGGATATCAACAATTCAATTCTGGAATGATAAGACATCTTGAAATAAAAAATGATAAAGAATTGCGTCTAATGCTAATGAACAATGTTCCTTCAGATGTTTACTGTTCAAACGCCTACTATTCATTTCCAAATCTTCCCATGGCAGAAAAAGATTGGAAAGAAGCCGATCTAATCTTTGATATTGACTCTAAAGATCTTAATCTTGATTGCAGAAAAGATCACACTTGTACAAAATGTCAATCATGTGAGAATGTATTTCAAACACAATCATCCTGTCCAAATTGTCAATCTAAAAAACTTGAACACAAATCATTAACTTGTAAAAATTGTATTCAAGGAGCTAAAGAAGAAATAAAAAAATTATCTCATATTCTAGTTGATGACCTTGGTATTGAACAAAAAAACATCCAAGTATTTTTTTCTGGAAATGAAGGCTTTCATGTTTATGCTTTCAACACTCAATATCAAAAATCAGGTTCTAGAGAAAGATCTGAACTAGTTGATTATCTGATGTTTCGTGGAACAATTCCAGAAACTTTCGGATTTAAGAAATTCAAACCTGATAAATCATATTTCTTAGACTTTGATGAAAGTGGTTGGCGTGGACGATTTGCAAAGCACCTTTTTGGTACAAAATCAAAAAGATCAAAAATAATTACACAAGTTTTATCAAACGGCCATTCAACATTTCAAAATAAACTAGAGAATGCAAGAAACCAAATTGGTGTCAAATTAGATCCAAATGTTACAATGGATATACACAGAATTTTCAGATTACCTGGATCCTTAAACAGTAAAAGTGGACTAACTAAACAAATATGCGATAACATTGATGAGTTTAACCCATTTTCTGATGCATGTTTTATTGATGATAAACAAATCGAGGTCACAGCAAACTGTCCATTATCATTTGAATTAAAGAATAAAAAATATGGACCATTCAAAAATGAACATGTCGAAATTCCAAAATATGCAGCAATCTATATGATTTGTAAAGGTTTAGCAACTTCTGCTTAGAAATTTAACCATTAACAAACTTTATGAAAAAAATTCTCATAATAATTGATTTTTTGTCAAAATCACACCAAGCAAAAGAGCAGGTAAGACATTAATTAATGACAAAATAAGTCAGGTTGATTTTGTATAGCGCCCCTAATGAAAAAGTTACACCACCTACTGATACTGCTAAGTATATTCGAATAGGTATTGTTGCGGCCATAGGACTGATAATTTTTGCCATAGTTGGAAACCAAGGCGTAATTTTATCTATGAACTTTAGCGAATTTGGAGAAAAATTCACAAAACCGCTATTCTATGCAGTTATTTCTGCAGTAATTCTTCCTGTAATTGCCCTAGTAAGAGTCAACATTATCCGCAGATCCTCAATTTTCTGGTTTGGTGTTAAAACGGCAATCTCATTTCTTGGTAGTAGTGGTAGCAGAGAACCAATTACAAATAACATTAAACTTTTTCGTGATTACAAATTAAGTCCGCTACAATTTGTTATTTGGCAAATTACCAAAGTTCTGCTGTTTGGTGCATTCTTTGTAAACGTAATGTTTGGTTTTGCAGCAATGGAATTCATTGATGGAAATACTCTTGGTATTGAAAATTTACCAATTTTGTTTTCATTACCGTTTGTTACCCCACCAATGGATTCTTCATATGCCATGGAAAATGTTATTCCAATGGTTCCAGTATTAGTAATTCTAGTTCCTGCAATTCTTGCTGTAATAGGTCTTCGTCTTGTTTTGTATGTTGGTTTGCATACAATAATTAATGTTGCAACATCATACATTCATGATTCATCAGAAGGAAAACCAAGATATCTAAACTATGTTTCATCAATTGAGGCAATAATTGGTATTGGAATTCTCTGGGTTGGATTGAACTTGTTCTTTACAGATGATATTGATTACAATACAAGATATGCTATTGCTGGAATTTTGGTAATTGGAGTTGTTACAATTGCTTTTTCATTCATTGATCGAATTAGAGCTCGTGTTCTAACACACATGCTAAAACGAGATGTTTACATTAGAATTCTTACTATAATTGCAATAGCAATTGTTGTTGGAGGAATAATGTCAGTGAACGACAGCATTGCTGATGCAAGAAAAATTGAATATCTTGGACCATATACTGCGCAACAAATTGGAGTTAATAGATACTTGGGAGAATTAAATAAAATTATTGAAAATACTCATGATGTAAAACTACAATCAATCTCTCCGAACAATATACAAAGTTTTATCCAACAAAATAATGATGTATTAGATGTCATCAGAGTATGGGATTGGACGGCTGCATTTGCCAAACTAAAACCAGAAATTGGTTTGATTCCATATGTAGATTTTGAAGACAATGACATTCTCCGTTTCAATGATAGATTGTACTGGACTGCCTCAATGAAACCAATTTTACCAACCTCAGTTGCTGCGGGAGATAGATGGTACAATGAACATCTTGTCTACACACACGTACCTACTGGATTTCTTACGTTAGAAGCAACTAATGGCCAAATTGTTGATAGCGGTGAATTCTTTGAACAAAGAGCCATCTATTATGGAGAAGGAGGTTTACTTGAACAAACTTGGTCTGCTTATCCTATAAACAGAGGTGATGTAAGTGCTGAATTGGGTGGGGCATTTTATAATGGCGCAGGCGGATTAACTATAGCTCCACCAATGAGTTGGATTTTTGAGCCAAACTTTTTGCTTTCATTTCCAACAGAACCAGTTCACATAATGCGTTACAAAGACATCACAGAAAGAATGCAAACACTTTATCCTTACTTTTTGTATAATTTGTTTGGAAAAGAATTAGATTCTCTTCCAGTAACAGACGGAAAAAATACCTACTGGCTTATTCCACTTATTATTGGTTTTGATACCAGTGATGTACCTTGGTCTGTAGGAAATCCCTATCTTCGATTAGTTGGATATGGTTTGATTGATACCTATAATGGTGATATTAGGTTGCTAAAAGCTGGCGATGATTTCTTTACTGAAATGTTTGCTAGTCAATATGCTGAACAGATTGAACCAATGCCAGACTGGCTAAAAGAACAAGCCAGATATCCTGTCGAATTATTTAATTGGAAAACTGAAATGTATAACATCTATCACGTCGATAATATAGAAACATTCATTCAAGCAAACGAATTCTATGAAATTCCTAGAGGCCTAGAGACATACTATATTGAAGCAAAACCACCAGGATTTGAACAAACAGAATTCATTGGTTTACTCTCTTTAGAATTAAGAGGATCTCAGGGTAGAAACTTGGCAGGCTTTATGATTGTAGAAAATGATTTGCCAAATCTTGGAAAAATGCAATTTTATGAAGTTCCATTAAACTCTACTACCAAGCTTATTGGTCCAACAGCTGTTCGTGAGGCACTTGATAGAGATCCAGACTTTGCACAATTAAAAACTCTATTAAGAAATCCTCGAATTGGTGATAACATTTTGTATCAAGTTGGTGATCATGATACTTACTTTATTCCAGTTTATACTGCTGGAGCAGGAGGTGTTGTAGCTCAATTAGGAACCATTGCGGCAGTTGGTGCAGCATTTACTGGAGAATACTATGTTGGTCTTGGCGATACTCAGGAAGAAGCATTTGAAGCATATCTTCAAAAATTATCAGGAGTTGTTATAACAACACCTTCAACAAATGGAGAAGTAACTGAATTAGAAAGATCAGATAGAATAGATATTATCAAATCTATTTTCGAAAGTGAAGATATTAAAATTTTAGAACCTACCTCTATACAGGTTCCACTATCTTTCAAAGAAAGTGAAATCTTCTTCTTTACAGATAAAGAACAAGCTGATACAGAAGAATTAGTATTAGAATTCATAGATGACTTTGTTAAACCTCGTACAAACAAAGTCTATTTTTGGGAAGATGGTAATGTGCTCAACTTTGGAACAATTATTGTAAGAGATAATGTTCCAGAAGTACATTACATCTCAATTGAGGTTGGCAGATAGTTGCTATTAGTTGTCGATAATGGTTCTGTATACACAAAACATCTAACTGATTTCCTTACAAATAAAATAAATTTTGAGGTACTTACACACGATAATGTAAAACTTTCCAATTTGAACAATTATGATTCATTCATCTTATCTGGTAGACGAAAAAATGATCAATTAATGAATAGTATAAATTCAAAAATCATTAAACATTCAATTCAGAAGAGAAAATCACTTTTAGGGATTTGCTATGGAGCAGAAATATTGAATCTTACATTGGGTGGAACAATAAAAAAATCTAATTCACTTCACAAAGGCAACCAAGAAATAACAATTTCTCAAAAAAATGCTTTGTGTAATGACAAAATTGAGGCATTTGAGAGTCATAATTATGAGATTTCACGATTGGCTGATTCATTAGATTGTATAGCTTTTTCAAATTCATGTAAAAACGAAATCATCAATATCAAAAATTCTAATATTTTTGGAATACAATTTCATCCCGAAATGACTACTGATGGTAAAACATTAATTGAAAAATTTTGCCTTCTTCAAAATTAATCACTAGTAAATAAGTTGAAATATAGTAAAAAATGATGAAACGAATTGATTAACAAATTAGAAATAAAGGTAAACGAAAAGGGAGAGATCACTTCACCAAGTTATCCAGAACTAGTTTCGAAAATAAATGAAATTATCGAAATACTAAATAACAAATAAACAAATCCTATCCAAAAAATATCAAATTATCTCACGTGACATAGTTTTGTGTCTATAGCCTTAGATTAGTGTTATATAGATTGAGTATACTGTAACAATTATGGATGCAAGATGTCCTGAATGTCAAAAAGTTGCAGTTCTTGATGAAGATATGAAATCTGTAAAGTGCCCTCACTGTAATTTTGAAACAGATTATGAAAATTATTTAGAAATTATGAAAGAAAAAGCAGTTAACATGGCTATAGATTACATTCCTGACAGGTCAGGATTATAATTACCAATAACTTCCTTTATCTGAACAATCTAAATGTGAACCACACTTTGGACAAAACATGTGACAAGCTTGCAAGTTTATCATCTTATTTTCGCATTTTGGGCATTTAATTTCTTCAGCCACAAATTTTCAATATTGTTTTAGTTTAAAAATAATGTCCAAACGTTAATTAGTAGTTCAGATTTTTTTGTGAATACTTGACTAACTTCAAATTAAACATTTCCGACAATAAAGGAAAATCCTTAACTAAAGAATTGAAAGATAATGAAGCTAATCCATTATTAGGATTACAAATTGGAAAAGAAGCCGATGCAGCAATTGTCGGATTATCTGGTAAAATGAAAATAACAGGCGGTAGTGATAAATCTGGAGTTCCAATGAGATCTGATATTCATGGCAGTGCAAGAAAATACGTTTTATTAACTAAAGGTGTTGGATTGCAAGATGCTGAAAAAGGTCAACGAGTTCGAAAATTAACTCGTGGAAATACAATATCTGAAGAAATTTATCAAATAAATTGTAGATTTGATGGTATAATTCCTGCAGAAAAACCAGCCGAAGAAAAAACTGAATCACCTAAAGAAGAAAAAAAGAAAGCGAAAACTGATTCTCCTAAAAAAGCTCAAAAACAAGAGAAAAAAGAATAAGTTAACATAACCCAAATCTAAATTTTGACCATTGCATTGGAAAGAAACTCTGCCTGATTGGTATGTAAAAAAATATGGTTACCAACCCTGTGTAAATATTGGAACTGCAGGACATGTAGATCATGGGAAAACAACTCTAATTCAATCACTTACAGGAGTATGGACAAGTGTTCATAGTCAAGAGCTAAAGCGTGGTATTACCATTAGAGTAGGTTATTCTGATGCAGCATTTTACAAATGCAAAAGTTGTGAAGAACCATTAGGATACTCTACAACTCCAAAATGTCCCAATTGTGGAAAAGAAAGTGAATTATCAAGAGTAGTGAGTTTTGTTGATAGTCCTGGACACGAAAGTTTGATGGCAAACATGTTATCTGGTTCTGCATTAATGGATGGTGCTTTACTAGTTATTGCAGCAAATGAAAAAGTTCCTAAACCTCAAACGAAAGAACACTTGCTTGCACTTGAAACTCTAGGAATTAAACAAATTGTTCTTTTACAAAACAAAATTGATTTGGTTTCATACAAAGATGCAATGGCAAACTATTCTGATATTACAAAATTTGTAAAAGGAACAAATGCCGCTAAATCTCCTATTATACCAATATCATCTCAATCTGGTCTTAATATTGATGCTTTAATCGGAGCTATTGAATCAAACATTAAAACACCAACACGAGACGAATCCAAAGATGCAGTAATGCATGTGTTACGTTCCTTTGATGTTAACAAACCTGGTTCGAAAATAAAAGATATGAAGGGTGGTGTAATTGGAGGAAGTCTTACACAAGGAACATTTGCTGTTGGAGATGAAATAGAAATTAAACCAGGACTATTAAATGAAAAAAAGAAAATCTATGAGCCATTACAAACAAAAATTGCTTCTTTAGGAACTGGCGCAGGAATAGTTGACTCTGTAAAACCAGGTGGTCTTGTGGCAATTGGAACAAAACTTGATCCAACCATGACAAGAAGTGATTCATTTATTGGCTCAGTAATTGGTAAACCTGGAACACTTCCAGAAACTTTGTCACAAGTAAAACTTGATATCAACTTATTTGATTCAGCTGTAGGTACCACAGGTGAAACAAAAGTTTTACCAATTCAAAATGGCGAATTATTAAGACTAAATATTGGCACAGCTCCTGTGCTTTCTAAAGTAAGCAATGTAAAATCTAATAAAATTCAAGTAGAATTAAGAAGACCAGTATGTATCTTTGAAGGTGAAAATGTAGCAATTAGTAGAAGAATTGCAGAAAGATGGAGATTAATTGGAGCAGGAATAGTTGGTTGATGTTATTTGTGATACAAGTTTTCTAATTCATCTAGCTACCAAAAAAATTAAAAATATTGATAATCTTGAAACAGAAATTGGACAAATTAACTTCGTTATTCCTGACACAGTAAAGAATGAACTTGAAAAACTTTGCACCAATGAAAATAAGAAACTTGAAGCAAAGGCTACTCTGAATTTTATAAAAAATCTACGTACAATTCCAATTTCAGGAAATTATGCTGATGATGCCCTAGTCTCATATGTAAAAGAACACGGTGGGATGATCGCAACAATGGATAAAGAATTAAAAAATAAAGCAAAATCACTTGGATCCAGTATAATCACATTTTCTAGTGATAGGATCATTTTAGATTCCTAGAAAAATTTAACTTACCAATAAAAAATCAATACCCCATGACCGGTTTAGAATTAAAAAGTTCTTCATTTTCTGATGGGGATGAAATCCCAAAAAAATATGGATATAAACATGGTAATGAAAATCCACCTCTCTCAATTAATGGAATCACATCAGAAACAAAGTCACTTGCATTAATAATGGATGATCCTGATGCTAAAGCTGCTGTTGGAAAAATATGGGTACATTGGGTAATTTGTAATATTGATCCTAATACTACTGAAATACCCGAATCATATTCATTGCAAAATATAATAAATGGAAAAAATGATTTTGGTGAATTAGGTTATGGTGGCCCTGCACCTCCAGACAAAAGACATACCTATATTTTCAAACTTTATGCTTTGGATACAAAACTAGATTTACAAAATGGGGTCACAAAAGATCAAGTAGAAAATGCTATGGAAGGTCATATTTTAGAACAAGCGATTCTTAAAGGAACATACGCTCCATGATATGAAAACATCTGTTTAAAAAACCACAACTAAAAATATTCAAAAACTTCTTACAAAAGAGTAATAAGCAATCTTAAATCACACACGATAATTGAAATCTGATTTAAAATTATTCTCTACAGGAAAATTTGATTTTCGATTAAATCATCTTTTGATTATCGGAATCCTTGTAATCAGTTTTTCAATATCATTTTTGATTAGATTTCAACCAGCAGAATTCGGTTACGAATTAAATGAATTCGATCCATATTTTAATTTTCGAGCAACTGAATACATTGTAGAAAATGGATTAGTAGCATATTTTGACTGGCACGATGATATGAGCTGGCATCCAATTGGACGAGATGTTTCTGCGTCTTCACAAGTTATGTTACATATTACTACTGCAAGTCTGTATCAAATTTTTGGTGGTTCATCAAGTCTTTATGACTTTGCAATAATATTTCCTGTAGTTATTGGCTCATTAACTACTGTTGTTATTTTTGCATTAGTTAGAGTTATTGGTGGTACAACTGCAGGACTTTTTTCATCATTATTTTTTGCAGTTTCAGTGCCAATAATCATTCGTGGAAATCTTGGCTGGTTAAAATCAGAGCCATTAGGACTATTTTTTGGTCTTTTAGGAACCTACTTGTTTCTAAGTGCCATAAAATCCGATAATAAAAAACATGCTTTAATGAAACTTGTAGGAGGAGGAATAATTTTTGCATTCGGACTCGCCTCATGGGGCGGAATTCAATTTTTCATAATTCCTCTAGGATTATTTTTCTTAGCTTTACCATTTGTAAGAAAAGATCACAGATTTTTAATTTGGGCAATACCTGTTTTTACTTTTACTCTGTTGATAACAACTCTTTCTTTTGAACGGCCAGGAGCAAATTTTGTTTTTGGCATGGGAGGATTTACGTTAATAGGCTCCTCAGCATTTTTGATAGCTTGCATCATTATTCAGAAAATCAGTAAAGAGGAAAAGAAATTACGAAATGTACTTTATTTTTTGGGTGGAACAATAATTTCTGGCATTGTTTTAATATTTGCTAATGCAAGCTCACCATTCATAGGACTTCCATCATTCCGATATCTTAATGCAATTAACCCATTTCTTACAACAACTAATCCATTAGTAGATTCAGTTGCAGAACATGCTACAACAACCACCGCCCAATCTTTCTTCTTTCTTTCTATTTTTATGATATTTGGTGGAATTGGTGTTTGGTTAATTTTACGAAATAAAACAAATCAAGATACATCTTCTCTAAAAATTGAAAATGATATGATTATCTTTACTTTACTAATTGGATTAATTGGTGTTTATGTAAGTTCGGCTTTTGTACGATTAGAAGTATTTGCATCAATTTCTGTAATTATATTATCCTCTATTGGATTAGCAATTTTAACAAATAAATTTTTTAACTCTTCAAACCAATCACAGAAAAAACTTTTCAAACCGACGAGAACTATTACGAAGATTTCATTTGTAGCAATAATTGTTGTTCTGTTTATGTTACCAACAATATTGCCTGCCAACGGAAATTGGATTAATTCTGCAAAAGCTCCTCTTACCATTTTAAACGGAGGGACATCGTTTGGTATAGCTACTAATGATTGGCTTGACGCTTTAGAATGGATAAAGACTAACACCCCAAAAGATGCTGTAATTGCCTCTTGGTGGGATTATGGATATTGGATTTCAACTATGGGTGAAAGAAAATCCTTGGCTGATAACTCAACAATGGATAGTAAACGAATTCAAAATATTGCAAAAATGTTACTTAGTGAGCCTGATCAAGCATGGAAAATGTTACAAGAAATGGATGCAGATTATGTTCTTATTTTTATTTCATTACAGAAAATTGTGACAGAACCTCAAGATCTTTATATTTTAGGGGGAGGTGGTGATGAAAGCAAAAAACAATGGTTTATGCGAATAGCTGAAGAACCACTCTCACAATATTTGCTTAGTGATGGAATTAGTGGAACAGATTATTTTTGGAACAATACAGTTTTAGGAAAAATGACTCCTTTTTCTCTATTAGGATATGCTGAAGCTGGTTCAAATAGAGTCTTAACAGATTACACACCAGGTTCCTTGGGAATTTATGTTAAAGACATAAAATATCCTGAAAATAGTGATGGACCTTTACGATTAGTGTATTCATCAACTTCTTTTGAAGATGAAAGTACTGGACCAATACTAGGCATATTTATTTATGAAATTAACAAAGATTACAATCCTGACTTGATTACAGTAAAAAGTAATTAGTTGTATCTTTCTGCAAGTCTATAACGAATATACTTATCATCCGGTGAAAATTTTGCTGGATGTGCAGAAATTGTTTCATGTTTACAGCTAGGACACTTTAATTTCAAAGTATATTTTTCACATTCATTACATTTTCTTAATTGGAACCGCATTAACTTTCACGTATTTTCTTTGACTCTTCTCTAGTAAACTTGAATGTACCCTTTTTCTTTTCTATAGTTTGTTGGATGTCTTCAAGAACTGGTTTCATAATTTTTTCAGCTAATTTAAAATCTTGAGCTGTAACCGCTAACCTATATTTTGGTGCACCTAAGTAAGTAATTTGAATATTTTTACCGTTTTCATCTTTCATGACATCCAAAAGTGTATTTTTAATAATTTCTACTCCATCAGACATTTTGTTAGAAATTTCTAAAACACCTCTTATTTCTACGGATGGCAATTTCATTTTAGAACTTATTTCTTCTAAAGCAGAAACTGCTTTTTTTGGAACTTTTAATTCTTCAATTACAGATATTCCATTTCTTGCAATATCCATAAAGGCATCATAAATTGAATCATATTTTGAATAAAGTGCATCTTCTAACTTTTCTATATCTCCTGTTGATAATTTTGCTTTTTCTTGAACTTTTTTAATTAACGTACTTCCTTTTTCATGTCGCTTTACTTCCAGTAATTTTTTCTTTTTTTGATCAGTTGAAACCTGTTTTAATGATAAATCGATATCAGTTCTTTCTAGTCTTACTTTTTTTACAAGAAGAACTTTTTTCTCTCCTTCTTTTACATATCTTCCAACAGATCTAATCCATCCGGGTGCAATTTCAGAAACATGCAAAAATCCTTGCAAACCATCGTATTCATCAAGGCTAACATATGCTCCATGATCCATAATTTTAGTAACAGTTGCAATAACAATCTCTCCTTGTTCAGGCAATTCTTCTACTTTAGTTGACATTGCTCTAGGTTTTGCGATGTGTAATTTAATGTTGCTGACTAGAAATCAATTCCTTTTTTTGCTTTAACTCCCTTTTGAAATGGATGTTTTATTTCCTTCATCTCAGTAACAAGGTCAGCTAACTCAATGATTTCAGGCATTGCATAATTTCCAGTAAGAACTAGATTAAGTCGTGGAGGCTTTGTTTTTATTAAATCTAAAACGTCATTAACATCAATTAATCCTAGATTTATCGCATAATTTACTTCATCTAAAATTATTATATCATATTTTCCAGACTGGATTTTTTCTTTACAAATATTGATTGCATCTTTTGCTGCTTTTTCATGTTCTTCTTTTGGACTAGTGTCATCTATTATTCCAACAAAGCCCTTTCCAGCAGCTATTAGCTCAAATTCTGGCTCTAATCTTTTTGACGAATCCATTTCGCCATAATGCCATGAACCCTTGATAAACTGAATCATGCAAATTTTATGATTATATCCAACTGCTCTTAATGCCATTCCTAATGATGCAGTAGTTTTTCCTTTTCCTCCTCCAGTGTAGACTATAACTAAACCATCTTTTTCCATATTGAAAGTTCAAAAAGACTAACTAAAAAGATTGAGAAAATTTTTAAGACAAAGAACCATAATTTAAATAAAAAACCGATCTATTGATGCGAATTGAAAATTCCTAGATTGGTTATTTCTGGAGCAACAAGCGGAGTTGGAAAAACAGTGATCACATGTGCGATAATCTATGGTATAAAAAAAAGGGGTTATTCAGTTCAACCATTTAAGGTTGGACCAGATTATATTGATCCTAGCTATCTTTCCTCAATTTCAAAAAATGATACAAGGAATCTTGATGCTTGGATAATGGGAAATCAGGAACTAATTACATCATTTACAAAAAGTTCGACTTCGGATTGTTCTATTATAGAAGGTGTAATGGGATATTATGATGGATTTTCAGGATTATCAAACTATTCAAGTACTCATCACGTAGCTTGTCTTCTAAAATCTCCTGTAATTCTAGTCTTAGATGCCAGTAAAACAGCACGTTCCATTGCTGCTACAGCACTAGGTTTTCAAAAATTCCACAAAAATTCACGAATTGTAGGTATAATTTTAAACAAACTAGGAAGTAAAAAACATGAAATTTTATGCAAACAAGCTTTACAATCATTAAAAATTCCAGTAGTTGGCTCTATTCCAAAAAATCCTGAACTCTTATTAGAATCAAGACATCTAGGATTAATTCCAGTCACTGAAAACAAATCAGTGAGAAACAAAATTCATTTAATTGCAAAAAAAATTTCTGATTATATTGATATTGATAAATTAATTATGATCTGCAACAAGACTAGTTCAATTTCAAATCTCAAAAATAAAAAAATTAAAAAATCAAAAACTACAATTGCCGTTGCACTAGATAACTCTTTTAATTTTTATTATCATGATAATTTAGAAGCATTAAAACGTGAAGGAGCTAAAATCAAATATTTTAGTCCTATATCAGATCTAAAAATTTCTAATTGTGATGGAATCTACATTGGAGGTGGTTTTCCCGAAGTCTTAGGAAATTTATTACAAAAAAACCAAAAAATGAAAAAAATGATCAAAAATTTAGCTGAAAAAGAAATCCCAATTTATGCTGAATGTGGAGGATTAATGTATCTTACAAAATCAATTGGTTATGGAAGCAAAAAATACACTATGGTGGGTTTGTTTGATGCAGAAACAAAAATGACAAAAAAAATGACATTAAACTATACCGAGGGAAAAATAAAATCAAATTGTATTATCTCACCTAAATCAAAAAATCTTAGAGGACATGAATTTCATTATTCAGAAATTAACACAATACCACGTGATTCTAAATTTGCATACAAGCTTTCGATTGGTAATGGGATAAAAAATAAACAAGATGGTTTTATGGAATATAACACTCTGGCTTCTTATGGACACCTATACTTTGATAGCTCGGATTATGCACAAAGATTTGTTGAAAATTGCGTTAGAATGTCAAGAAGATGATTTCTAAATTAGCTTGTATAGTGCATTAACTATTGCAGCTGCGGAGGGACTTCCCCCCTTTCGACCCTTGTTTGTGATGAAAGGAACGTCCATTTTTGCTAATTCTTCCTTTGATTCAGCAGCTGAAATAAAGCCTACAGGCATACCTATCACAAGAGCAGGTTTTACCGCCTTTTCTTTAATCATCTGAATAACCTCAAGCAGGGCAGTAGGTGCATTTCCAACAACTACTATTCCCCCATCAATGTCTGATGAGGCCATTCTCATTGACATTTGAGATTTTGTTTTGTTTTCTTTTTGTGCTTGTAAAACAATCTCAGAATCAGAAATCTTACAAATAATATTATTGCCAAATTCTTTAACTCGTTGTTTGTTTATCAAACCAACAACACCATTCACATCAACTATAATGCTACGGCCAGTTTTGAGTGCATTTAGCCCGTTTTCAATTGCATCATTATGAAAAATTATTGAATTATTTCTTGCAAAATCAAAATCAGCTGTTGAATGAATTACTCTTCTAACTATTGGCCACTCTTTTTCATTATAATTATGTGCGCCAATTTCATTTTCAATAACTTGCATACTTGCATCTTCAATTGATTGCCCTTTTTCAGTTAGCATTCTCAACCTCTTTTGCTCGTTCAATAATCAAATCAATCATTTTTTCATCCGTACCAATATGTTTTGTTATCAATACTTTCTTTAAACTAGTTTTTTCAAGTGTAGGATTAAGATCTTCATAGATATCACGTTTCACATGAGCACCTTCATGAAGAAAATAAAACACTATTACTAACACCTTAGGATTATCTTTTTCACATTTTAAAATTCCTTGAGCAATGTTTGGTTCTTCAATTTCTAAAAAACAATGGCTAACATTTCTGTATGTTTCTTTTAACCCATCTACTACATACTTTATAGAAAGTTGAGCATTAGGATCTTTACTCCCATGACCAATAATTAACACATCAACATCTTTCTTTGGTAAATTAATCTCATCAGTTTCAAGAGATGTAGTTACTCTACTATCTACTAATTCTATCATTGTTTTATGCATGGTCATTGGTTTTGTAATAACAAATTTTACATCGGTATTAGCCTGAAATTTTATTGCATCATTAACAGCAGCTTTTACTTTCTTTCCAGGATATAGAAAATACGGAACAATAGTCAAGAAATCTACCTTACTTGCAAGCGATTTTTTAATGCCTTCTTCAATATATGGGGGTACAACTTCTAAAAAACAATAATTAGAAAATTCGTAGTTTCCCTTTTCTTTCACTCTTTTACAGATTAGATCAAGTTCATTCTTTACCTCTTTCTCCCTACTACCTCTATCAATCAAAAGTAATCCTCTCTTCAATTTGGAATCCTCGCTATTGCTATAGTCAAATTTGGAGGAAATTTCTGTTTTTGGACTACTAATTGACCTCCTGAGGCTTTGATTGCAGAAGCTTCAGATACACTAGACGTTCCTTCAAATGCTTGAACAGTCTGAGATGGATTTGGAACATTAACATTTGTTAAATCATCTTTCTCGAAATACTCAACAGGAATATTCATCTCCTTACCAATTTCAATTAATCCTTTGACGTCTTGTGGTTTTTTCAATGAAACAAACTTTGCAATTGAGAAATGACTAAGATTATTTTTTTCAAGACATGATTGTAATCCTTCCTTAATTGTCTTTTTTGGCGTATCCCAGTGTAGTCCAATTCCCACTACAAGATTTGGCGGTCTATATACAACAGCATCTTTCAAAATTTCTGATTCAATATTTTTATCCGAAATAATCAAAAATCCCTTTGATCCTGAATTTTTTAATTCATCAAAAGAAGAATAAATTGTAACATTTTTTGGCAAATCCGCTTTCCACCAATTCTTATTTCCAGCATCTTGATACACACCAATTTTTTCTTCATTAACCATTAATGCACTAATTTTTGTTACAGTAGAATCATCATCTATTTTCCATCCAAACTCTTTTCCTATAAGATCAACAGGAATAGTTTTGTTAACATCAGCTGCAGTAGTGATTACAGGTATTGCACCAAGTTTTTTTGCAATTTGTTCAGTTAATTCATTTGCACCCCCAAGATGACCAGAAAGTGCACTTATCACAAAATTCGTTTTATCATCTATAACAAGAACAGCAGGATCAATCTTTTTGTCCTTGATGTGAGGAGATATCAGTCTAATTACGGCACCAAGAGAAAACAAACAAATCAAAGCATCACTTGTTTTGAAAAGTTTTACAATTTTTTCAGAAGTTGATTCAGAATACCATTCTATTTCAGAAGAATTATCGGAGAATTTTTCTGGGGCAAAAACTGTCCAAGAGGGATATAGTTCCTTTAAAGATAATCCAATTTTTACTCCATTTTTTGTAATTGCGAGAACTGAAATTTTTTCCATAATACGATCATTTCTAATTTAATAAAATATCTTACTTTTCAGGATATCTAGTCAATATAGAGCCATCAAAATCAAATAGTACTACTTCAAGCACGACTTTATTTTCAGAATACTCTATCATATGATCATAAACCTTTGAACAAACTTTAATAAAAAATTCGTTTAGTTTATTCTCCTGAATTATTTCTTGAACATGTCTAGCTGTGTTGGCTTTTTTTATTTGTTCAACTAGTTCTTCATTTGCCCCACTATTTTTTGCGAGATCAGCAAGAAAACTCATATCAACTTTTGAACCTTTAACATGGGTCTGCTTAACTCCCATTGCCATTTTAGAAAGTTTTCCAATAAATCCTACAACATATGCTTTTTTGATTCCTTTTTTTGCACATTGCTGGATTGTATAACCAGAAAAGTCTCCCATTGTGACAAAACAATGTTCAGGCAAGTCTACAAGTGTTTTTGAAAATTCTTCACTTCTTCCACCAGTTGTTAACACAACTGTGTCATTACCAAGAGCTAATGAAACATCTAGATTTTGTCTAATAGATGCAGCAAATGATGCAGTAGAATATGGAATTACAATACCAGATGTTCCAAGAATTGAAATTCCACCAATTATTCCCAGTCTAGGATTGTCAGTCTTCAAAGCTAATTCTTTTCCTTTTGGAACTGAAATTACAATTCTTATTCCATTTTTTGCAAGTACATCTTTTGCAATCTCATTCAAATTTGCATTAATCATTTGTTTTGGAATAGGATTAATTGCAGGTTTGTTAATTTCTAATCCAAGACCTGGTTTTGTAACCACTCCTACTCCTTCTCCACCATCAATTTCAATTTGATTAATATTTTCATTCAAAGATACATCAACAATTATTTCGGCTCCATGAGTTACATCTGGATCATCTCCCGCATCTTTAATTACAGAACATCGCGCAGAATTCTCAGTAAATTTACAATTTTCAATTTTAATTTTTATTGAATTACCTTTAGGTAAAGTAACATCTACACATTCAACTTTTTGTTGTTTAATTATTGATAATATGGCAGCTTTTGCTGATGCTGTAGCACATGTACCTGTAGTAAAACCCTTCCTGAGTTTCTGTTTTTGTACTTCTTCCAACGTAAAATCAAGAGTATCTTTAAAATTAAATGTTATAAAACTCCCATTATGAAAAATCAACAATTGCGCATTGCTATTACTGGTGCCAACGGCTTTGTAGCAAGAAATCTTCGTAGGATTTTGTATGAAGAGAAAATCCATTCAATATGTATTGCCAGAAGAAATTTTCAAAATTATAAATCTGAAACTAAAATTATCTCTGAGAAATATTCTACAAAATTAGTCACACAAATAAAAAATTGTGATGCTTTAGTTCATCTTATTGGAACTGGACGAGAAACTCCTGAAAATGGGTATCAAGAAACCAATGTAGAATTAACTAAAAAAATAGTTGAAATATGTAAAAAAGCAAAAATTAAAAAAATTATCTATAACAGTGGACTTGGAGTCTCAGAAAATTCAACTTCGAGTTATTTCATTTCAAAACTAAAAGCTGAACAATCAATAACTAAATCTGGTTTAGATTATACTATTTTTAGGCCATCATATATTATCGGAAAAGATGATCTACTTTCTCAGAGTTTAAAAAAACAAATTAAAAAAGGTACTGTAATAATTCCTGGATCTGGTAATTACAAACTACAACCAATCTTTGTAAATGATGTTGCAGAAATAATTTTGAAATCAATCACTTCAAAAAATTTTTCTAAAAAAATTATTGATTTGGTAGGTCCTAAAACTGTAAGTTTTGAAAATTTTGTAAAAATATTCATTGGTTCAAAAAAAGCAAAAATTAAAAAAATAAATCTAGAAAATGCTTATTTTGATGCGCTTCATAATCCAAAAAGCATTTTTGGTGTAGATGATCTTAACATCATGGTTGGTAGTTTTACTGGAAACTTTAGAACTTTAGAAAAAGTATCAGGTATAAAATTAAAATCATATAAGGAAATTTTAGATTCCAGCTGCCTGTCGTAATATGTTGGCCTTGTCAGTTTTTTCCCATGTAAATTCAGGTTCATTTCTGCCAAAATGTCCATATGCTGCTGTTTTTCTATAGATGGGTTTTTTCAAATCTAACTGAGAAATAATGGCCGACGGTCTCATATCAAAGTGTTTTCTAACTATGTTTTCAATATCTTCTTCAGGAATCTTGCTTGTACCAAATGTGTTAACCATCAAAGAGACTGGTTCAGCAACACCTATTGCATAAGCTACTTGAACCTCACATCTTTCTGCTAATCCACCTGCAACAATATTTTTTGCAATATATCTACACATGTAGCAAGCTGATCTATCTACTTTGGATGGATCTTTTCCAGAAAACGCTCCTCCCCCATGACGTCCAAATCCACCATAAGTATCAACAATAATTTTTCTTCCAGTAAGACCTGCATCACCATGAGGGCCACCAATTTCAAATTTCCCTGTAGGATTTACATGAATCTCAATATCATCTTGCCACATATTACCACACACCGGCTTGATTACTTTTTCAATTAATGCATCTTTTATCTCACTGTTTGAAACACTTGGATCATGTTGAGTTGAAATTATAATGGTTTCAATTTTTTTTGGTTTATCATCTTCGTATAATATTGAAACTAGAGATTTTCCATCTGGTCTAACCCATTCTAGTTCTTTTTTCTTTCTTACCTCTGCAAGTTTTTTTGTAAGCTTATGAGCAAGCAATATGGGTAATGGCATTAGCTCATCTGTTTCATTTGATGCATAACCAAACATCAAACCTTGATCCCCTGCTCCTTGTTCCTTGTCATCTGTTGCAGTAACACCTTGGCTGATATCTGGACTTTGAGAATGTAATCTCATCATGACTTCGCATGAATCAGCATCAAAAAGTAAATCTGAATTATCATAACCAATTTCCCGAATTGTTTTTCTAACCAATTTTTCCTGTTCTTCTTTCCCAAAATTAGCCTTTGAAGTAACTTCGCCTGCAACTGCCACAAATCCCGTAGTAGTCAGAGTTTCTACAGCAACACGTGAATCTGGATCTTGCCTTAGATATTCATCTAAAATTGCATCTGAAATCTGGTCACATACCTTATCAGGATGGCCTTCCGTTACTGATTCTGATGTAAAAAGAAAATTTCTAGCCATAACAAACCCCTGAAATCAGAGTTCATTTTCTAATCTAATGAATAATACATTATTGCCTCGAACAATGACCCGACCATAATTTGCAATAACTTTGTCATCACGAATCTCTTCAGCATCAGTCATTATCAAATTCATATAAGAATCAACATTGTCCATTTTCCCTTTGTATTCTACCTCATTTTTCAGTCTAACAGTAACTTTTTTCTTAGTACTTTTCTGAAGTGTTGTTAGTGGTCTTTTAGCACCTGATTGTGACACTGATTTTTCACTTGTCAGCATACGATGTTATCCTGAATAAAAGCCTTGCCTAATAATGAAAAATAATTCCTTTTAATTTTGGATAAATGATATTGAATACATGATCTCAACTAGCATTGAAAAATTGGATCACTTTCTTGGAGGAGGCATTAAAAATGGAATCATCACTGATATTTTTGGACCAAATGGAACTGGTAAAACACAATTTTTGATACAAATTTCAATTAATTCCCTTCAACAAGGAGGACGGGTTTATTTTCAAGATACAACAGGCGAATTTAGACCTGAAAGAATGCTTGAAATTATGAAAAATCATAACATGGACCATTCATTAATGGATAAAGTAATAGTAAGCAGAATTATTAATTCTGCAGAACAAATTCAAGCATTATCAAAAATCTCTGAATCAAATTTTGATTTGATTGTAATAGACAACATAACTGACTTATTCTCATTTGAATATTCTAAAGATAAATTAACTTTAGAAAAAAATATTGCATTTATGAAATATATGCATGAATTATCAAAAATCACAATTCAAAATAACATACCAGTAGTCATCACAAATATGATCAGAAATATTGATCAGCATGAAACTGAAAATTTAGAAAAATCAATTAGCATATTTACTCATACTAAAATAAAACTATCAAAAAAAGGAACTAAATTCACTGGAAAAGTATACTCACCTTTTTCAGAAAATATATTCAATTACAATATATCTTCTGACGGCTTGCATAATTCATCTTAATCTATTTAACCATGAAATTCTGAGATAGGTTATGGCTGGAATTTTTGATTCAATACCTATAATCACAGTTATTTTATTTGCAATTGGAATTGTTGGCGTAATGGTTTATGAAAGATCGAGGTCAAAACAAACAGAAGAATCAACTGCTTGATCCTGTCTTAACAACAAAATTTTCTAATCTAGGATTTCAACAGTTAACCGAAATTCAGAAAAAAGCTGTTCCAACAATCTTACAAAAGAAAGATTCATTGATTATTGCACCCACTGGTTCTGGTAAAACAGAATGTTCAGTAATCCCAATATTTTCTCTAGTAAAACAATCAAAAAAAATTGGAAAAATCAAAGTGCTTTACATCACTCCTTTACGTGCACTTAATCGTGATGTTTTTAGAAGAATTACTCGTTATGCAGAAAATGATGGATTAACAATTGAAATTCGACATGGTGATACATCTCAATCAGATAGAAGAAAAATAACAAAAGATCCTCCAGACGTTTTAATCACAACACCCGAAACGCTAGTCATTCTCTTAACTCAGAAAAAAATGTTGGATGCATTATCAGAACTCGAATGGGTTGTAATTGATGAAGTTCACGAATTATTACCTAGTGAAAGAGGCTCGCAACTATCTATTAGTTTAGAAAGACTTCAACTTTCCACAAACGCTGAGATTACTCGAGTGGGATTGTCAGCAACTATAGGAAATGAGGATGAAGCAGCAAAATTTGTAGTTGGAACAAAAAGAAAATGTAAGATAATTCAAGATACCTCAGTTCGAAAGTATGATGTAGATGTAAAATATGTAGATGGAACAATATCTGATGTAGCAGACTCTATTATTGATTATGTTAAAAAATTAAATCTCAATTCCCCCATCCTGCTTTTTACAAACACCAGAGGTGAATCAGAGTTTTTAGCATCAATACTGAAAGAAAAATCTGATATCAATATAGAACTACATCATGGTTCTTTATCAAAACAAGTTAGAGAAGAAACTGAAACACTACTTAGAGAAGGAAAACCTGGAATAGTTGTATGTACTTCATCACTAGAGCTTGGTCTTGACATAGGTTCAGTTGAATTAGTAATTCATTATGGATCACCTCGACAAGTATCAAAACTTGTTCAAAGAATTGGAAGAAGTAAACACAATCGAAATTCTTCTGCCCAAGGTTTGATAATTACTAATAGTGCTGATGATGAATTTGAAGCAAAAGCTATACTAGAACGAGTAAAAGAAGGAAATATCGAAGAACAAAAAATTCATGATGGCTCTTTAGATGTTCTAGCACACCATTTAATTGGTTTAACAATACAATTGGGTGAAGTTTCAGTTGAAAATGCATTTAAAACTGTAACCAAGGCATTCCCATTTCGAAATATAACATTAAACGATTTTTCAAATGTATTGGAGCTTCTTGATTCAAATTATTTGTTATTTTTTGACAAAGAAAAAATGGTTTTTTGGAAGAAGGGAAGATCGTTTAGATACTATTTTGAAAATCTTTCAACAATTCCAGATATTTTGAAATTCAAAGTTTTTGATTCAGTTGGAAAAAAAATTATTGGTACCTTAGATCAACGTTTTGTAGGTGATTATGGAGAATCAGGAAATATTTTTGTTCTTAAAGGAATGCAATGGCGAATCCTCAATGTAGATGAGAAATCATTCATTGTAAATGTTGAGCCATTCAGAGCAGGTAGCATTACTGTTCCATATTGGGAAGGAGAAAGTATACCAGTTGAGTATAACACAGCTAGAAAAGTTGGATTACTTAGAACTAAAGTAAAACGCGGTTCTTTGAAACTCCATAATGATATTCTTTCGAAATTAAATTTTGATTCAATACCAAATGAAAAAACAATTGTTGTTGAATCTGTAAAATCTGAAGGAAAGCTTGTCTTACATGCATGTTTTGGAACAAAAATCAACTCAACATTATCCACTCTACTATCTTCAATGTTATCATCCATGTTAGGATATTTAGTTGAAGCACGTTCTGATGCTTATAGAATTGCATTATCATCTAATTCTCGAATTTCAGAAAAATTATTAATTCAGGTCATAAAAGATGAATATGATTTACCAAATATCATTACAGCATCTTTATCTGGAACTCATAACGTTAACTGGAGAACGTGGTGTGTTGCTAAAAAATTTGGTATTGTTGGTCGTGAAGCAATTTACGAAAGAAAATCTGCAAGATTTCTTTATGAAAGATATTCAAAAACTCCACTAGTAAAAGAAGCTTTAAGGGAATTATTTCATGACAAATATGACATCGAAGGAACTGGAAAAATTTTACAAAAAATTCGAAATAATGAAATTCAAATTAATTGGTGTGATATTGATAAATTTTCTAAATTAGCTATTCCGATTTTAGATCATACTACAAAATATTATTCATCACCTTCCAATGTTGATAAAGCAATATTAGATATGATAAAATCAAGACTTTTCAAAACAAAACACAGGTTAGTTTGTGCAAGATGTGGAAAATGGGTTAGAGTTGTAGAAACAAATGAAATAAAAAATTCTTTATCTTGTCCATATTGTAAAGCACACCAGATTACTGCAACTTTTTACTCAGATTATGATCTGCCTAAAATTATTCAGAAAAAACATTCAGGAAAAAAAATTTCTTCAGATGAAAAACACAAATTTGACAGAGCCTGGAAAGTATCTTCTTTAATAGAAAATTTCGGAAAAACTGCCTTAATTGTCCTCTCTGGATATGGAGTAGGAGCAGATACTGCAGCCAGAATTTTAAGAAATATGGTAGATGAGGAAAATCTCTACAAGCAGATCTATGAGGCAGAAAGGCAGTATGTTATGACTAGAGGATTTTGGGATTACTAGTTTTTCTTTGAAATTATAGAAAAAGGTGACAAGAATAACTCTATTCGTCCCTCCAATCCAGATTTTGCATTAACACCTGTAATTGAAATTATTTCTCCAATTGAACAATTGTCAATAAGTCTAGCTTGGTTTCTCCATCCTTTAATCCAAATTTGACCGCTATCATCTTCAACAAACATCTCTGATAACAAAACCGATTCGCCGTATTTTGTTTGAACTTCTCTTCTTTCCGGAACCTTCAAAATAATTGCTTCAACACAATAGTTTCCTCCAACTTTTACATCAGAAATTTTTGTTCTAATTTGAGCTTTGTTTGGAATTGTAGAATCATCATCCATTTTACGAACAAAAGAATTTTCATCTAATGCAATAGAATTACCAAAAACTTTTGAGGGCATACATTCTACCACATCATTTTCTTTGAATTGTAGGGTATTTTCTGAAGAATCAGAAATGTTGAACATTCTTTTTTCCTTATCCACACCAAGTATCATGGTTTTACCAGAATCAAGTTTTGCAATAGATATTATTCTAAAAAGAATTGGCTCAGCTTCTTGCTTTCCTTCAATCTCAACAACTGTAGATTCATTTCCATGAATTTCTAGCCCTTGATTGCCAGGTTTTGTTCTAATACCTAGTAGGCGAACTTTTGCGTCAAGAGAAATAATTTTTGGAACACTACTTTCATCTTTTCCCCAAAGAACAACTCTTATAGAATTTCCATCATCTCCTTTCAATCTCAATCTTAGAGCCTTTCCTGGCTGACCTCTAGAATTAGTAAATTCCATGGAACTTATCATTCCATCAATTTTTCCTGAAACCGCCAAATCGGTATCTCCTTCTTTCACTTTACTGACATCTACTGTAATATCATCAATTGATGGTATGTCACTCTCGTTATGGGAAGGTTCAATGTGCGAGCCTGAACCTATGTTGATTGTGGGTTTGCCATTAAGATCCGATTTTACATATGCCTTGATTATTTTAATAAGATCTCCAGGCTTCAAATCTTCAATTTCAGGAAGACTTGCTTTTTCATCCCAAAGCTTTACACTTGCAGTTGAATCATTATCATAAACAGTCATAGTTCGAAGAAGAAATGGTGAACCATCTTTTCTAGTATATTGTTTTGCGGGTGCTAGACTCAAAACTCTAGATTCTAAAGAAATTTCTTTTGCTCCAACAAACAAATCCTTTAGACTCATCTCAACTTTTAACGGCTCTGATAACGATACACCTAGGTCTGAAGCAATGAGAAAAAGTGCACCTTGATCAGTAAGATAACCTGCTCCAATTTTGTCTTTTTTTTGTTTAATTCTTTCTTCAATATCAGATCGCGAAAGCTCAGGTTTTTGTTCTAATAGTTTGTCTAATAGAGATTCATATTCTGTCAAGTTAATACCGGTTATTATGGTCTCTTAATAAAAATTTCATTAACTAAATTAGTAAGTAGATCGCAATTGGTTCATGTCCAGCATTACTGCAAATTCTCTTTCTAAAACATATGGTTCTGTAAAAGCAGTAGATGGAATAGACTTGAATGTTAGATCTGGACAAATATTTGGATTTTTAGGACCAAATGGTGCTGGAAAATCAACTACAATAAAATTATTGACAACCTTAATTCCACCAACTGACGGACAGTTATCAATTCTGGGAATTGATGCAGTGAAAAAACCTTTACAGATACGCAATAGAATTGGCGTCGTTTTACAACAACCAAGCTACGAACCAACTCTTTCAGTAGAAAAATCTCTTGATAAATATGGCATGATGTGGAATGTACCACAAAAAATTCGAAAAAAGCGAGTAGAAGAGCTACTTGAAGAATTTAATTTAAAAGAAATTCGACATAAAAAAAATGACGATCTATCAATTGGTCAAAGAAGAAGAGTTCAGGTAGCTCGTGAATTTATGCATGACATGGAATTACTTTTCTTAGATGAACCAACGGTTGGGCTAGATCCTACCGCTAGAAGAAAATTGTTAGATTTTTTAAAAAATAAGGCCAAATCTGGTCTCACTATTTTCTATACTACACATGTTCTGAGTGAGGCGGAGTACATTTGCGATGAAATTGCTATCATAAATAAAGGAAAAATAATTGCTGTTGATTCTCCAGATGACCTGAAAAACAGATTTGGTAGGGAAAAAACTATCAAAATTCATCTTTCTGGAATTAACAAATCAATTTCTGATTTATTAAATAACATTGATGATTGCAAAATAGATTTTAATTCTGGAACTAACATAACTATTCATTCAGATAAATCTGAAACAGTACTTTTACAAATTTTACAAATTCTAAACAATAACAATATACCAATCGAAGATTTGTCAGCAATCCCAACAAATCTAGAAGAAATTTTCCTTAAAGTGGTAGAATACTCAGATGCATCCAATAATTAGATTAGTTAACAGAAATCTTACAATTTCACTTAATCCCGGATTTTTGTTATGGCAAGTAATATTTCCATTAATCTATATTTTTGTTGCAGGATTTGCTTATACTTCGTTAATTGATAAAGTTACATTTGAAACAAAAGAAATTACTTATCCTGTATTTTTAGCAACTGGTATGATTGGTTTTAACATAATGAATAGTACACTAGTTTCTGGAATTATAATTTGGAATGATAAAAGATATGGAATGTTTGAGCAAATTATGTCTGGTCCATTTACAAGAGCAAATTATATTCTCAGTAATATTTTCACAATTGGAATCATTGGTCTAGTCAGTGCATTTTTAATTGTATTAGTAGGCTTTCCAGTTTTCTTTCAATCGATTGAATTTAGTTTTATAACAATACCGTTGATTATTTTTGCGGCTATTACAGGATCGGTTTTGTTTGGTTCTATTGCATCAATAATTTCCACACGGATAAAATCAAGTGAAAGTTTCAATGTTACCATAAATACTGTTTTTCTATTCTTTGCATTTGTAAGCACTGCATTTTATCCAGCTGCGGGAGCTCCAGAACCCCTTGCTTCTGCATTTTACATCAATCCCTTAACCTATATTGTAGATGTAATAAGAGCAGGATTTTTTGGAACATTTAATGACTTTATTCTAATTGAGATGATAGTATTGGTGCTTTTAGCCCTCGGATCATTTTCAATTGCTACAAAACTGCTCACTAGATTGGATTTTTAGCATAATTTACCTGAATTAAGATAGCCCGGCCCAGATTCGAACTGGGGTCAAGGGCTCCAAAGGCCCCTATGCTTGACCTCTACATTCGGCGGATTTCTCCTCTACCGGGCTGCCGGACGACGCCTTTAATCTAATTTCCTTTAAAATGTTCTTCTGTGATTGATTTAATCGCGTGAATTAGTTTGAAATAAGGATCTTCCATTCGACTTAATTCAGTTTTAGCATTCTTTTTGAATTTATTTTTGTTTGATTTCAGAAGTTTCTCTATTAACGGAACAATTTTTTGTGGATTTTCTTCTCTTTTTATCAAATATTTTTTTACTAAATAATCTTCAACAATATTAGGAACTGCATTATATGAAATAGTCGGAATGCCTCTTAATGCAGCTTCAGCTGTCATGGTTCCACCAGAACCAACAAAAACATCAGTAAAAGACAAAATTTCATTATTATCAACTACTTTATTTAAAACTCTAATTTTTTTTCCAAATTTTGTTTTTAATTTTTTAATTTGTTCAAAATTTCTAGCAAGCAGTAAAACATTATAATTTGAAAGTTTAGAAATTTGTTGAATAATCGAAATCATACTCGTTTCTTTATAATTAGCATAAGAAGCCTGGGATTCATATGGTCTAATTAGAATTGTTTTCTTTTTCATATCTTTAAATTTTTTAAGAGTAGAAATATTACTTTTATTTTTAATTATTACTGATGCATCAATTGCTTTATACGAAGTAATTTTTTTTGCAGAAATCCCATATTTTGAAAATTCATTTTTAGAGATTATCCATGGAATTAAAAGTCTATCCAATAGTGGAATTGAAATTTTCATTACTGCTTCAGCATGAGGAGAATCACAAAAAGCAATATGCTTTATTCCTAAACCAAATGAAATCCTAGTTGCTTCTGGAGAACAAAAACTCACTGCAACGTCCGGAGAAAATTTTTTGATGATTTTTGTTAATTCAATCATTCTATCTAGGCTTGCCTTTAACTTCTTAGATCTTTCACTACCACCATGCCTGCCAGCAAAAATTAGGTTCATTTTTCTCATTTTTGCAAGTTGATTGACTTCTCTATATTGTCTAGATGTACAAATTACTCGGTGTTTTTTCCTTAGTCGTTTAATCATAGGTTCAAAAAATAGAACCTGCTTCGGAGTAAGAACATCAAACCAAATTTTCAAGTATTTTTGATTCATTTAGACGTTCAATAAGTTTTTCTTAGTGCTATTACCCAACTTGAGTAGAAATGGGGGGAGCAAAAGTTGTTGTTTATGGACTAAGTACAGAAGGTTATGCCATGGCGTGTCAAATGGCCATTAAAGGAGCAGATGTCTCCATTATTGATGAATCTGCACCTTCTGCAATCTCGTTAAAATCTGAAATTGCCAAAACCTATCCCGACGTTTCATCTTTGAAAGAAGATGAACCATTATTATCAATGGAACCAATAGATATTGCAACATCAAAAGCAAAATATCTTTTCTTTGCGCCAAGAATTAGAAAAACTGGTCAAGATATTAAAACTGAAATTAATTCAAAATTTAAAGATGCTACTTCATCTTTAAAGAAAAACAGTTCCATAGTTTATACTCTACCAGTTGGATTTGGAGGAAATAATGAAAATATTTCACTATTAGAGCATGTTACAGGTTTTGAAATAGGAAAATCAATTTCATACTATTATTTTCCTCTTGCCGATCTAAAAAACACTCCAAACGTTATTGGTTCATTCAACAGTAAAAAAGACAATGAGCTAGCTGAATTAATATCCAGTGGCAAAAAAGAAAAAAAATTTGTATCTCTTTCATCGTCAGAGCACTTTCACGCGATTGACACTCTTTCTAGATTTTCAAGGCTTTGTAGTATATTGGAAGTATGCAAGTTTGCTCAAGATGATACTACAAAATCGGATCTTTCTTCTGATGAATTCAAAAACCTATACTTGGATGATATGATAAAAGGCCTTTATGATCTTAAGGCTTTAGGTTCATCCTTTGAAGGAGCAAACACCCTCATGTATCTGATTAATGGAAGTATCAAAGGAATTGATGGGTACATTAAAAGACTAATAGATGAAATTCGTGCAACATTAAAGAAAAATGATCTTAAAGCAAGCAGAACTAAAATTGCCTTATCATGGAATTTAGATCAACATGAAATGCGTGGAGATAAAATTGAAATATTACAAAATTTAATCTCACGCTTACGAGATTATATTGGAGATGTTGAATCATTTAACACTCCTAATTTTGACTTATTTCATAGTGATAAGACAACTATTGTTGTTGCATGTTCAAAAACTGATTTTGAAAGTATAGAAAAAAACAAAAAAGATTCTGATTTATTACTAATTAAAGCCAATCCTCTATGCGAAAAAATACAATAAACATAAAATTAGCCAAAGAAAAAACGATTTTGAATTGTCTGAAGAAGAATCAAATGAAGTACCTATTGAAGTAAATTCTGAAGAAGAATCAGAAGACAAGCCAGATAGTTTATCACCACAAATAAAATCAGAAGAATCAGAAGAAAAACTAGATGGTTTGCCACTCCAAAAAGAGTCTGAAGAAGAACCCGAATTATCAGTAGAAGAACTAAAAAATTTATTGTCACAAGAAAAAGAAAAAACTATAGAATACGAATTAAAGTTTAAACGTGCATTAGCGGATTTACAAAATCTAGATCGAAAAACTAAATTAGATATTGAAAGTGGTATAAATACAAAAATTGATCAATTTATGATTGAATTTCTTCAAATCTACGACGATTTTGTCCGCGCTAAAGAAGCTTTTTTAAAAAATAATGTAAATGTTGAAGGTCTTGATTCTATTTTAAAAAACATGGACTCACTTTTATTAAAAAACAATGTTTCTACAATTGATGCATTAGGAGAAATTTTTGACCCTAAACTTCATGAAGCAATATCCATTATAGAAGATTCAACACTTGAAGAAAATACAATTACAAAAGAACTCAGGAAGGGATATATTTCTCATAATAGAGTTATTAGACCAACACTAGTGGAAATATCAAAGAAAACGAAATCTGAAAAATTAGGTGAATAATATGGCAAAAGTTATCGGTATAGATCTTGGAACAAGTAACTCTGCGGCTGCAGTTGTAATGGGAGGAAAACCAACCATTATTCCAGCTGCTGAAGGCACAACTGTTGGTGGAAAGGCATTCCCTTCTGTTGTTGCATTCAAAGATGGAGAACTGTTAGTTGGTGAACCTGCAAGAAGACAAGCAGTTACAAATCCAGAAAATACAATTTTTGCAGCAAAGAGAAAAATGGGAACTGATTATGTTTTCAAAGTTAATGATAAAGAATACAAACCTCAACAAATTTCTGCATTTATCTTACAAAAAATAAAAAAAGATGCTGAAGCCTTTATTGGTGACAAAATCGAACAAGCTGTAATTACAGTTCCAGCTTATTTTAATGATAATCAGCGCCAGGCAACTAAAGATGCTGGAACTATTGCTGGACTTGATGTTGTACGAATAATCAATGAACCAACTGCTGCCTCTTTGGCCTTTGGCTTAGACAAAGCAAAACAAGACATGAAAATTATGGTATTTGATTTTGGAGGAGGAACACTTGATGTAACAATAATGGAAATGGGTGGAGGAGTATTTGAAGTAATGAGTACTTCTGGAGATACACAACTTGGTGGCACTGATATGGATAAAGCGATTATAGATTATGTTGTTGACGAATTCAGGAAAAAAGAAGGAATTGATCTTAACCAAGATAAAACGGCAATGGCCAGAATTGCTGAAGCTTCTGAAAAAGCAAAGATTGAGCTTTCAACAGTTATGGAAACTGATATCAATTTACCATTTATTTCACATAATCCTTCAAGTGGTTCAAAAAATCTAGAATTAAGATTAACCAGAGCAAAATTAGAAGATTTGGTTAAACCAATAGTTGACAAATGTAAACCTTCAATAGAAAAGACATTAGAAGACGCCAAACTATCTCCCTCTGACATTTCTAAAATTGTAATGGTTGGAGGTCCAACAAGAATGCCTTTGGTAAGAAAATTTGTTGGTGAAGTTGTTGGAAAAGAGCCCGAGTCAGGAGTTGATCCGATGGAAGCGGTAGCAGCTGGTGCTGCTATTCAGGCTGGAATTATTGCAGGAGACGTAACTAGTGATATCGTTTTACTCGATGTTACACCATTGACACTTGGAATTGAAACATTGGGGGGAGTACGAGAACCTCTAATTGAAAGAAACACAACGATTCCTACCTCTAAAAATAAAGTTTTCACAACAGCAGCTGATAATCAAACAACTGTTACAATTCATGTTGTACAAGGTGAAAGGCCAATGGCTGCTGATAACGTCTCACTTGGAAGCTTCAATCTAACTGATGTTCCTCCTGCACCAAGGAGTGTACCTCAAATTGATGTCAAATTTGATATCGACGCTAATGGAATCATAAATGTAACTGCAAAAGATTTAGGTACACAGAAAGAAGCTAAAATAACTATTGAATCTACCAGTAAATTATCAAAAGATGATATTGAAAAACTAAAAAAAGATGCAGAAAAATTTGCAGATGAAGATAAAAAGAAAAAAGAAACAATAGATCTTAAAAATGAAGCAGAAAGTTACATTTACACTACTGAAAAACTAGTAACTCAGGATCTTAAAGACAAAATTTCACAAGAACAAGGAATCAAAATCACAGATGCTGTAAAAGAACTAAAAGAAGTTTTAAACAAAGATACAGATCAATTAAAACCAAAATTAGATGCACTTAAAACATTAGTCAATGAAGTTACAACAGAACTTTACAAGAATGTTAAACCGTCACCAGATCAAGAACAGCAGACTGGATCTGATGGACAAGGAACTACAGAACAAACAAATGAGCAGAATACCTCAGAAGAGAAAACTAAATAGATTCTATTAGACAATTTATACCTGATTACAATTACAAAAATTATCCATGAGCGCAAAACGTGATTATTATGAGGTCATTGGAGTTTCGAAAACAGCCTCAACAGATGAAATTAAATCTCAATATAGAAAACTAGCCTTAAAATTTCATCCTGATAGAAACAGATCAAATGAAGCACCCGAACATTTCAAAGAAATCTCAGAAGCATATGCGGTACTATCTGATTCTGAAAAAAGAGAAATCTACGATCAATATGGTCATGCAGGTGTAGATGGTAGATATTCTACTGAAGATATTTTTCAAGGAGCTAGTGGAAACTTTAACGATATTTTCAATGATCTTTTTGGAAGATCACGTGGTATGGATTCAATCTTTGAATCATTATTTGGGCGTAGAGGATTTGGTGGATTTGGAGGCTTTGGACAAAGAAAAGGAGCAGATATGTTCTATGAAACATCAATTACACTTGAAGATGTTCTAAATGGAAAAAAAATTGAGATCGATGTTCAGAAGGATGTTGAATGTGACTCATGTAGGGGATCAGGATGCGCTTCTGGTACATCAAAGATTACATGTTCTTCATGTAATGGTCAAGGTCAAGTAAGACAATCGCGGAAAATGGGCTTTGCTTCTTTTGTTACCGTTGTACCATGTACAAAATGCAAAGGACAAGGAAAAATTGTAGAAAAACCATGTAAAAATTGTAAGGGGATTGGAAAAAGAAAAGGAACTAGACACGTTTCGTTTGACGTTCCTGCAGGAATTGATTCTGGTGATTATACCATTCAGGGTGAGGGTGAATATGTTCCAGATGGCAACAACGGAGATTTAATTGTCCGAATACATGTTCAACTACATTCACAATTCAAAAGAGATGGTTCTGATCTATTTTTTGATCAAAAAATTTCAATGATCGATGCAGTATTAGGAAAAGAAATGGATGTCCCAACTCTAGAAAAATCAGAAAAAATCAAGATTGAACAAGGAACCCAACCAAATACCATCATAAAATTAAAAGGAAAAGGTTTACCCCGTCAGAACTCATGGGGACGTGGCGATCAATATGTGCGACTAGTAGTAGATATTCCAAAAAAACTAAGTAAACATCAAAAGAAACTTCTTGAAGAATTTAAAGACTCGTTAGATTAGGATTTTTTAGTAACTCTTCTTAGTTCTATTATATGTCCTTCTCTAACATGTGACGCATGACTTGTTTTGAGTAACTCTCCAATTTTATCATCAGTAAAATATTTTCGATTGTATCTTCCTAGAACCTTTTTACAATTATTGCAATAAATCTCTCTAAATTCCATTATTATATGGTAATTATTAGATCGTTTGTATTTTACGATTTTATTCAATAAAGAAACTTATTCTAGATTTCTAAATCCTACGATGCGGG
>JADFGC010000053.1:0-8757 GCA_022567895.1 Nitrososphaerota archaeon
TTGATCACTTGAATCAGTAACAATGAAGTATACTGAATCATCGTTGTAAAATCCTTGATGTAATGGTATTACAGCTGGAACATTTGCTCTGGATAATCGTAGTACGGAACCAGGAGCTATTTCTTCTTCCATGGTTTCTTTCATTGGTTCTTCTATGGTTTCTTTCATTGGTTCTTCTATGGTTTCTTCTTCAACTGGTTCTGGTTCTACAGGTTCAGTTGGAGCTTTTACGCCTTGTTCTTGATCCTTTTGGAATTGTTCATAACCTCCAGGATATTCAGAACAAAGTACACCACCACAAACTATGAACTTTGTAGCAGAACCATATTGTGAACTTGCTGTTCCTTTGCTCTTTATTGCATCAGCTTCTTCAATCACATAGTCTGTTGTGAGAGCCATTGTGAATAGAGGTAAAACTGCAAGCAATCCAAGATATTTTAGAGTCTTGTTCATGGGGGATCGATCTTCGTAAGTAGTTAAAAGGATTTTCCCAAATCAGACATTTTTTGTCTCAGTTTGTCTGTAAAATTATTTTTTAAAATTTTGATTATTTTGCAGCCAGTTTATCATGAATCTGTGCTAAGATTAGTTCTGCTTTTTCTTTGTTTTCAAAATTCTCACTATTATTTCCATCCATGATAGAATCAATTTCATAACTTTTGTCAACTAGTACATTTGCCACATGATTGTCAAGTGTCCCATTACCAATCAGATAATATGCAAAAACAGTATTTTTTTGACCAATTCTGTGTAATCGGTCTTCAGCTTGTCTATGAATAGCAGGGCTCCAATCAAGTTCTGCAAATATAACATATCTTGCACGATGAAGATTAATTCCAACGTTTCCAGCTCTAAGTCCTGCAATCATTAATTTTGATTCTCCATTTTGAAACTTGTCAATTTGTTCTTGACGAACTTTATCAGATTGTCCACCAATAATTGACACTGGAGAAAAGTCGCTCAGGTTTTGGTGTAAAAGATTGTGAATTGATCTATGGTGACAAAAAACCACCACACTTTCTTCAATTTCCATAATATTCGTTACAAAATTAATCACGTGAGGAAGTTTTGCAATTCCTGCAGCTTGTCTTTCACTTTGGATTGCTCTTTGGTAGGAAGATGATTTATCAAAAGCACTCTCAGCATCTTTTTGTTCTTCTTCTAATTTTTTCCAAATTCTGTCTAATTCATTAAAGTAATAATTTGTATCAGCATCAATTACTTCTTTGTATCTTACTTTATCTTTTAATTCTTTTAGAACATCTGTTTTACGTCTTCGAAGCATTACATGTTTTTGTAATTGATTTCGTAACGATTCCCGTTTACTCTTTAGAACAATTGCTTTACCCTTTTCATTTACATAACAAAAGTATTCACAAAATTCATTAAAGTTTCCTAACAACCCAGGTCTTAAAATATCTACAATTGGCCAAATCTCAGAACCACGATTATAGATTGGAGTTCCAGATAAGCCAATACGATATTTGATTGATGGTAAAGCTGTTAGTTTTTTTACAGCATCATATTTTTTCGTGGTTTTAGAACGAAGGTTTTGTACCTCATCACATACAATTGTCCTAATATCTAATTGTGATAAATCGTTTAATCGTTTGAAAAGTAAATCATAATTAATTATGTAAAAATCAAATTTACCAAGTTCTTCTGTTTTTCCTCGACGAATAATAGTTGAAGTTGGTACTTCATTTTCCACCAAACGTCCATTTCTGCTTTTTCGCTTCATGAATTTTTCAATTTCACGTTGCCAATTGTTTAGAGTAACTAATGGGGCTATAACAAGTGCAGGAAAGGCTTGTTTTTCGGATGCCAAGTATGCTAATGTTTGTACAGTTTTTCCTAAACCCATTTCATCAGCTAGTAATGCATTTCCACTTGATTTTAAAAGAAAATCTAAACCTTCTTTCTGAAAATTAAGTAATTTTCCACGAAATTGTTCTCCAGGATTTACACGTTTTAATTTTTCTGTTTTTGGAAGAATTATTTTTGGATGTTTTGATATTGTAGATTTTCGTTGCCAAACAGATTTTGATAAAATGTCAAGTGGGTATTTTTCCAAAATCCACTTTAGGTGTTTTACATTTTCTGAGCTATCAGGAACAATTGCCTCATTTGGCCCTTCCCCATACCAAGATTCAGGTATTAGTTTTGACACCATAGAAACTGCACGAGATCCTGTTACTTTCCAACTCCATGTTTTTGAGTAGTTATCGAGTACGTATTCTAGAGTTCCAAAATTTTTCATGATGTTTCCGTGTTTTTGCCAAGAATTGTTTTTGTGGTTTATGAATCTTGGGATGGATTATTGTGTTCTGTGATCTTGTTCACTATGAGGTTTTGTTGATTCATCGTGGCAATCACACTCACACAGGTATGTCTTGTGATCGTTTTTACAGTCAATGCATTCATAGTGTTTGTGATTCTCACAACTTGAACAGATCATATATCAAAAATACATCCTCTAGCTTGAAAAGTTTTTCATTTTATGCATGATTTTAATAAAAACATTAAAAATCTACTTCGCTTTTGTAAAGCAACTTTTCTGTCAAGTCAACATATCCATTTGGATCCAATTCTTTTGCAAAACCTTTGTCAATATTTATCAAATACACCGAATGTAAGTGGGCGTTTAAAATATCATCATATTCAATTGGAGGATTTTTGTAATATTTGTCACAAAATGACTTTATTTTTGATATTTCGTTTTTAACTCTTGCATGTGGAGGGCCAAGGAATAGTTTTGGAATTGGCAATATTCCAATTACTGGAGCTGCTAAAGAAAACTTTGAGCAAAATTTGCTGTATCTAGCAATTTTACTAATTATTCTAGCAGTATAGTAATCAACAGTGTCTAATGCGTGCTCTGGCGGAGTAAAACCTGTTTCAATTTCAATGATAGTTGTTCCATCACCTTTTGTGGCAAACAGGTCACATACTAAGATGTCAGAAACTGATTTTTCAACCTCTACAGAATAACCGTGATGAATCAAATTGGCAGCACAAATCAGTTCTAGAACAGAATGGTTGATTTTAACTAAATTTTTTTCATATAGCTCAATCAGTTTTTGTCTTACATAGTTAAGCTTGGGAAGATCATTTTTATTCAAATTATGTGAAAGGGTTTCGGTTATTTCGTAAACGTCATTACGGAACTTTTCTAAATCCATCTATTCAAATCGGGTTAAATTTGGACATTAAATAACTTATGAAGGAATTTCAGACTGAATCAATAATTATTGTCCACCCACGTGAAAAATTCTAGATATCTGATCTTAACAACTCAAATCAAAACTAGCCTCCGTGAACTATACAAGTACCCTATTTGGAATACTAGCATTTGTTTTGCTATTCTCAAATTTACAAACAGCAGATTCGACTTTATGGGATTTACAAATTAGTGTTAATTTAGAAAAAAATCCTCTTTCTGAGGCAGACATTCCTGTGGTTTTTGGTACAGTTACTGACCATGCAGGAAAACCAGTACCTGGAACAGAAGTGAAAATTAGACTGGGTGTAGATTCTATTATTACAACTGCTGATGAGTTTGGAAGTTTTACTGTGGAGTTTTCTGACTTTGATGAAATACCTGGAAGCTACATTGTAAATGTGTATGCAACTAGTGATGACAAAATCGGACTCAAAAGTATTGTTTTTCAAGTAAAGGGTGAGATATCTGTTTTTGCTCATACTGAAAAAATGCTATCAACTGATGAGGCAATAAAATATTTGCAAGCATCTGAAGAAGACTTTGAAAAAGATCCATTAGGATTGACGCTTTACTATTATTACCAAGACTTGAAAGCACAATTGTTTGAAGAACAAAAAGAGCAATTAGATTTAATTGCAGAGCAACAATTGATCGATGAACAAAGAGAACTTTCAATTCAATTAACTGAACAAATTATTGAAGAACAAAATCCAGGCGCTGGAATTTATGCTGGATTCAAATATGATAGATTTGTAAGCAACTTAGATCTTGCAGTAAAAGATATCATTGTAAATCAGTTAAATTACACAGTTAAAGTTTTTGTAGAAGCACAAAAAGCAATGGATGAAGTACTAGCTAATGGTGGAACTTTTGAAGAAGCTAGACAAGCTTACTTTGAGAAAGCTACAATTTCTAGAGAAATAATGGAAGCATTAACAGTAAATCAAACTAGCGATGATTTTGGAAATGTTACTAGTTCTGATTTAGAGTTTGTATCAGAATCAATTCTTAATGGATCAGAGAATTTAGTAGAAGAATTAGATTCTGGACTGGTTCTAAATGTTAATGGTACTCTGATTGATGTTGGAAAAAGCGGTTTAGTGATTTATTTGAACATAAATGGCACAATTTTCGAATTTTTTGTTAATGGAACTGAAATTACCCAAGTTACAAATTCCTCTCAAAACGAATAGGTTATTTCCAAATTTAGAAATCAAATTTAAAAAAAACTTTGTTGTTTATAAAAAAGATTTTCAGCAGAAATCTTTAATCATAGTAAGTAAATAGTCATTTGGGGCATGGGCAAAATAGACGTCCAAGACGTGAAAGAGAAAATTTTCCTTATGGGAATTACTGCAGGAATATTTTTGCCTATTAGAATGATATTTGTGACATATGTTACAGACGGCTGGTTAGGAACCGTAGGCCTGCTTTCAATTTTTGCCCTAGTTTTCATATATCTAACTAGAAAGAGGAAACTTGGACAGTTAGGCAGAATATTTGAAAAACAGATGAGAAAGACCATCGGTGGAAAATTTGCTAAATATATCGTTGCGTTTTCAATTGTGTTTTTGATCTATTTTGGAGCAAGCATATTTTTCATGGACAGAGGAAATTCTGTCTATTATTACGATAAAGAGATCCTCTTTACTACATTACAAGATTATCAACAACTCACCAGAGACAATTTTCCAATTGAAAAACTTTTGGGACCAGTTCCACTAGGTGAGAATTTTGATGGATTCGCTTGGATTTCAAATGTAGAGTATACTTTGTCAGTGTCGCTTGCACTAATGAACGATGTTTCAGGTGGGTGGATGGAGAATCTAATGTTCGTGGTGTTTATTGAGCAATTTGAAGTGCTTGGAGTTCTTTATTTTTTCAGAAGATGTTACAAACAACCTGAACAAATTAAACCCCAGATGGCAGTATAGTCACCTAAGATTTTACTACTTTAACCTTTCTCCTGAATGATTCCAATTTTATAAATTTGAAAACAGGCAATCTGTAATATTGTTTGAAACTGAATCAAATTGGTCTAGTTTTAATTCGGATCTAATAGATTGTATTAAAATAAAAAATAAGCAGGATTTTCATCCAGTGATTACTGTATGTTCATCATGTGGAAATCCAACTCAAAATCCCTCTAGTGATCATTATTTCCATGAGCAGGGAATGATTTTGTGTGAGGATTGCTATTTGGATTTTAGTCTGATGAATAACAATTGAAATTTTTTAAAATTTTTTGTAATATGATGTGAACAATTTATCAGTTCTACGCGCGTCTTATATTCAAAATTTCATTAACTTGCATTATGATTGTAGACATTCCAATCTCTTGTCCTCAATGTGGAGGAAAAATGTATTCTACGTGTTATGAATCTACATTAAGAATATTGAAAAACCGTACTTGGCAAGTCTGTAAAGAATGTGACTTTGAGCGAGATACGGAAGATTTCAAAAGAACCCTTTGCTGCGTCTAGCAGTATTTTTTTTATTTTCACGCAAAAATCGATTTTTACCTTATAAGCATAGTGGTTGATCAAAAAGTTACTTATTCAATCTAAAAAGGGCGAATATCTTAAGCATGGATTAAGTGATTAAATGATTCGAAGAGTAACAATTACGCTTGATCCTCACATAGAATCAACAATTAGGAGCCTACAGGCAAAAAAAATATCTGAAAGTAACAAAGCAATAAGCTTCTCAAACGTCATTAATGAGATTCTAAAGCAAGGTCTGAAGGATTTTATTGAATGACTAGTCTTTCCCAACCTGTTTCATGATTTTTGACCAATCGATATCTTCTTCGTTTCCTTGAGCAATAGCATTTTCGTACAAAAGAACATACGACCACTTCAAAATTTCATTCCAAATTTCTTTAAGTGAATCTTCATCGGTCCAAAAAATGCTGGTTTTCACAGCATTCATTGCAAAGATGTGATTTGCGTGTTTTTCTGGGTCTTTACCCCATTTTGTAATCACTTTATCACAAAAATCAAGTATGTCATTTTTTGATAGCACTAATTTATCAGGATCAAATTTCTCATTCTTTTTTTTCATGAAATACTATGCATTTTCTGATATTTTTCAATTGTTGAATTTTTTTGGATGAGATTGGTTCTAAAAACCAGAGACAGGAAAATGATTTTTGCTAAATCTTTAAGTCATATTATGCGCTTATTGCAAGTTGTGACGATACTATCAATTCTGCCATCAAAACATCCTAGAATTCATTAACCGCTTTACCTGAGTTTCATAATAGTTCTCGTCACTTTACCTTGGCAAACTTGGAATTGTTTTTCTTATTAAAACAAAATTAACCTGCAATTATAATAAAGTCAAATCGATAGGTTACTTGTGGGCCTGAAAAAATACGTCGGTACTAGATTAATCACTATGTTTTTGGTTCTAATGGCAACTCTTTTCTTGACCGTTATTCTTGTTGGTTCAAACATGGACATAATTCTAAAACAAGGGATTACTTTTCAAGTACGAGCTGAAATTACAGAAAATCCTGCCATAGCTAAAAGTTTCGCCAGTGTTGAAGAGTTTGAAGCTTTTGTTCAGGAACAGATTGATCAACGCACGAAAGCGCTTGGATTAGATTCACCGTGGTATTCTCCACAAAGAATTGGAATTACAATGTACAAAATTTTAATTTTAGATTTTGGTCGAGCATCTTTTTTGACTAGCGATAGTGGATCTAGTGATGTAAAGGATATTTTATTAGAAAAACTTCCAAGAACGGTATTATTATTCACAACCGCAACAATAATTATTTCGATAATTGGAATTTTCCTAGGAGCTTTATCAGGCAGTAAAGCAGGATCAAAAATTGACAGACTTACATCCACCTTTGCAGTAGTGAGCTCCAGTTTTCCCGTTTGGTGGGTAGGATTGATTATGATTTTTCTTTTCGCCTTTGTTTATCAAATATTTCCAGCAAGGGCAACTCCGTCTATTCCATCATCAGACCCAGGATATATTGCAGCGTTACTCTATCACATGACACTTCCACTAATTACCATTGTAATGATTGGATTTGGTTCCTGGGCTTATCTTGTAAGAAATTTCATGATTGGTATAATGCAAGAAGATTTCATCATAGCAAAAAAAACTATGGGAATAAATCAGAAAAAAATTATTTATTCACATGCTCTCAAAAATGCTGCGCCGCCAATCATTACCATTTTAGCTTTAAGTTTATCTGGCTCATTAGGTGGTGCAATAATTACTGAAGCAGTTTTTGATTGGCCCGGAATGGGAAGACTATACTTTGAAGCAATAACAGTGATGGATTTGCCAATAATTATTGGAGCTACATATGTTCTAACTGTATTTTTCCTTGCCAGCATATTTCTAGCAGATTTGCTGTATGGATATTTTGATCCAAGAATCCGGCATGACGTGGACACTTGAGTCGTTTTTTATTTAAAGAAAGAAAAAATGCAAAAATTAAAGAGTACAGTGTAACACGTACCCTTTCTAGTCGTGAAATATTGAAAAAATACAGTGAATCTAATAGAGATTTAGTTTATTGGTTATTCTTTGAAATCTAAGAATTAAGAATTTTCAGGATTAACGGTTCGTATCAAATGTTAATTAAAAATCGTATAATCCTGTATAGATTATCCAATTCATGAAAGTAAATTGCTAAATCTGCAGTAAATAGCATTAAGGATTGTTTAAAGGAATGACTGCAGTCACTTGAATTTCAAATAGCATTCCATCTATTGCCAAACTAGGAACAGGAATCAAGGTAGAAGCGGGAAGATTATCGTTGCCAAAAAATTCTAAGCGTGCTTTTTGAACAAGTGGCAGATATGACTCATCATAATCCACCATTAACATTACAATTTGTACCACATGTTCAGGCTTTGCTCCTGCTGCCTCCAATGCAGATTTCACATTCTTAAATGCAACATCCATTTGCTCCTCCATTGTATCCCCTACAAGCTGCAAATCTTTATCAAATGCACCTTGGCCTGCAATATAGATAGTTTGACCAGGAGGTGCAATTACAACTTGACTAAAACCAAGAGGTCTAGAATCAAACATTTCATCAGGTTGTAATCGAGTTATTGTGTTATTAGAAAAATTTTCCATTTCTGTTGTAAACATATCCATAGTAAAAGATATGACAACAACTGAAGCTAAAACAAAACTTGCAAAAATAATCGCAATACTCACTTTGTTCATATGTTATTTCCTCTAGGTTGAATCTTTAAAGGTTTGAACCATTTTTGGGTTATACATGAAAAAGAAAAAATCAAAGAAAAAAGACGGAAGATTACAAAAAGGAGAGAAAAAAGCTAGGTCACTACAACGAGTTAAGAAATACAAGCGTAAACAACAAGAAAATAAAAAGAAAAAGAAGTCTAAGAAATATTAGAAAAAAAGAGTCTAGAATCTAATCTCTATTCTTTTCATTATCTTTTAGTATCTTATCTAGAGGTACAGTAATTGTTCTATCTGAGCCTTTGCAGTAATTTTTTCCTTTGAAATGCTTGTGAATTTTGACTTTGGCCATC
>JADFGC010000088.1:0-2341 GCA_022567895.1 Nitrososphaerota archaeon
TCTCTAACCTCAATATCAAGGTGCAATGGCGGAGAAAGTGCATCAGGATTGTTGATTGATTCCCACACAAAAATTTCGGCTGTATACATTCCAGCTTTGTCAGGAGTCCACGAAAGAGCTGGACTGAGTCGCTGATTTGGCGATAACGCACCCGTAATCCAAGCAAGTGAAATACTTACTCCTTCATCGTTCTTTAACTGAACAATGTACGCAAAGTTTTGAATTCTGTCCTGAGAGTTTGTAAGATCTGACGTTATCAGTACCTGCTCATCAACCAAAACGTAACCTCTTTTATCTTCAGCTAGAGCGACATTCCAAAACAAGCTAAACAACAAGGGAAGAATCAAAAGTGCAAGCTTCATGTTTGTATAATTGTCATTTCTAGTAAAAAAATGAATAATTGATAAGTTCTACGCGTCTCTTTTATTCAAAAATCACAATTCTATACTATGGTTGAAAAATACATCCAGATTCTCCAAGTTCAAGAAGAAAAGACATACTCTTCTTGGATTGATTTTCGTGGACTAGCCTGGATTCTATCAGACGATTACCAGCTAGAAGAATAAAAAAATGGTAACTAGGACTTTACTAGACGCAAAAAGTGATCATAAACCTCTGCTCTTTTTGTATGGTACTTTTCTCTGATAGTGTCGTAATGGCGCCAGGCAACTTTGAGTGCATGCTCATCTGGAAGCGCTGTAAAATACATCTTCAAATTATTACAAAATCAGTATAAAACACTAACAATCAGGCTCACATCTTGATGCATAAATTCCTATGACTAGGAATATTCCAAATGCTACAAATCCCATGATTAGGAGGCAATCTCTCCACTTAATCATTAAGAGTAATTGGTGAAAATGAGATTAAAGTAACAGCTATTTCCTTAATGTAACAGCACCTTTGCAACCATTGTTCCAACTCAGCACTAGAAATTATGAAAAAGAGATTGTTATTGTCAAAAAGGCGATGGAAGCTCTTGAGCAAACTTGCAAAGTAGAAAATGGATATAAGCTATTTGAGCCGTTTACAAAGGCCGGATGGAGCTTTTTTAATTTGCAGATAAGCGAAGAAATGTTTTCTGTAATAGAGAAATCTGGAATGATGGATGGTGCCTTGGGATACAGAATTAGTGAGCAGATAAAGAATTTTTTGGGACACTATCTAGAATCGTATGGAAGTCAGGTACGAATCAAGAACATAGAATACTAATTTCCGTTATAATTATTCCATGAAAAATAAAAAGAAAAGATTGTATGGCTATGCATGAGATGCATGCACTTGTTTTAGAATACCTTCTATGGTTTGGTTATGATCAGCTGTATTTTCCATTGTTGCAAGAAGCAAAAAGCCATCTTCTAATGGTATTGTTACCCTTTTCAGCTTTTCATAAGCAGATAATGTATACAATCCCTTTCCAATTTTTTTAAAATGTGGTGTTCTAGAATGTATCTATGCTTTAGCTGCATCTTTCAAACTTTCATGTGTTTCTTCTGTGGTAAGAAAAGTTTCAACGCCCTCTCTTGTTTTTGTGACTTGCATGTCTCCAGCCATATTGCAGACAGTGGCAAATCTAATGTTTTTTTGCTCGTCCATAATTGTATCTACGAGTTTTTGATGTTCCATTATGCCACTAAGTGATTACCTACTCGTAAACCTTAGGAAAAAACTTGTTTTTCTCGGGTTGTTTTTGTTTTCTTTAGCTTACCTAATTTGAGTTTGGTTGCTTTGTTAATGATTTTGTTATGATCTGCCTTTTTCGTTGTTGTCAGATAAAGAAGGTGTTCACTATCCAATGGAATAACAATACGTTTTATCTTGCCGTACTGTGCAAGAACGAATTCACCTTTGCCAATCTTTGAGGCAAATTCATTTCGTAACGTCCAAGCTCGTGCAGCAGATTCAAGTGATTTTAGACTTTCTCTTTGTGATAGAAGATTTTTTGCACCTGATCTATGTTCACTATACTTTACCTCACCAAGCATGTTACAAACTGTTGCAAATCGAATTTCAGGACTTATTTTTAGGGCCTTTTCTACCAAATCAAGATAAGGAAATCCCATGAGAATTATTACGTCATGATCTGACTTAAGGATGATCAAATTCTTTTTTCTATTTTTAGAATGACGTTTTGTCTTTGAATGTTGTTTGAGAAACTGGAACAACCCTTAATATTTATCAAAATTAGCCGAACCATACCATGAACAAAGTAACTCACTTTGAAATCCCGTTTGATGACCAAGCCCGAGCCCAGAAGTTTTATTCCGACGTGTTTGGTTGGCAGATAAACAAGTTTGGTGACATGGATTACTGGATTGCAACTACATGCAAGTGTGATGAA
>JADFGC010000054.1:0-8662 GCA_022567895.1 Nitrososphaerota archaeon
GTTCTATTTCGGCCGATTTTAGTGATGGTGGCTTTCCATCAAAAACGTAAACTGGCTTTATTCCAAGAGATAAGAAATTGATATTTCTGTAGAATAGTCCGCTTAGATGACTAGTTACTCTTCCACTTGAATCAGATAAATGACTACCATCAGGACCTCTGATAATTGCTAAAAATTGGTATATTGCATTGTATGCATCTATAGCAACTACTTTAGATGCAAATGATTCTAATTTTGTTTTTTCTCTAACAACAAGAGGTTTAAGATCTAATCCCATCTTCTGTTTTAGTTTTTTGCACTGATACTAATGATGTTTTTCTTTATTTGGGAGATAATTTCAAGAATTATTGCCAGGTTAGCCAAGTGGTAAGGCGGCCGTCTCGAAAACGGCTGCGCGCAAGCGCACAGGGGTTCAAATCCCTTACCTGGCGCCTTTAATCTGGAAAAAATTTGGAAATTTAATTAAATTGATCCAAAATAACTTAATTCAAATGAAATATGCTAGATATAAATGCAAAATTTGCAGTATTCCCTTAACTGAAACTGATGAATATTGTCCTAATTGTGGCGAAGAAGGAATTAAAATTCCTGAATGAAGAATTATTTAGAATCTTTATTTTCGGAATTTTCAGATTTTGATGTGTTTTCTCCACCAGGGCCTACCATGTCTTCCGGTTTTACATCTTGATCCCATTTTCCTCTAACTCCTTTGATTAGTGCAAAAATTCCAGTTCCGATCAAACCAACTACTAGTCCAAAAAACAATAATTTGTCTAGAAACTTTATCTCGCAACTAACAGAAACTGGTGGTTTGTCTTCAAAATACTCAAAACAATCTCCAAATTGCTCAGCTTCTAAAGTTGATACTGCATACTGAGAACCAAAAACCCCTAGCACGATAAAGCCTACAAAAATGAAGCCAATTCCAATCAAAGTAAATCGAGTATCACTCACAAGAATAATCTCTCAAAATAGTATTTTACATTTTTGGGAATCAAATACTAGTACACAAAAGTTTCTAGCTACTTTCAAGAGATGATTTTAGATTCGATAAAGAATTTTTGTAAAATAAATTCATAAAATTTAGAAATTCCGAAAATTCCTTTTTTGTCATCTTTTCACTGTTAAAAAATGATTGCCAAGAAACCTTCATCAATTTTTTTTCTAACGGTGCTATTGAAATTGTGGCATGATACGCACGTAAAGGCAATCCGCTTGTTGCAATATATGATAAATAATTTCCATTATTCCATCCAACAATTGTTTCTTCTACATCGTTTCCATCATCAAATGTGATTTTTCTTATTGCGCCAATTCCGCGTTTTATTTCAGACAAAAAAACTGTTTTTTGAACATCTGATACCCAAAACAGATCAACAATATTGCTAATTTTTTCCCACGCTTTGTCATTTGCGACATGAATTAGAATTGATTTTTTTACAGTTCCAGAACGATATTGCTTTTCTTCAGATAAAGACATTTTTCAACTTGGCCTAAACCAATTTTTAAAGGTTCTAAGAATAAATCAATCTAACACATTTAATGGTCTAATAATTAATTTAATCATGGTTTTTGGATGGGGAAAGAAAAAAGAAAAATCACAAGAGATTGAAACTTTACCTTTAGAAAAGCAAATTTCCCTATCTGAAGTAAATAAAATTACAAATGAAATAAAGTCCCTTCGAGAAAAAACGCTAATTTCTGAGTACAAATCATTTAAAAATAAAATCGATGATCAACTTAAAGAATTAATCAGAATCGCAAAAGAACTAGAAAAAGACAACCTCAAAACTGAAGATATAGACAAACATCTTCGAACTATTGTAATGAGGGGAAAACGCCAGGTAATTACTACAATAAACAAAGAGGCTACAGTAGATTTTAACAAAATCAATTCGTATGATGATGTACTAAAACTTGATAAAGAAATTTCTCAGGTTTTAAAAAAAATTGGTGACGTTTTAGGAAGACAAACAAGAGTCATTCATATTTTTGCAAAAAAATATGCTGCTAAATTAAAAAACATTCTTTCTACATTAGATGCTGATGCCAAAGAGCTACATACTATTTTAAAAAATTATAGAAATTTAGAAGAAAATATACTTTCAATTTCAGATAATTTAACCCAGATAAATAAAATTAATGTTGATCAACAAACTGGAGAAAAACGATTAATCGAATTAAATGATCAAAAAGTGTCTTTAATTAAAAAAATAGAATTAGCACAGCAAGAAATTGAAAAACTAAAAGATTCGAAAGAGTATTCAAAATTCCACGAAATACAAGACAGCATTAATAATTTACAGTCAGAAAAATCCCGAATCAGTAGTGACATTGATCAACAATTTACAAAAATTTCTCGCCCTCTAACTAAATATGGCTACGTTAGTTCACTTGACAAACCATTGAAGATCCTAATGGGGAAATTACTTCAAAACCCTTTTGATGTTTTAACTCCAGAAAATAAAGCAAATATTATAATAATTTTACAGTCAACAAGAAAAGGCGTCCAATCTGGTTTTGTATCAGTTAAAGATATGGAAAAATCTCTAATTCAAATAGATGAAACCACCGAAATTCTTGATAATTTCATTAACAGGATCTCTGAGTTTAATTCAAAAAAACAAAAATTACAAAGTGAACTTAAAATTTTCAACATTTCTGAATTAGAAAAAAAACAATCAGAATTATCAAAGGCAAAAAGTGATCAAGATGATCTTGAAAACAAAATTCATATCTTTGAAAATGAAATCTCAGAATCTAAAACCAAAATTCCTAACATAATCAAAGATATTGAAGGGAGATTACGAGAAATCTCTTCCACCAAATATACGATTAATCAATAAATGCTAAATCTAACTAATTTTTGATACTAGTACCATTGATATTCAAACGTGAAAAATTAAAGCGGAAGGTTTCATTAAAAAAAGATGCTAGAGATGGAATTATATCATATTGCAAAATGAAGCATCCAAATGAAGCAGTACTAATTTTGCGTGGAAAATCCAAAAAAGGCAACATAACAATTGACGGATTAATCATCCCCCCGTTTTCTTATACTGATACAACTTTTGCAGGATTTCCAAGTTCATTTTTACCACTTGATACTAGTTATGTTGGAATTGTACATTCACATCCTAAAGGCTCAGAAAAGCCACTAATTACAGACTTGAACAATTTTTTTGGTTTAGTTTTGATAATAGTAAAATCGCCTTATGATGATGATGATATTTTTGCATGGGATAGCAAAGGCGACCCAATTGAAATCACTATTGTCTAGTGGTGAAATTAGAAAAAAATTGACAAAACTTTATATGGTTTTTTAAGAAATTGATAATGATTTGTTTCCATACAAGACTTATTTGATAGTTTTATTTGCATCATTAGGAATTAGTATTGCATTGCAAATGGTTCTTCCTTTTCCATATGGTTTAGGAGCTGCTTTAGCAATTTTTATCATATTTCCATTACTACTTCGTAGACGTTACATGAGCGGAATGCGTGGATATGGCGGTTCAGGATTTGGTGGTGGCGGATTTTTCGGATTAAATCAAAGTGGCGTTTCTATAAAGTACGTCTGTCTTGTTTGCAGCCATCGTTACAAAGGGGGTTCTTGTCCTCGATGCGGCTCCAAGATGAAACGTGCTGATTTTTAATCGTGAAAGAAAGATGGCATTAGAAGAATTAAGAAAAAAGGTCCTCTATCAAAACTCCATTGAGATATGGATTGGAGCAAGTAAAGAAAAAAACATAGACTGGTTTGATACTGAAAATTACAAAAAATTTATTGCTTTTCTTCTAAAAAATAATCTAAACATGAAACAAATGTCTATTTGCTTTGATGAATCAGACAAAGCATCTGAGGGTGGTCACAGCAAAAGAGTATTTGCTAACAAGTTGGCAGCATTCAAGGATGAAAATTCATTATGCTATTCAATAAAATTGAATGATGGTAATATTGAATTAATTCGAAAATTTGACCTCTAGTTTTATTGTCGTTTTAACTTTGGATTAACGATAGCATCAAGTGCACTTCCCATAAAGACAAATGACAAACCAGTTATGGCAATCATTACTCCTGGGGGAACAATCCACCACCACAGCCCTCTTGGAGCCGCACCATGTACATTTGCATCATGAAGCATTTGTCCCCATGTAGGAAATGTTGGATCTCCGAGTCCCAAAAAGCTTAGTCCTGCCTCTGTAGTAATCGCAGCTGGAACAGAAATAGCTATACTTGCTAATGCATAGGGCAACAATTGTGGAATCATATGTCTTAGAACGATCTTTGAATTTTTTTGTCCCATCATTATTGATGCTTCAACGTATCCTTTTGTTTTAATTTGCAGAGCCATGCTTCGTGATACCTTTGCAATACCTACCCAACCAAAAATCATCAAAAATCCAATGATTAGAAAAATACTATTGCTAATTGTTACGGCAAGAATTATCAAAAATGGAAGTGCAGGTAGTGCATAAATTACATCATTAAATCTCATTAAAGCCTCATCAGTTTTCTTTCCTTTGAAACCTGCATAGACGCCATACAACAACCCCATGGTAACAGAGCCAATGGATACTGCAAGTCCTATGAACAAGGCTAATGGCGTTCCCCACAACAATCCGATTGCAAGATCACGCCTTAATTCATCAGTGCCCATTAATCCAAATGCTTTTCCACCTACAATCAATTTTGAATTCAAAATCTCATTTTGTGTTTTTACTCCGTACAGATTTACAAGAAAAATATAGTCTCCTTTCAACACTTCATGTGTATCTAGTTTTGAAAAGATAATATCTTCTGCTGAAATATTATCAATGGAGAAACCAAATCTCTCCTTTTGTAAAAATAGATTTTTTCGGATTGCTCCATCTGTTGAAAAAATTCTTTCATTATGAATAGTTGATGATTTAGAATATGGTAGTGATGTTGAAACAAGTTTTAATTGGTTACCATCGGGTCTAATTATGGACATTTGTAACAATGGTGAGCCGGTATATTCTGCAGAAAACTCGTAAATGAAATCATTTGGAAAACTATCATAATCAAAATTTACATTAAATTGATGTGATACAACTGAAACATCATTTAATACCTGAAATCTCTTATCTGGTTCATCAATAATTTTGTGTTCAGGAATTTTTTCTGACGATAAAAAATTCACCCAAACAGGCATTGAGGTTTTGGGATTCGAAATCCAACTAGCTGGATTATTCCATTCTTTGAAAGTATCAATGGGTATAAGAATAACGGAAATTATTGAAACCAAAATTAAAATTACAAGTATTCCTATCCCAGCTAATCCCATTTTACTACGAAGGAATTCTTGTTTAATTTCAGCGGAAGATATTGCACTCATTTAACCAGTTTTCACCCTTGGATCAAATAGTACGGATTTCAATGTACTCTTCGAATACTTGTTTACTTCATTACTCTTAATTTTATTTGGTGTGAACAACAGTATTGTATCTAGATAGACCATTGACTAAAGATTCATTTTTTGAACATATAAGTAGTAAATCTCATGCTCACAAAGTCAATATCAAAATTGCAATTGATTGGTTTGAAAAATTTTGTCTTGGTAAATTTAATGAAAAATCAATGAATACGATACTTGCAGACTCGATGGAACAAAAAAGCAAAGAACCTCAAAGACACTCACAGAATTTGTTTAGTTTGTTACAGGATTTCATTAATTATCTAGGGGATAATGGACAACAACCGGCAACAGTGAGGGGAAATTTGAACTTGGTGAAAAATTATTTGAACTGGTACGGATTTGAGATCTATTCCGAGGCTGTAAAATCACGCTTGAACTTTCCAAGAAAAATAGAAGAAGAAGCTTATCCTATGACACTTGAAAATATCAAGAAAATTTTAGATAATTCAACTGAAAAAAGAAAAATTCTCTACCTATTTTTATCTTGTACCGGAATGCGAATATCAGAAACATTACAGTTGAGAAAAAGAGATTTGGAATTAAAAAAATTTGATAGAATAGTGGTGAATATTGCAGGGAAATACACCAAGACCGGAAAGCCTAGAAAGACCTTTGTAACAAAAGAAGTAGAAAAGTATCTCATACCTCTAATTGCCAAGGTAAAAGATGATGATTTGATCTTTGGTACAAATGAAAATCCTTTAAAGTCCAAGCATAATGTGGAAGAAAATTTTGCACGAGTAAGAGAGAGAGCTGAACTAGATAATTTGAAATATGATAATAAAATTCATAAAATTACTCTACACTCATTTAGATCATGGTTTGTCACTAAATGTAATAGGGTTGATTCTGATTTTGGTAACTCATTAGCTGGACACCAAAAATACATGAAACGGTACAACCGATTTACAGAGAGTGAATTGTGTGAGTTATTCAAAAGAGCTGAAAATTCACTATCAATTTTTGAGAGAGTAGATGAAAATCAAGAAAAAAGAATTGATGTATTATCAAAAGACTTGGAGATACTCAAGAAAGAAAATGAGTCTATGAAAAATGAAAAAGAAAAGATACACGAACAAGTTGTGAAATTTAAAGAAGAAAGTATTCCACTCTTAAAAGAAATGAAAAAAGAACATGAAGCACAAAAAAAACAGAGAGAAGAATTTCAAGAAAAACTCAATATAATAAAACTATTACCAAAAGAGGACAAACAACTAATCAAAGAAAAAATTACTGATTTAAAAAAAGAAAAATAACTATTTCTTATCTGACCAAATTTTAACATTAGAATTATTCCAAAGTTTGTTAAAATTTTCTTTATTTTTTCTTTCATACTCTTTTCTTCTTTTGTTAGATTCTTCAATGTCTGACGAAAATTCTTTTGTTACTTTATCCATTGAATCACCAAAATCTTTTACAGCCTTGTTAAATTCACTCATACCTTTATCGAATTTTTTTAAATATTTATCCAGATTTTTAGAGTTGAATTTTTTAAGAAATTCTTTAAAGTGCATCTTTCTTTTTCCCTACTAATTTTTCAACATTACTCTGATCCTTGGACTTGCCAAATTCATCTTCTAGTAAATCAATAATCAAATCCTTAATCGTAGTTTCATCTTCAGCAGCTCTCATCTTGATTTTCTTGTGTAAATCATCAGGAATATGGACAGTCATTTTCATGTTTTTAGATATTCTTTTCTATGTTTTTAAGTGTAAATACAAAAGTACAGTAATACATTAATACTTCTTTGTCACAAATATGTGACATGAGTTCAACGCCTGAAAACCCAACTCCAAAGCGAGAAACAATAGCTGATCATGTCCTACCAAAAATCAAGATGGGAATCTATCTTTTGGTGACTATCTACGCTTCATACACTATTGTTTTTGGCACTACATTCTTCAATGAATTTGAAAGAATGATGATTTTTGGAGGCATATTGAGTGCCATAACCCTAGGACTTTTTGTCTGGTTAGGGCTAACTCTCCAAAAAAATAAGAAATTCTAAATTTCTTATTTCTTTTTTTTCTTTTTTTATCAATAATCACTGATTCAGGGCTCTTTTTTCATAAATAATATGTAACATAATACGCGTGTTTTGTGTTATTTACATAAAATATATATATAGAATCACTATTTCTATATTAAGAATGAAATTATCAAGAATCCAACAGCAGAACGCAATAAATCCAAAAAATCTAAATCGAATGGATAATTCGCAAAATTGCAAAATGTTCCAAGTTAGTTTCATCCATGGTCTAAGACAGGTGTGTGATGCGAACTTGGAGGTAATTTTAATCTGAAAGTCACAATTTCACTTACAATCGACAATAAAATTTACAAACAATTTCAAAAAATTGTTCCATCTTACACTAAATCTAAAACAGTAGAATTTCTCCTAAAGCAGTTTTTGAATAAAAAAAGTTCTGAGCAAGCGTCTATTCTTGCTCAAATTCATGCCAAAAACGCCAGCTCTCATAAAAAAGGGAGGTTTTCCGTTTGATGTTCTGTCCTTACTGCTTTACCACTCCAATTTTTTCAGGAGAGAGGAAATGCACAGGCTGCAATACTAGCAATAATGTTTGGTTGAATAAAAAAAATCCTCAGAGAAATAATATTCTCTCTGAGGTTGATGCCAAGAAAACCTACTCAGCCAAAAGGAGATCTTCTTAATGTTACTTTCAAGTCTGGAATTATTAAAAGTAGGAAAGAAAAGAAAAACAGCAGTTTATTTAGAAAGCAGATTTCCAGAGGCTAGAAACCCAATTTATCAAAAACCTATCAATTTTGGTTGTTGTTATTGTATTAATAAAAGTGGCAGACGAAAACATTTTAAAAATCTCTATCATCTTTATCGTCATTTTACAGAACATCACCAGAATGAGCTAAGGTACAAAAAAATCACAATGGAATTGGCGGACTTGATTTTGAATCGGACATTATTATGAAAGAAGTTACAGTTTGTTCAGTTTGTGGTAAGAAATTAAAAAATCCATATAAAATTAGAGAAGATCAAGATGTGTTTTGTAATAGTTGTCACTCACAAACTGAAAGTGGTAAAAAACATCTAAGATATGAAAAATGTTACTACTTTGAAGAAAATTTAGGGAAGTGGGTATAGAATGACAATTGAAATTAAACAATATACTGATTCTGCAATATCTGATTCACTAATACGATTCTTTAACAGATACAAAGTAAATAATTCTTACAAATATGT
>JADFGC010000089.1:0-2242 GCA_022567895.1 Nitrososphaerota archaeon
GGTACATGAAAAGGTGATTGACCAAATCCTAATGCATAATATTCTTCATGACATCCTCCACTAGCACATTTTTTTCGTTGTTCAGCAATCATCAATCCAACTTTGAGATTCTCTGGCATTACGATTTTGTTAACATGTGGTTCAACGAGAATATCCGTCATAGTTTAGAGCACTCCTGAATCCTTAAAACGATTTTACCAATTTCAGGACTTTATCATCAAGCCGAGGGTTAAACCAAATGCTACATGTCGTATGAATGTAATTACTGGTACCTCTGGTGCAATATTTAGTCCCGCGATTCCAGCACCTAATGCCGGTAACATGCCAAACCAAACAGTTACGATCAATTCAATTATCATAAAGATTACAGCATAAAGCCAGATTGGTAAACGAACTATTCTTTTTGAAATTGGAAGGGCTACATATCCAAAAAGCAATGCTAAACCCATGCCATTTAAAATATGAATTGCATGGCCAACCATCTCAGCATCCTCACTCTCACCAACTGCGAGCTGACCCAAAGTTGTTGGAATATGAAGAGGAATTCCAGTGATTGCAATATCCATGTACATTACGCCATTAAAGACAAGAGTAGCTAAAAATCCAGCAATCAATAGATTAGGAAATTTGTAGTTTTTGTATACTGGTTTTTCATTCATTCTAATGGAACACCATTCAGCAATTATTGCAATCTTGAATTCAAAAAGTTGGAAATTTTTTCAGCTATAAAATCAAGGTCGTTTTCTAGGGCGAAGTGACCTGTATCAAGAATATGTTTTTCAACATCTGTCAAGTCGCGTTCGTATGGATGTGCACCTGATTCTGGGAAGATATAGTCATTAGCGCCCCACACAATTAACATGGGAGGTTGATGCTCTCGGAATTGTTCTTGCCATTGAGGATACAATGGAAGGTTAGTTTGATAGTCATATGCCATTGCAAGCTGAATTGCTACGTTACCAGGTCTGTCTAATCCTGCTTGATCAGTAATCCAAGTGGATGGATCAACTGAATTTGGATTACGCATTCCAAAAGTGTACTGCCATTTTGTTGTGTCTGGAGCCACAAGGTAATGTAGTTTCTTTTCGTTTTCTGGGGTTTTATCATTCCACCATGTTTTCCAATCATCCCAGAATTCTTCTAGTCCTTCTTCATAGGCATTACCGTTTTGCACTATAATTGCCTGAATTCTTTCTGGGTGTTCATCGAAAAGTCGAAATCCAACGGGTGCGCCATAATCCATAACATAGATGCTATACTCTGAAATGCCTAGTTCTTCGGTAAACTTGTCTACAATATCTGCTTGATTATCAAATGTATATTCAAATTCATCAACTGAAGGCATTGAGCTTTTTCCATAACCGATGTAATCTGGCGCAACAAGGTGAAACTCGTCTTCAAGAGCTGGAATTAGATTACGAAACATATGTGATGATGTAGGAAAACCGTGTAGCAAAAGTATAGTTGGTGAATCTGGTGAGCCACCTTCTTTGTAGGAAACTGTAAGTCCATCAATTTCTATGGTTTTTTCTTCTACCATTAGTTCTGCAAGCATTGGTGAATCTTCAGCTAATGTTTCCCATCCCAAACCAATGAGTGTGTCTGCCGATGTTGGTTTTACACATGCCACAGTTCCTGATGGTCGAAGCATCAAGTCAAACCCTATTCTACATAATACATCTTCGTTTAGTACACCATCATCCATCTGTTTTTTTGGAGTACCAAAGATGTTTCCAAATGACATAGCAGGAGCCATTCCAATTGAAAGAACCAGAGGAATAAAAGCGAAAAGTATCATGTACTTTAGAAATTTTGATTTTGCCCGCATGCCAGATTGCTACCTTCTTTCAATTATTTATTTATGATCGTCATACAGCGAAGAATACAATCTAAAAACTGCATAGTTCTGCATAGTTTAATAGAAAAAAAAGAAAAAAGTAAGCGTCGTTTTATTGCAGGAGATCGCTTTCTTACTTTCTTCTAATGTGTACTAACTGCTGTACTGCGATACCCCACGTGAATAGGGTCATTGCTACAGGAAATACATCACTAGTCAAAGTGGTTATTATTCCAGAGGCGTTTCCGCCGTTAGCATACAGTGCTAGTAATACTGGTAATATTACCAGTGCGATTACAGTCTTGTATTTTAGTATACTAGACTTTGTTGTGTTTTGGACTTGTTGTGTCATGTCTTTTCAAAATATCGGAAAGCAAACAAGTATTTGAAACGGACCTGACTTTT
>JADFGC010000007.1:0-13923 GCA_022567895.1 Nitrososphaerota archaeon
AATTTTTCAGCCCTAAAGGCAGTAGGAACTGATTGTATTAATGCAAAACCAGAAGATTTTATTCAAATCGATTAAAGGTTGAAATAATTTCTAAAAGAAATTCCTTACATGCTAAAGGACATTCTTTCTGATATACTAGAGGTCGATGATGTTCTTTTTGTTATAAAAGGTGGCGGAGCAGTAAGTGAAATTAGAAGTAATTCTCTTTCTATTAGACAAAAGGATCAATGGATCACAATTGGTGAGAATGACGGCCCATGTCACATGCACATCAATTCTGATACCATCAAAAAGGCTCAATTCATCACAGAAGAAAAACCAGAACGAACAAGCTTTAGTGTGAGATTTTTTGATGATAAAGGCGAAAGAGTACTTGGAGCATTTTTTACCAAAATGTATGACGAAAACAAGAACCTAAAACCAGATAGAAAAAAACTCTACGATGACTTGTTTTCAAAATATGGCACTATAGAATTTTAAACTGAATAGATTGGTTTTTTTCCAGACAATGCAAGCTTCAAGTTCTTTACAGTAAGCTCAGCCATCTTTTTTCTTGTTTCCACTGTAGAGCTACCAATGTGTGGTGCCAAAACAACATTTTGCATTTTTGTTAACGGATGATTCTTTCCAATTGGCTCATTTTCAAAAACATCAAGTGCAGCTCCAGAAATAATCTTCTTTCTTAACGCTAAAACCAAATCTTTCTCTTTGATTATTTTTCCACGAGTTGTGTTTACAAGAAACGCACTTTTTTTCATTTTCTTGAAAAATTTCATGTCAACTAGCTGATGAGTTTGTTTTGTATATGGAACATGTACAGATATGACATCACTTTTTTTCAACAACCCATTAATTGATTCAAATTTTGCATGAGTCAACGATTCAATTTTCCGTGATGCTCGTTTTCTATTATGATAAATCACATTCACTCCAAATCCAACAGCTCTCTTTGCAACTGCCTGGCCTATTCTCCCCAAGCCTAGAATTCCTAGCGTTTTTCCTGCAAGGTCGACTCCCACATAGTCATAGGCACCATAGATCTGCCTCCAATCTCCTTTCCGAGTTATCCTGTCTCCCTCTGTAACTCTGCGTAGCAAATCCAAAATTAATGAAAATGTAAGGTCTGCAGTGGCTTCAGTTAAAACTTCAGGAGTATATCCAATTCGAATTTTTTTCTTTTTTGCATGTTTTACATCAATTTGATCATATCCAACACTAAAGGTACTAATGGCTCGAAGTTTTTTTGCAGATTCAATCACATCTTTGTCAATTGTGTCGTAAGGAAAACAAATCAATCCATCTTTGTCTTTAATTTTTTGCATTAGCTTCTTTTTTGGCATCGGAATTTTTCCAGAATGTACTTGAATGGAATAATGTTTTTTCAATTCCTTTAAAGCAAAATCATGCAATTTTCGTGTAAGCAAAACTTTGGGTTTCGTCATCCTGACTTCAAATTGAGGAAACTACCTTAAACCATTTATAAGATTTCTTTGCATCTATATTAGATGGGTCCTGAAGATTCTGAAGAAGAATTTGCAATTTGCGTAGAATGTGCAAACCCGATCGAAAAATGTGTTTGCGTGTGTCCTTATTGTGGTGAACGTGATAAATGTGAGTGTGCATTGTTTGATGCAGCAACTGGTGGTTAAAACATTCAATTTCGGAGATTATTAATATCTAATAGAATCGGTGTAGCTTTATGAGTACTGACATTACTTGGTTAATTGGTGGACCACAGGGTAGTGGTGTAGAAACAGGTGCAAACATTTTCTTACGTGTTTGTGCAGAAATGGGTTACAATGTTTTTGGAAAAAGAGAATTTTATTCAAACATTAAAGGTGAACACAGCTATTTTGCTGTAAGAGTTTCGGACAAAAAGATTCACTCAAATCTTAACGACGTTACAATAATGGTTTCATATGATGCAGATACAATTTTCAGACATTATGATGAGGTTATTTCAGGCGGTGCACTGATTTACGATACAAATTTGGAAAAAATTACTTCTGACGAAGTAAACACTCTCGATTCCCCCTTTAAAGACAGACTACACAAGGAACTTGAGGCTAAAAACAAACCATTTACCGTAGCTGGAGTTTTAGAATTAGCTAAAGAAAAGGGAGTCAATATCTACCCAGTTTCTTTTAGAGACATTCTTTCAAAATTAGCAGAGGAATCTGATAATCCAAAATTAAAAGGACTGATTCGAATGTTCAACGTAATTGGGGTGTCATTGTCCTTGGGATTGCTAAAAATGCCTCCAAACTATCTTTCGAAATCAATTGAAACAATATTTGCAAAAAAACCACAAATTGCAGAACTAAACAAACAAGCTTCAAACTATTCATACAATCTTGCAACAGCAAAATTCAACAATTTCGATTATTCACTCACCGAAAAAAAGAAAGAACCTCATACTATTCTTGTACAGGGTCATCAAGGAACTGCAATTGGCAAGATAGTATGTGGGTGTCGATTCCAATCTTACTATCCAATCACTCCAGCTTCAGACGAAAGTATGTATTTAGAAGAAAATGAAATTTTAGATGAGATTGAAGGAGACAGACCTGGCTCCACAATAGTAATTCAAACAGAAGATGAAATATCAGCTATTGGAATGATGATTGGAAGTTCTCTGACAGGAACACGTTCATCAACATCTACCTCTGGTCCGGGATTTTCTTTGATGGCAGAAGCTCTTGGATGGGCAGGAATTAACGAGGTTCCAATTGTGATAACTTTGTATCAAAGAAGTGGACCGTCGACTGGCCTTCCAACAAGACATGGGCAAGATGATTTGTTATTTGCAATTCATGCAGGACACGGGGAATTTCCAAAAGTTGTTTATGCATCAGGAGATATTGAAGAAAGTTTCTATGACACAGCTTTGTGTTTCAATTACGCAGATGTGTTCCAGGTTCCAGTCATTCACATGATGGACAAATTTTTGTCAAGCTCTGTAGTCACATGCAGAAGATTTGATCCAAACAAAGTAACTATTGATAGAGGAAAACTTTTGGAAAAAATTGAAGGAGATGATTACAAAAGATTTGCATTAACAGATGATGGAATTTCCCCAAGATCAAAACTTGGCCTTGAAAATGGAATTTTTTGGAATACGGGAGATGAGAGTGATGAATACGGCCACATCTCAGAAGACCCTGTGGGGAGAGTCAAAATGATGGACAAAAGAATGTCAAGGCTTGACTTGATTATTAAAAAAATTCCAAAAGAGGAACAAATTGTCTCTTTTGGCGTTCATGATTTTACCATAGTTAGTTGGGGTTCAACAAAGGGGCCAATTATTGATGCACTTGAAATGCTCAAAGAAGAAGGCAAAGATGTAGGATTCGTTCAGTTTAAGCTTATACATCCATTTCCAACAGAGTATGCAAAGTCTTTGTTGCAAGGTGCCAAAACCATAATAGATATAGAATCAAACTACACAGGTCAACTTGGTCAGATTTTCAAACAAAATCTGGGACGGGATGTAGATCATTTTATTCTAAAATATACTGGAAGGGGCATGACTTGTACTGAGATTTATGATTCATTGAAAAAAATCATTGAAAACAAAGCAAACAAGAGAGAGGTATTAACACATGGCGCTTAAACTTTCAGATTACAAAACTGATTTTCATAATGATTGGTGCCCTGGATGTGGAGACTTTGGAATTGTAAATGCAATTCAAATGGCACTTGCTGAAATGAATATCCAAAGAGATAAGGCAGCAATATTTTCTGGCATTGGCTGTTCTGGAAAAACTTCGCATTTCATCAATGTATATGGTATTCATACACTACATGGAAGAGTATTGACTTTTGCTCAAGGAGCAAAAATTGCAAATCCAGATAATACAATTATTGCAGTTGGAGGAGATGGAGATGGTTTAGGAATTGGCGCAGGACATTTTGTAGCAGCTGGCAGAAGAGATGTAGATTTGACCTACATCATTTTTGATAATGGTGTCTATGGATTAACAAAAGGCCAAGCATCTCCAACTCTAAAACTAGGTGAGCAAACAAAATCACTCCCAAAACCAAACACCAATTACGATGTTAATCCAATTGGTTTGGCTGTTGCAAGTGGTTTTACCTTTGTTGCACGAGGATATTCTTATGATGTAAGACACCTCAAAGATTTGATTAAAGCTGCCGTACAACACAAGGGTTTGGCATTTTTGGATGTTTTACAACCTTGTCCTACATACAATGACATTAACACAAGAGATTGGTATGCTGGAGAAGACCTTGAAAAAGAGGCACAAGAACGACACTCTAGAATTTACAAATTAGAAGAAAAGAGGTATGATCCGGTCGTTCATTACAGTGAAGAGGCTGAACTAAACGAAAAGCTCAGCCAGGCATTGATAAAATCTCTGGAATGGGGAGCCAGTATCCCAATTGGAATATTTTACAAAAATGAAATAATTTCCCGTTATGCAGAAAGACTAATGGATAAAATTCCAAATTATCTTGAAAACCCGCCAGCAAAACAGAGAATTTCAAAAGACGGAAAACCAATTACAAATGTTTCAAAACTATTAGATTCGTTACAAGTCTAGAACAATTTCTACTTTAAAATCACCTAATAGATTATTAGCAAGTTGAACAAAAGATCACGTTATCGTTGAACATTATTGAAGCAAACAAGATATTTAGAAAATCTATAATCAAAGGATTTTTTGAACCAGAACTTATTAATCTTGATTTTAAAAAATCAAGTGTTAAACATCCAACAATTTCTGACGATGGTCTAATGCAATCTCATTTGCTGCATATTTTTTTTGATATAGATACAGGCTCTGATTATCCTGATGGTGATGAATGGTTTATTCTTGAATTGCTTTTCCCATATGATACTAAACTGCCAGATTCTCTAAAGGGAACTGACTATTTTACTACGATTTCAGTTGAAGGCGGAAAAAATTTTTGGCATCATAGAGAGTTAATTCGCTATAAATACGGCAAATCAAAAAAATTGGCCGAGTCTTTAGAATTTATTGAAACCAAATACAAAGAACTTCACTCCTTACTAGAACCATTAGAGAAAGATCTCAAGTAACAAGTTGCCAAGAATTATTTTTTAATTCAAACTTTTTTTGGCCAGAATAGGCTATATTTAGTCTCCATCGTACATGCTCCAAATCAAAATGATAAACTACACGAGTAACATCATTTGGTAGTTTTTCTGGTTCAAGATGAAAAGGTAATAATTCTAAAACAAAATCAATTTTTTCTATAGCTTTTTCATACCATTGTTTTTCATTAGAATCTACAATAAAACTAATTTTTGGGGTTCCTGAAAAATTGATTTGAATTTTAATTGCATGTTTACCTCCCCGTCTTCTTTTCATTTCTTTGAAAAGAAATTTCATTTTATCCCATCTACTATATTCAAACCATTTGAAAAATTCTTCATTAAACGGCAATGGAATATCCATGTTTAACATGCTGGCAAGCTCAGAATCCTCTTCACTTTCAATCTCATTTTGAATAACCTTGAATCTGGAATTCAAAAGTCCATAAACTACCTCAATTTCCCATGGAGAAATTCCAAAATATGTTAAATGAGTTTCGAGTGGCTTGTCACTCATAATTTTAAAAGCTCAAAAATTGTAATTAAAGGTTCTAAAAATTTTGAAAAAAAGTGCATCGGTTTAAAATACAAGTACGAGTAAAAATTGGTATGGTAGGCCCAGAAGATGGCGGTTTTGGTTTTGATCAATCTAAAAAATACTCAACTGTTGAAAACATGGAACAAATATGTGTTCAATGCCAAGCAGGACAACATAAAAAATGTCTTGCAAAATCAAAACAGCAACCAAGCTGTGAATGTGAGCAATGCATGACTTTTGGTTAAAGATAATTAGAAAATGATTTTCCTAGTACCTTTTTAGAAGATTAGAACTCTCTAGATTGTGTTAAGATACTTCCAAAGATAAAATAAACTTACTGTACCAATTACAAAAAGCATAGGCTTCCATGCAAACACTGGTATGTTTGGAGTTGCCAGCTTTATTTTGTAATTGTTTAAAACAGTATGAACATATTTTTGAATTCGTTCATTCCAAATTTTACAATCAACTTGATGTTTTTTTAACATCTCTTCAATTTCATAAATTACTGGGGTTCTTTGACAAAATAGATGCTGCAAGTAATCTCGTGAAACCTCAACTTCCGCATGAATTGCAATGAGGCCTTTTTTCATATCTACTAGTCTTACGTGAAGCTCCCATGGTTTTTTGAGTTTAAGATTCAAACCATGTCCTATTTGATTAGGTTGCTTGTGTTCAAATTTTACTTTGGTAAATCCTTCAATTGTAAAAATTTTCATTAATTCATCGAAACTTTTCTTTACAACAATGTGTAGTTGTTCTACGCCTTGTTTGCTATCTATTCTAATTGAATCCTTGATTCCATCAAATAATGATATTGATTTTGGATATTGAGTTAGATATTCCATTATCTTGGGCTCAGAAAAACTTCTATTTAAAGCAGAGCAACGAAAATACTAATCTTCAATAAAAAAGATTATGAATTCTGAGGCGAGTTTCTTAATCCTCTAACGTAAACACATTGATCATGCGAAACGGCAAGTTCATTCGGATTAATTTTTCTATCAGTTAACTTTGCATCTGAATTTCTAATTATTGCAAATGGTTTTGATTCAGAACCTTCTCCCATTTTGTGATTTGCTATTGAAGCTAAATTATCAACCACTGCTTGAAAAGTCACTTTCAAAGGATTTCCATTAAGATCTTTTTCTGCTCTCATGTCATTTACTGGCTCTATTCCAGCACAAGAAATAGCTACCCCCGTAGTTCCAACTCTAGCTGGCATTAATCTGCTATCAACAATAATTATTCCAACATGAACCAAATGTTTTAAGAAAATTTTTCTTCTAATTTGCTCCGCAACTAGATAAGGATCTTCTGGATAAAGAATCACTTTACCTTTTTCTGCATTTGATTTGTCAATACCCGCATTTGGAGCCATGATGTTATCAGATGAAGTTATAACAAAGCCAGAAATTCCACCAAAAATTACATCTGATTCACGAATTATCGCTTCAGCAATTTTTGGTTTTATTTGAAATTTTTCTGATAATTCTATTCCATCTTTAGAGACATTAACATTTTCCAGATCAATTATTCTTCCCTGAGAATTTGAAACGTATTTGCTTGAAATAACTAAAACATCTCCGTTTTGTAAAGAAATCTTGTTTTTTTGTAATGTCGTTTCCATGACCTCAAAAATATCAAATTTCTTAGTTTGTCTTTCGGCTTTTATGGCAGATACTGTTAGTGTCATGGTTTGATTTCACCTCTTTTCATTTTTTACTGTTCTGAAAACCTTTTAATCTCTAGAAAAAGGTTTTTCGATCATGAATATTACTGAGAAAATTCTCGCTCACGCATCAGGTAGTGAAAGACTAGCCCCAGATGATGTTGTATTCGTAAATGTGGACAAGGTAATGATTCACGATGTATCAGGACCTGGTGTCATTAAGGTATTTGATAAATTAAAAAAACAAGGAATTAACGTTGACAAATTATGGGATCCTTCTAAAGTTTGGGTAGCTGAAGATCATTTTGTTCCATCAGCCGAAAAGGTTTCTGCAGAAAATATTGTGAAACTATCAAATTTTACAAAAAATTATGGTATTGAAAAACACTTCAAGTATGGAATGGGTCAGTATGGAATTTGTCATACACTATCTCATGAAGAAGCATTGGTATTGCCGGGCGAAGTCTATGTGGGTGGGGACTCTCATACAAACACTACAGGTACTCTTGGCGCATTTGCTTGTGGTTTAGGCCACACTGATATTGCCTATGTATTGTTAAATGGAAAGATTTGGTTCAAAGTGCCTGAAACAATTCTTTTCAAACTAAACGGAAAATTACCTGAACATGTTATGGCAAAGGACTTCATTTTGAAAATCATTGGAGATATCGGAACAGATGGTGGAGCATACAAGGCAATGCAGTTTACTGGAACTGGAATTGATGAAATGTCAGTTGACGAACGCCTTACACTAACAAACATGACCACAGAAGCTGGAGCAAAAAATGGAATCATTGAACCTGATCAAAAAATAATGGATTATCTAGCAGCTCGTGGTGCAACCAACTTCACTCCAATAAATGGAGATTCTGATGCAGAATACGCACAGACAATTGAATATGAGGCATCTGAGATGGAGCCAATAGTTGCAAAACCATTCTCTCCAGAAAATATCAGTGTTGTAAGAGAAGCACCATCAGTAGAGCTTGACAAAGCTTACATTGGTTCATGCACTGGTGCAAAACTTGAAGATTTAGAAGCCGTTGCAAAAATTCTCAAAGGAAAAAAAGTAAAGATTAGAACTGAGGTTTTGCCTGCGGCCATTTCAATTTACAAAAAGGCTTTGGAAAAGGGATTTATCAAAATTTTCCTTGATGCAGGAGCTACAGTTGGCCCTCCCACATGTGGTGCCTGTTGCGGTGCTCATATGGGAGTTCTTGCAAAAGGAGAAATCTGTATCAGTACTACAAACAGAAATTTTCCAGGAAGAATGGGACATGTTGAATCTCAAACATATCTATCATCTCCATTAGTAGCTGCAGCATCAGCTATAACAGGAAAAATTACTGACCCGAGGGACTTGAATTGAAAGGAAACGTAATCAAATACGAACGTGATAACATAGACACTGATGTAATTCTTCCAGGAACTTATCTTAAACTTCACGATTATGATGAGCTTGCAACACATGCTATGGAAGGAATTGATCCTGATTTTCATACAAAAGTAAAAGAAGGGGATTTCATAGTCGCTGGAAAAAATTTTGGTTGTGGCTCATCAAGAGAACACGCACCAATTGCGTTATCTCATTCTGGAATAAAGGCAGTACTAGCTCCATCTTTTGCAAGAATATTTTATAGAAATTCAGTTGATGGCGCTTTTCTTTTACCAATAGAAATTGACGAGTCCACATACAACGATATAACAAATGGTGATGAATTAGAAATTAACACAGAAAAAAACGAAATTAAAAATTTAACAAAAAACAAAACATATCAAATGAAACCCTTTTCTGAAATTATTGGAAAAATCATTGCAGCTGGCGGTCTCTTTAAATTCAAACCATAGGCTCTAAAATTATGTCCAAAACATTGTTTGAAAAGATATGGGATTCTCATGTAGTTGTTGAAAAGAAAGATGGTCCTTCACTCTTATACATTGACCGACACTTGGTTCATGAAGTAACTTCACCTCAGGCATTTGAAGGATTAAGAATCAACCACAGAAAGGTTAGGCGTCCAGATTTAACAATAGCAACGATGGATCATAATGTACCAACTAACGATAGAAAATTATCAATAATTGATCAAACATCTGCTATACAGATTCAGGCTCTTGAAAAAAATTGCAAAGACTTTGGAATCAATCTCTTTGACATCAATAGCCCATACCAAGGAATTGTACATGTAATTGGCCCTCAATTAGGAATCACGTTGCCTGGTACTACAATTGTTTGTGGTGATAGCCACACCTCTACTCAAGGGGCATTTGGTGCTTTGGCATTTGGAATAGGAACAAGTGAGGTAGAGCATGTATTATCTTCTCAAACCCTCTGGCTTGAAAAACTAAAACCATTTGAAATTAGGGTTGAAGGAAAGAGAAAAAACCCGTTTGCCGTGACTGCTAAAGACATCATACTATCAATTATCAAAAATATAGGAACTGGCGGTGGAACTGGCACAGTTATTGAATATCGTGGGCAAGGAATCACTGATCTTTCAATGGAACAACGAATGACAATATGCAACATGTCAGTTGAAGCAGGTGCAAGGGCTGGATTGATTATTCCGGATGAAAAAACGTTTGATTATTTGAGAGGAAGAAAGTACACTCCAAAAAATTATGAGGAACTAGTAGAAGTTTGGAAAAATGAATTAAAATCAGATTCTGATGCAAAATTTGAAAAAACATTCACCTTACATATTGATGATATTGCTCCTCAAGTAAGTTGGGGAACAAATCCTGGTATGACAACTAATGTAACAGATTCGGTTCCTTTCCCAGAGGATTATGCAAAAGGTGATAAGGGACAACAAAAAAGCGCCGAACAAGCTTTACAGTATATGGATTTGAAACCAGGCACACCAATTACAGACATTACAATAGACAGAGTGTTTATTGGTTCATGCACTAATGCACGTCTTGAGGATCTTATTGAAGCATCACGCGTTGTAAAAGGAAAAAAGGTTTCAGAAAAAGTTAGTGCAATGGTAGTTCCAGGCTCTCAAATGGTAAAAAAACAGGCCGAAGAAATTGGATTGGATAAAATTTTCAAAGATGCAAATTTTGAATGGAGAGAATCCGGTTGCAGCATGTGTCTTGGAATGAATCCAGACATCCTTGCACCTGGAGAACGTTGTGCAAGCACCTCAAACAGAAACTTTGAAGGAAGACAAGGCGCAGGCGGTCGTACCCATCTAGTTAGTCCAGTAATGGCAGCTGCTGCAGCTATTGCAGGACATTTTGTTGATGTTCGAGAAATGGAGCTAAATTAGATGGAGCTTTTCAAAAAAATAAAGAGTATTGTTACTCCCTTCGATAGGATAAACGTAGATACTGACCAAATTGTTCCAAAACAATTTCTAAAGTTAGTACAAAAAACTGGATTTGGAAAATTTTTATTTTACAATTGGAGATATGACAAAAACGAAAAACCAGTCTCAGATTTTATCCTAAATGACAGAAAATATCAAAATTCACAAATCTTCATTACTGGAGAAAATTTTGGATGTGGCTCAAGCAGAGAACATGCGGTATGGGCATTACAAGATTTCGGCTTTGGAGTAATTATCGCACCATCTTTTGCTGATATTTTCTACAGTAATTGCTTCAAAAACGGATTACTCCCAATAAAACTAGATTCACAAATTGTAGCAAAATTAATGAAATCCACTTCCGAGATTGAAGTTGATTTAGAAAATCAAACAATTAAAACAGAATCTGAAACAATTTCGTTTGAAATAGATCCCTACAAGAAAAAAATTCTTCTTGAAGGTCTTGATGATATTGCTTTAACCTTTCAATATGAAGACAAAATTGCAGATTTTGAAAAAAAATCTACCGTCCCATCTGTTTTATAATTTTTTTAACTAATTTTTGATATCTATCAATAACAACGGGAGATTCAACATCAAGCCAAGGTGTATTTCCAATATCATAGGCACTAATTGTATCATTTTTTGCTAGCTTTTCAAGAACATGAAAGGAAAGATTGACCTCTTTTTGTTTGGATTTTGGTTTAATTTTTTTCAGAATTTTGTTGCTTAAAATGTAAACTCCAAGACATTCTGACATGTTTAATTTCATTGTAGGTTTTTCCTTGAATTCTTTAATTATACCATCTTTAACTATGGCAAAACCAGTTTCTTCTTTTCTTGTCGTTCTTGTGGCAATGCAAGCAATACTCTTTTTTTTCTTAAATGTTTGAAGCATTTTCTTCAAGTTGATTGGAGATAGGTTATCTACAAACCATAAAACAAATTCAGTTCCTGTCAATTTTTTACGAATGTGCAGCAAATCTCCAGCAGTACCTGATTGAGAATCTTGCACAAAAGAAATTTTTTTCTTGAATTTTGCACCATCAAGGAAATTTTTAATCTGGCCTCCTTGGCCTTTGATATCTGAAATGATGATTATTTCAGAAATAAAATTAAACGAAGAAAGGTATTTCAAAATATAGTCAATTAGTGGCTTTCCATTGAGTGGAATCAATGCTTTTGGAAAATAATCTGTATAGGGTTTTCCCCTTGTGCCTTTTCCTCCTGCTAAAATTACAGCTTTCACGTTCTAACGGTAAGATTTCTGCTTTCTTCTTCTTGCGCCGGGTCCGCCAAATTTCTTTGGCTCTTTTCTTCTTGCATCTCCACTAATGAGATATTTGTCATATTCAGAGATTCTTATTCTAAGATCTTCGCGAATAGATTTTGAAAAAGGATGTTCTTTTGGATCTTTTTTTGATTTAGTCCATCCAGTTAATGCTCTTGATATTCCAGTAGCAGCTGCACTTGATTGACCCATAAAACCTCCGCCTTTAACTCTTACAGAAATATCAACTTTATTTCGTAAATCTCCAGCAATTTCAAGTGGTGCTAAAATTACTTCACGAGCTGTTTCTTGGCCAATCATTTCAACTGGAACGTTGTTAATTCTAATTTTTCCAACTCCTTTTGTAATATGTACATGTGCACTGGCAGTTTTTCGTGTTGCAAAATAGATTTCAGTTTTTGTTGTCATTCAGTCCACCCTATTGTTCTTCCAAGTTCTGCCATTGTTGTGTAATTTGCAGTTGATCTTGTAATTTTAGCTTTATCAAATTGAATCTTCTTTAAAGATTTTAGTTGTTTTGGAGATCCGATATATGCTCTAAGTCTTTTATGAGCAGTGATTCCAGATGGTTTTTTTCTTGGAAGCATTCCCCGAATCATTCTTGTAATTATTGTATCTGGTCTTCGAGGATGGAATGGACCATGGTCAGGATGAATAATACTTGCAATTTTTAAAAAGTCTTTATATTCTTTAATAATATTGCTTCTTGTTCCACTAAGCATTATCTCTTCACAGTTTACAATGGAAACTCTAGTTCCTTTTAGTAATAATTTTGCAACATGAGATGATAATCGTCCGGCAATTAGATTGGTGCCATCTACAACAATGTGCTCATTTTTAACTACAACATTTTCTTGTTTGCTAGCCAAGTAGATTCACTCCTGTTCCGGAGGGAAATTTCTCAATCATGTCATTAAATCCAACAATCTGTCCTCCCGATTCTTTAATTTTACTTGCAGCTGAATTTGAAATTGAAAATGAAAATAATGTAATTTTATGAGGAATTGCTCCAGTTCCAAGTACTTTTCCTGGGAAAACAACTACATCGTTGTCTTTTGTTAGCTGGCCAATTCTTTTCAGATTGATTGTACGTCTTGCAGAACTTGGTTTTAGAGCAAGTTTAGAAAGTTTAGACCATAGTGGAGCATCATTTTTTGCTGATGCTTTTTTGAGATCTTTTGCCATTCGAATTACAAATTGATTAGTCATTTGAATAATGCCTTTTAATACCCAAATATAATGTGTATGCTCTTTTTATTCGATTTTCAACTGTGATAAAATATCTTTAAACTCGCCAAGTCGATTTGAAAGTTCATTCACTCCTCCCAAAATAATTTGTTGAGGAGTTAATGCTCCTGTTGACTCTACAGTTAAGACGTGTTCGCCTTCTTTATCAGTATCAGTTAAAACTGAAATGTTTGAAGAATTCCATTTTGCGTGTTCAATTCCACGGCCAAGTCTTGCATAAGCTTCAACCTTTATTTTTTGGGCAGGAGCTAATTCAACAATTGGAATTTTATCAGAAGTTGGTTTAACGTCTTCATCTTCTGAAGTTAGCTCATTTGATAAAACGAGTCTAGTTGTCTCAGCTTCTTCTGTATCTAACACCAACATTACTCTGCAGTTTGAGCAACCTGTATCACTTTTACAATCACATTTTGATGGTTCAACAAATCTTGTTGTATCTGTCTTTATTGGAATTAATGCTAGTCTATGAGCTAATGCCTCATCTACAAGAACAGAAGTGTTCTCAATAATGTCTACTGTGTCTATGGCAAATACTGGAACGCCGTTTAGACAAATTCGTCTCAATGCGTTAGCATATTGTAAAGGAATGCCTTTTAGTTTAACAGACATTCGCTGATTATCCTGATTAACAACTTCTAAAGAAAACAAATCTTAATGAAAACCTTCAAAGTCCAAATAAAAATCTAGCGTGACTACGATCTTCAAAAAATTGACAAAATAGACTTGAGAATTAAATCTGGAATCTTAACAGTCTATGAGGCTAACTCTTAATGATCTCTA
>JADFGC010000007.1:14021-31802 GCA_022567895.1 Nitrososphaerota archaeon
AGATGAATCAATTCAAAATGCAGGGTTTACCTTTACCAGAATTAGTTGACAAATTATTAGAATTCAATATTGGAGAACACGGCCGCCTAATTTATTTGCAAAATCATCTCCTAGAAGGAAAACCAATTTACGATTCTGATAAAAGATTTCTCCAAATATGTCTTGGAAAACTACAAGAATTAGAAGGTGGTACAATAAAACCAGAAAATTTGGAAATGAATCATGATGACAAATATCTACACATGATAAACAAATTATTAGATTCAGAAATTGGCGACACAGGTAGACTAAGATTAATCAAACAAAATATTTTGGAAGGAAAGCCTCTTGTTGAAAGTGATGAACTTTATTTCAAAGAAAAATATGAACAATTTGCACAAATAGATGAAAATGAAAAAACAACTAGAGAAGCACTTGTAATTATTGAGAAATTAAAACAAGCTGAAATTGGAAATTCAGAAAGGTTGGACTCTATAAAAGAAAAATTAGAACAACGAATTGTTTTACCAATTCCAGATATTAGATACTTTAACGAAAAGGCAAAAGAACTAAAAAGATTACAAATCGAAAATGGATTTTCCCAATCAGCTTCAAAACATGATTCAAAAATAAAAATGAAATCAAAATTTAATGGAACAATTAGTTCTCCTTTCACATTCACAGTAAAAATTTCAGATGTAATGCTTGCAAGCGCTACTATAATTTATGCAATATGGGTGCTAGGTCTTTTTCTAATTGATATTTCACCCGTTCAAGATCACTTACTTGGTCTAGCGTTAGGATTAGGAGCAGGAGTAGTTGTAATTTATAAAATTCAGAAAAAAGCAAGCCAGTCTTTTAATCGATAAAAGGCCTTAGCGAAATATTACGTATAGATAAATATCGAACATCTGTATCCAAATCAATTATGGTAGATGTCACTGTTGTGAAATATTCTTTTGAAGGAGAAAAATTTGAAATTTTAGTAAAACCTGATCCTGCACTTGATTACAAGCTTGGAAAAAAGAAAGACATCTCTTCTGTTCTAGTTTCAGACGAAATTTACACTGATTCAAGTAAAGGAACAAGAGCTTCTACAGAAAAACTACTCAAGGCATTCAAGACAGATGACACAACTGCCATAGCAGAAAAAATTCTCCAAAAAGGTGATCTTAATCTAACAACTGATCAAAGGCGCAAAATGATTGAAGAAAAACGAAAACAAGTTGTAGATTTTATTGCAAAAACATACGTAGACCCACGTTCACACCTGCCACATCCTCCACTTAGAATTGAACAAGCCATGAAGGATGCACGAGTGTCAATTGACCCACAAAAAAATGTGGATGAACAAGTTAAAGACATTGTCGAAAAATTACGTTCTATAATTCCACTAAAATCAGAAAATTTGGATTTGGAAATTATAGTGCCAGCTCAGTTTGCTGCTCAATCTTATTCTGTTCTAAAATCTGCAGGTACTTTGAAAAGAGAAGATTGGTTACCAAATGGTTCTCTCAAAGCAATACTTGAAATACCGGCTGCAGCAAGGCCAAACGTGATCGATAGATTAGGTTCTATTACAAAAGGTACTGCTACAGTTGAGGTTAAAACTTAATGGAAAATACTAAAAGAAAATATGTTATTCCTGGTGATGTTATAACAACAGGACCATACAGACCTGAACAAAATGTAATTCTTGATGATAACAGAATAATTGCAACAGCAGTTGGAATTTCTGAAATTTATGATGATACAGTTAAAGTCATTCCACTTGCAGGAAAATACATTCCAAAAATTAACGATTTAGTTATTGGCAAAGTATTATCACATTCTTCACTTTCATGGGAACTTGATATCAATGCATGTTATGTTGGATTTTTACCAGCACAAGATGTTTTTGGGAGGGATTTCGCTGCTCATGCAGATGAGCTTACCTCCAAACTAAAAACTGGAGACTTGGTAGTTGCTAGAATTGCAAACTTTGATAGAACAAGAGACCCATTAGTTACAATTTCTGATAGAGAACTTGGAAAGATTGAATCTGGGGAATTAGTCAAAATCTCTCCCAGCAAAGTTCCTAGATTAATTGGAAAACGTGGAACAATGATTCAAAATATCGAAATGGCTTCTGGAGCCGTTATTACAATTGGACAAAATGGCTGGGTGGTTGTATCCTGTGAAAATAAAGATGGATTATTAAAGGCCATTAAAGCCATCAAAATGGTAGAAGCAGAAGCGCATATTGCAAATCTTACGGATAGAGTGAAATCAATGTTAGAATCAAATGGTGAATGATATTGGGTGGAAAAGTATCAGATGTAGTATTACTAGATGAAAATGGAATTCGTTGCGATGGTAGAAAAATAGACGAACCCAGACGAATAATGATCAAGGCTGGAGTTTTAAAAAATGCTGATGGCTCTGCATACATTGAATTTGGCGAAAACAAGATTTTAGTAGGTGTTTTTGGCCCAAGAGATGTTCACCCAAAACATATGGCAAACACAGACACCGGAATTCTTCGCTGCAGATATCACATGTCTCCTTTTTCAGTAACAGAAAGAAAAAATCCCGCTCCATCAAGAAGAGAAATTGAAATTTCCAAAGTTCTAAAAGAAGCATTAGAACCAGCTGTAATACTTGAAAAATTCCCAAGAACTGCTGTAGATATTTACATTGAAGTTCTTCAAGCTGATGGCGGCTCTCGTTGTGCAGCTTTAGCTGCTGCATCAGTGGCTCTTGCAGATGCTGGAATTCCAATGAGAGATATGGTTTCTGCATGTGCCGCAGGAAAAGTAGCAGATACAATTGTTTTAGATATAAACAATGAAGAAGACCAATCTGGTCAAGCAGATATGCCAGTTGGCTACATGCCAAACATGGAAAAAATTACTCTTATTCAATTAGATGGAATTTTGACACAAGACGAATACAAAAAATGTGTACAAACAGCTATTGAAGGATGTAAACTAGTATACGAACTTCAGAAAAAAGCACTTAATGAAAAATTCTTTTCAAATGGGGGAAATGCATAATGGAACACACAACATTAATTGATGAATTAAAAAGTAACAAGATTCGTGAATTACTAGAACAAGGTCAAAGAATAGATGGCAGATCTTTTGATGAACACCGTCCCCTTTCTATAGAAGTGGGTGTTATTCCAAAAGCAGAAGGTTCTGCTCGTGTACATTTAGGAAATACAGAAGTTGTCACTGGAGTTAAAGTTCAACCAGATAGACCATTTCCAGATATGGGCGACAAAGGAATTTTCATTTGTACTGCAGAAATTTTACCACTTGCTCATCCAAGTGCTGAACCTGGTCCGCCTAGTCCCGACGTTATAGAATTAGCTAGAGTTGTTGATAGAGGCATACGTGAAAGTGGCATGGTTGATTTATCACAACTAGTTTTAGTAAAAGACAAGTCAGTTATCGGAATTTTTGCAGATAATAGTGTAATTGACCATGACGGTAATCTGTTTGATGCATGCTCATACGCATCTACTGCCGCAATTCTTTCAACAAAGATTCCAAAATGGGAAATGAAAGATGATGTACCTGTCAAAGTAGAAGGTCAAGAATCAGATGCACCAATTACAACAATTCCTGTTTCTGTTACAATGGGAAGAATAGGTGACCACATTATTGTTGATCCTAATGGTGATGAATGGTCATGTTTAGATGCTAGAATTACAATCACTACTAATTCTGATGGAAATATTTGTGCTCTTCAAAAAGGAGGACATGATGGATTTACTTTTGAACAATTAACAAAATGTGGTGAAATCTCTACATCAATAGGGGCAAAAATTAGGGAAACCATTAAACAATCGAAACAAGGCGGTCAATAAAATGGCAAAAAAAATGAAGGTTCTCAAAGGTCTTGGTGCAAGATACGGAATCAAACTTAGAAAACAATACACCAAAATCCATTTACAAATGAAAGAAAAAAGAGCATGTCCAGATTGTGGCTCAAAAAGATTTGGTAGAGAATCAGTTGGAATTTGGAAGTGTAAGAAATGTGGATTCAAAATAGCTGGAACTGCCTATGACGTTAAAATTTAATGCAAATATTACAATCGACGCCAAAGAAAAAACTAAATCAATTTTTGATTCAATTAACATAGATAACAAATTTTATCCAGATAACCCAACAAACACAAAAATTTCCTTAAAGGATGTAATTTCAATTTCTATTGAAGCAAAACAGCTATCACATCTAAGGGCAAATCTTAATTCTACACTGAGATTGGTTCAAGCAAGTTTTGATTCAATTGAATCGGTAAAGATATAAGAAAACCAAAACCTCTTTCCAATACATGTCTTCAGGCCAACAAATTCCACCATGGTTGCAAGAACAAATAATGAAAATGCAACAATCTCAACAAAGCCTACAATCAATCCATATGCAAAAACAACAATTAGGAATGGAATTAGCAGAATCTGACAAGGCACTTGAAGAACTAAAAAAAGCATCAGATGATAACCCAGTTTACAAACATGCAGGCTCTATTTTGATAAAATCAAACAAAAAAGATCTTATTGCTGAGCTTGAAGAGAGAAAGGAACTAGCAAATACTCGTTCTATAGTACTGGCCAAGCAAGAAAAACGTGTCAAAGAAAGCATCAAAGAACAAGAGTCCAAAATTAATGAAATGATGAAAGGTGCATCATCTGGCGGCGCAACAAGTACTCAAGCCCCAAAATCTTAGCATTCCAAACAAAATATTAACAAAAAAACTCATTCTAAATTGTGAAGTTAGATAAATTACGAATCGTAGTTGATGAAAGAGAAAGAAAAAGTGGAATTCCAGATCTTTTACGTGCGGTTGGGATCAATATTGAAATGAAAACCCTTCCAGTCGGTGATTATATTGTGGCGCCAGAAACTGTTGTAGAAAGAAAAAGCATTAAGGATCTTATTTCATCTGTTTTTGATGGAAGATTATTTGATCAATGTAATAGATTAAAAGAAAACTTTCAATTTCCAATAATTTTGATGGAAGGAAATATGGATGAAATTAACGAAATTACAGAAAATCCATTGATATTTTATGGTGCAGTATCATCAATTGCTTTAGATTTTAAAATTCCAGTAATAGCTACTCCAAGTGCAGATCATACTGCAAAATTACTAGTATCGTTGTGTTCAAGGAAAGAGCTTCCTAAAGGACCATTTTTAAAAAAAATAAAGAAATCAAATGATATTCAAAAACAACAGCTTGTGGCACTTTCAAGTTTGCCTGGGATTGGAGAAAAACTTGCAATTAGAATGCTTGAAAAATTTGGTTCTCCATTAAAAGTCTTCAATGCTAGTTCAACAGAACTAGCCAAAGTCCAAGGACTCGGAAATGCAAGAGCAAAAAAAATCAAAAAAATGTTAGAGATGAAAAGCAAACATCTCAAAAAATCAAGTCAAAAAACATTGCACGAGTCAGCATAATTCATGCATTATGTTTGATTAATTTTCTTTTCAGTCGAGTTCCACATAAAGGACATTCAGAACCTGATTCAAAGTTCTTTTTACATCCTGGGCAATAATGAATCCAATTTCCTACATCATTTATTCCTGAAGTCATTAGTGGCGAGACTTTGAGATTGAGATTTTTTGCCACATTAGATATGGCAAAGTCATCAGTGATAATCTCACCATTCATTTGCAAACACAAAGCAATTACTGAAATGTCTTGTTTTGAAAGTTGATTAAAATCACCAGTTTTTTTAGATGCTACTTTAATTTTATCTACAAATTCTGCATCCGGATCTGAAATTTTCAATCTTTTTGCTTCCATCAAAGTTCCAATGGCATCATGATTTTTTTTGATATGTTTTATTTCATCAAAAATTAATGATGTGGTAAAAAATTCATCCGTGGTACTAAATGGTATGCCAGCGTAGAATGCACTAGCATCTAAAATTCTAAAAACCAAGTCGATTCATTTGACGCAAACCACGTTTTTTCAGTCTTACAAAAACTGCTTGTTTTTTGTATTTCTTAATAGTAATTGGTTCTTCAAAACCTGCAGATTTTACAACTTGTGCATCCATTACAACATTACAATCATGAGAACAAATTAGTTGGATCTTTTCATCAGGAACCACAATTGATTCTAGTCTGTAAACTGGAGCAATAGGAGTTATAATGAGAACATCAAGACTTTCATGAAGAATTGGACCGCCTAAAGAAAATGAATGTCCAGTAGAACCACTAGGGGTGGCAATGATAACGCCATCCATTTTTTGCTTTACAGTATCATCTTGGAATTTAATTTTAATTTCTATAATTTTGGTGAGATTTTTTCTAATAATCAAAATCTCATTTAGAGCAGGTGGAAAGTCTTCTCCTCCACAAGACGCAACAACTCTGGTTCTTTTATCAAGAAAAATTTTTCCACTAATAATTTGCTTTATTGCAGTGTCAATCCCATCTAGAGTTATCTCAGAAAGAATACCTCTATTGCCTCCCACATTAATTGTAAGCAAAGGAATTTCACTATCTAAATTTCTAAACGCTCTAAGTGTAGTTCCATCTCCACCAAGAGTTACTACAAGATCTAACTTTTCTTTTTTCAAGTCTTGTATGGTTTCTACTTTCTTACAACCTTGAACTGACACAGGTGAAATAGTTAACACCGTAGCTTTTTTTGCAAGAAATTTTTTGGCTATTTTTTTTGCTGCTTCTTCAGCCTCTTTGTTGCCGAATTTACTTACAACTGCAACCTTGTTTAATTTCAAACAGCAATTATCGAAAGATTCTCCTTAAAAATGGTAGTTTTCTGAACACTAGGGAAAAACAATTAAAAACAATTACAAATAAAGAATTGATGAAGATGAGTTACGCACATCCTGAAGTCTTAGTAGATACGGAATGGGTAGCAAACAACCCACCAAATGATACTAGAAAAATCGTAGAGGTTGATTATGATCCTGAGAATGCATATGGAAAAGGTCACATCAAGAATGCTAGTTTAATCTGGTGGAAGCGTGACATTAATGATCCTGTTAGAAGGGACATCATTAGCAAAAAACAATTTGAAGATTTAATGAGTAAAAATGGAATTAAATCTGACACTGAGGTTATTCTTTATGGAGACTTTAACAATTGGTTTGCAGCATTTGTTTTCTGGGTATTCAAGTACTATGGTCATGAAAACCTCAAAATCATGAATGGTGGTAGAAAAAAATGGGAACTAGAAAACAGAGAATATACAACTGATGAACCACAACTTCAAGCTACTGAATACAAATCTGCTCCACCTGATGAAGGATTAAGAGCTTACTTGTTTGATGTATGGCGTTCATTAGATAGAATAGATTCTGTAATGGTAGATGTTCGATCTCCAAAAGAGTTCACTGGTGAGATTACTGCTCCACCCGAATATCCAATGGAGCATGCACAACGAGGTGGACACATTCCTGGCGCAAACAACATTCCATGGTCAACAGCTGTTAATGATGCAGATGGAACTTTCAAATCAGTTGAAGAACTAAATCAAATTTATCAACCAAAGGGTGTGACTTCAGATAAGGACGTAATTTGTTATTGTAGAATTGGAGAAAGATCATCTCATACTTGGTTTGTATTGAAATATCTTCTTGGATACTCTAAGGTTAGAAATTATGATGGCTCTTGGACAGAATGGGGCAACATGATTGGAAACCCAATTGAAAAATAAGTTGAGCCAAGAATTACCTGTTTTAAAAAAAGGAAGTTTCTATTCCATTAAAGATGGTGAAAATGTTCTGATAATGGAAGACAGAACAAAGCGTCGTTTGCCTGTCAAAGAAAGATCTATTGATGAAAAACTAAACGTTGAAGCTGAAAAAGGGATGATTCATGATATGGATGGAATTGGACATTGGGTTCCAATTAGGTGGTTTTTTCCAAAAAGTGAGTATGATCTTGAAAAGGTTCTTGTTCACGCTGAAGCCATGGAAAAAAAGTATACTGAACTTAGAGAACTTACTTGTCCAGATGACGATGATTAGCTAAGCTTTTTAAATAATTTCAAACCACTGAAATCAAATGTCACTTCTTCTAAAAGATAGAGTATACACAATGGAGTCTCCCACGACTAAAAGGGGTGTTTATCCACTTCATGGCTACAAGTTGGGACTATACAGACTTCCAATTAAACTAGAAGATCCTTTAGAAATTCAATCAATCTATGATGGTCTAAAAAACACATTTGAGATGGATATGTTTGCTGACAGAATCTATGCAACTTACAAATGGAAAGAACAAAACATGGATGATCCAGATGCTGATGGTTATGAACAAGCTGAACTAAGCATTACAGTTGAAATCATATCTGGTGAAGTTGTAGACATAATTTACCAGATTTTCCCAATTGAAAAATTCGGAGACCAGAATTGGGTTAAAGATTATAGAAAAAAAGCAGATCACTATGCAAAAATGGTGATTGACACAATTTTGCGAAATACAATTCTTGCCGATAAAATGATTGAATCTATAATGACAAGTGAAAAAATTCCTGAAGGTCATGCATTGATAAAATTAGAAGAAATGACTCCGCTTGCACAAATTGTACCAGATGCAAAACCAATGCTAGTAATTAAAGAAGAACAACCAGGAGATGTAGTTGGACCAACCGGACAAGCTTGGAAGGGTGGTGGAATCAAACCTGGACCAATTGATGTTGAATACAAATCAAAGATGGGGCAAACTGCACCATATAAGGTTGCAGATACCGAAGTTACCCTCAAGACATGGGGACGTGTTGGCACAGATAATGGAGTTATGGGAGTTTGGGGAGAATTTGTTTCCGTTGATATGGATATTTGCATTGCAGACGGTGCTTGTATTGAGGCTTGCCCCGTAGACGTTTTTGAATTTCGTGATTTTCCTGGCAATCCTGCTTCAACAAAAAAACCACTTCAGATAAGAGAACCTGATTGTATCTTTTGTTTGGCATGTGAAGGTGTTTGTCCTCCAACGGCCATCAAGATTTATGAAAAATAGTAACACTTTTTCATTGCACATAAATACAGAGAATTAATTCGTCCATATAGGGATGGGCGCTAATCCTTTCACACAAATACTTTTTGATCTATTCATCATTGCTGCAATTATAATTATTGGATATACTTGCAATTTTTACTATTTAGCATATCTTTCAACACGTCGAAATGAAAAAAATAGTGTTGTCCCTATGGATGCACCATCTGTGACCATTCAACTCCCAATCTATAACGAAAAGTATGTCGCAGCACGTCTGGTAAATGCTGTGTGTGCATTAGATTATCCCAAAGACAAAATGCGAATTATGATTTTAGATGATTCTGATGATGCTACTGTTAAACTTTTAGAAGATTTGGTAAATGACTACAAGTCCAAAGGCTATATGATTGAGCACGTAAGACGTGGAACAAGACGGGGATACAAGGCAGGAGCTCTTCACCATGCAATGAAAACAACTGATACAGAATTTGTTGCCATATTTGATGCTGACTTTATCCCACCAACTTGGTTTCTAAAAAGAGCAGTTCCATATTTTTCAAAATCCAAAATTGGTTTAATTCAGTGCAGGTGGGGACATGTTAATGAAAACTACTCCGCTATTACACAAGTACAGGCATTAAGTTTAGACTTTCATTTCTTAATTGAGCAGAAAGCAAAAAGTAATTCACATCTTTTCATGAGTTTCAATGGAACTGCAGGAATTTGGAGAAGAGAATGTATTGAAGATGCTGGAGGATGGCATACTGCCACACTTGTTGAAGATCTTGATCTAAGTTACAGAGCTCAGATGAAGGGATGGAAATGTCTTTTCCTTCCTGATATTGTTGTAGATGCAGAACTTCCTGTTCAAATGAATGCTGCAAAACGACAACAATTTCGCTGGGCCAAAGGTTCAATCCAATGTGCAATCAAATTACTTGGAGACATTGCACTACAGAGAAAAATTGCAATAGAAACAAAAATTCAAGCGTTCATTCAACTTACAAGACACATTGTTTTTCCATTAATGCTAATTCAATTTCTTGCATTACCAATTCTTTTGGCATCTGAAATTAATCTATACATACTTAGTTTCATTCCGGCACTAACAATTGCTGCATACATGGCAATGGGTCCTGGAGCATATCTTTTGGTTATTCATACAATGTATGATAAATCGTGGAAATCAAAAGCAAAAGTTCTTCCATCATTGCTGGTTTACACTGCAGGTATGTCAGTTAACAACACTGTGGCAGTTTTTGATGCTGTACTAGGAAAGAAAAGTGAGTTTTTGCGAACTCCAAAATATGGAATAATAAAAAATGATGATGATTGGAAAGACAAAGCCTACAACTTACCTTTCAGCAAAACCACACTTCTTGAGATTTTCTTTGGCGTATATGGTGTATTAGGAATTTTAATCTCAATTTTCACAAATAACCCAATTTTTGCTCCCATTATTGGAATTCAGACAGTTGGATTCTTCTACATTTCTTATCTGAGTTTGTCTCATTCAAGATTTAAAAGAAATAAATCAAGCAAACCTCGCGTCTTAACAAAGGCGGAGAAAATGTCAAACTATTTTTACAAACTAGCAATGATTGGAATTGCTGCGATAATTGTATTTGGTGCTTACAGTGCATTTACAGGTTACCAAAACGATGTTTATCCATTAGATCTTGCTAGAGGCCATCTGGAAGGGATCGGAACATCTTCTGCTCCAGATACAATTTTGGCACATCTGAAAGCAATCAAAGGATATTTACCTGAAGAAGGAAACCCAGTATGGATTTTTGGAACTGAAACAACTAGTTTTACTCGAATGCAAGCCGATCTGGATGATGCAATTGTACTTGTTGAAGTAATCTCTACGGTTCCAAAAGATAGCTCGGTCTTTCATACTGGTTTGCTTGACATTAAAGAAAGTGCTGATGTTCTAAAAGATAACATTGAGGATGCCACCCCATACATGTACGCTAGTGTATCAAACATTGTTTTTGCCTCGGTATGGATAGTTGCTATTCTAGCTATCTTTGCAATACTAAAACGAAAGAAAGATCAATTAAAGGCATATGATGCTTCTGAAGATGTCTAAGAAATATTTAGCTCTTTTCTAATTTCATCAACAGCTCTAATACCAAAAATATCTCTGACCTGTCTTATTCTAATTGCTTCTTTTAACAAGTCTCTTCCAAGACTGTTTGTTAAAATGTTAAAAACGTCTGAAAACCTTACTTCCCATTTATCTGCACAATCAAAAATTTTGCTTACTGCCCATTGTCTTACTTCATGAGGTATTGGCATTTTTTCTTGAGCCTCAATTGAAAGTTTGTCAAACAAGTTGATAATTTGAGTAGTTTGATCTGCCATGTTTTCAATATCCTTAAGCTCTCCGTATTTTGATTCAGCATTCATTCTGATATTTGACTGAAATTCGGATAATTTCAAAAGAGCCATCATTTCTTTTGATGTATCGCTTGAAGCCTTGTTTGTGACTCCTTTGAGCTCTTGTAATTCCTGGAATACCTTGTCAGTCTTGCTATGAAATTCTGAGGTTGAGGCTTCGGATCTTTTTATGAGGTCAGAAATACTTGAAACTTTTTCCACAATAGCACTAGTTTTCTTGTATACATTTTCCTTAAAATCTGAAAAATCTGATTGGATAGATTTTAAACCTTCTCCAACAAAAGCTGAAGAGTCTGCTCGTTTTACTAATGAGCTAATTTCAGATTCCATAGTATCAATTTTGCCAGAAAGATTAACTAAAGATTCGGCTTTGGTAGTAACTGTTTGAAATTGTTGCTTAAGACCATCAATAACGCCATTAAGAGTTTGAATTTGTTCTGCTTTACCAGAAATTGATTCAATTTTTCTTCTAATGTCTCCTAGATCTTTACTGACAGATGATGAAGTATCTGTTTTTGCAGAAACATTTCTAAGATCATCTCTTACCTCATCAATTCTTTGGGCAATTTTTATAATCATTTGAGAATTATTCTTAATTGAATCCGTGCTCTGAGAAACTTTTTGTGATAACTTTTCAGTTTCAGACGGTCCTTCTCTAATTTTAGCAATCTCTTCTTGTAGTCTTGCTGTTTGATCGTTAATTTTTATAACTAAATTTGATTGTCCTTTAACTTGATTTAATCCTGCAAAAAGTTTCTGCGTATCATCCTCTAGAATGTTTATTTGTTTTGATTGTTTTTGAATATACTCTAATGCAGAAGTAAGAGAATCGATCATATTTTTCATTGTCACCAAAACCTTTTGATTTTCTGAGAAAATTTTTGTCATTGCTTTGATTTCTTTAGATAACATTTTGGTTGAATCTGAAACAGTGGCAACTTTTTTTAAAACTGCAGCAGATGTAGGCTCTTTTTTGGTTGTTTTAGTTGTCTTTGATTTGACCTTTTTCTTCTTAGTTTTACTTGTCATGTGATTTGATTACAAAGTACCGATAAAAAAGTTAGGACAAGAAAATAGAATAGCTATTTGTTGACAATTTCTGGCTTGTGAAGCAATTCATGAAATGTCCTTTCGACCAAACCATTCATGCTTTCCACGAAATTTTTCGTGCAATATTCACATTGAATCATATGTTACGGTACCGTACCGTACTATTAATAACCAGGTAATTATGTCGTAACCTGATGAATTCGCAGTCAGATACCCCATGTGTCTTACATCACCAATCAGTTCCTTAACTATGTCTGCTCCATAATCAATGGGTCTAACTGTTTTTAAAGAATTTAGCACACATGCGATCATATGCAGGATTATTTTCTACAAACTGATTCCCAAAGTATTCAAGGTTCTCTAAGTCAGAGCTTTTCAAATATTATTGAACAGTTAACTCCAGAATTACCTCATACCACTTTTGTAACTGATCTGGCAATCATCATGATTTTAGCAGCAATCGTCACACTAGCCTTTTTCAAAATTAAACAACCGTTGATCATTGGCTATTTGTTTGTAGGAATGTTAATTGGACCTTTATCACCGTTATGGGCTTGGCTTCTACCAGAAGGAGGACCACCTTCTGAAGCAATTGGAGGAATTGGTATTTTATCTGACATTACAGCATTAAGTCTTTTTGCAGAAATTGGCGTAATCTTATTGCTTTTTGTTATTGGAATTGAATTTCCATTAACAAAAATTCGTTCAATAGGAAAAGTAGCTGTGGGAGTTGGAACAATTGGCTTGTTCTCTACACTAGGCGCAATATTTATTGCTGCAAATTATTTTGGAATGAATTTTATGGATTCATTATTTATCGCCGCTGCTCTATCAATTAGCAGTACTGCTATAATTGTGAAAATACTTGAAGATGCTGGCAAAATTAAAAAAGAATCATCTATTCTAGTGCTGGGTATTTTAATTGTAGAAGACGTAATTGCAGTCATTTTAATTTCTACATTACAATCTATTGCTTTAGTTGGAACTGTCTCTATTGAAGGAATAATCGTTGTTGTAATTGTAGCGGTTGGGTTGATTGTAGGAACATTTACTATTGGAATCAGAGTAATCCCCCCATTAATTGATAAGGTCGCAGCTACAGAACATAAAGAGATTCTTTTACTAAGTATACTTGGTGTGTGTTTTGGTTATTCTTTACTTGCAAACATTGTAGGATTATCTGTGGCAATTGGTGCATTTCTCGCTGGAGTTTTAGTTGCTGAATCAAAATCATCTGAAGTTTCAAAAATTCTTTCTAGTCCCATAAAGGACATGTTTGTGGCAATTTTCTTCGTCTCAGTGGGTGCCCTGATGGATATTAGTCAGTTGGAAGACTACATTTTCATTGCACTAGCACTAATTTTAGTTGCTACAGGCATGAAATTTGGAGGAAATATGCTTGGGAACGTTATTTTCAGACAAAAACCAAGAAAGTCATTAAGATCCGCATTTGCATTGGCTGCTCCAAGGGGAGAATTCTCAATTGTCATTGTAAAAGTTGGAGTAGACCTTGGAGTAGTAAGCGCATTTCTTTTCCCTTTGATAGGAATCATTACAATAATAACTGCATTCATTTCTCCATTTTTGGTTAAAGCAAGTGACAAAATTGTTCCAAGAATAAAGGAAGATTAGAACATGTCACAAAACGAAATGAAAAAACTATTAGAAAAAGTACATCCTGAAATCACATCATATGATTATAACAACAGTAAAGTTCCTTGCATAATATTATCTGAACAAAGATATCTTGAAATAATGAAAAAAGTTGCAGGAAAACCAATTTCTGTTGATACAAATCTGAACATTCTTCAAGATGGATCAGGTCATGTTTTTGTTGAAGTGGTTTTGATTTTTTCATTAGGGGGAATAACTGAAAAAATTTGGATAAACGCTAATACATCGTTAGATTTTTTTGAATCTTTGGCTCAAACATCAATACTGGCTCTATCTTCACCAAGCTCTGATGCTGGAAAAGAAAATATCTTTATGATTCAATTACCTAAACCTGAAAAAGCTGTTAACGCTTTAGAAATAATCAAAAAAGGTTTACAAGCAGAAACAAATTCTCAAAATTAACCTTGATTAATTTAAAATTGGTGCAGTTGCCGGGATTTGAACCCGGGTCACGAACTTGGCAAGCTCGAATAATAACCAAACTGTACTACAACTGCTCATCCGATAAAGCCAAATTTCTATATTAAAGCGTACTGATCTTTTCAACATTGTTTTTAATCTTAGAATACTAGGTATATTGTGGATGACAAACTAAGAGAAATTATCATTCAAAAAATAAATGATGCGCTTTCAAATGCAGATGAAATTCAAAATATCATAAACTCCCTTGGAGAATTATCTCATGAAACTAACGACTTTTCATATGGTATAGTTATTGGAAGATTATACAATTCCTTTTATTATCAATGCAGGCGAATTTTAAAAAGAGGCCCAACTGAGAAAGAATTTTTAGAATTTCTTGAAATTCTTAAACAAAAAGAATCAGAAATTAAAGAAAAAATTAATTTTTAAAATTATTATTTTAATTCAATAACTTTTATCGTTGGCGTCCCAGGTAATTTTACACAAGCACCTCGCAGTGCTTTTTTTGTTATTTCCAAATGTTCTTTGTTCACACTAATCTCCATGATGCACTGACCTTGCTTAACTCTGGCAGCTAAACTAACTGCTTTACCAAAAGCTCTTCTCATTCCCTCTTGCAATCTATCTGCACCTGCAGTGGCAATCATTTTGTTTTCTCTGAGCAAAACATGTGGATAAATTCTTAATCTTGAAAAATATCCAGTCTCTCCTGCAACTTTTTCAACAGCTTTGTTTCCTGATAGTCTACAAGCCTCTATTGCCATATGAGTAATCTGAATTTTTTCGTTAATCAATAACTGTACACAATAATCATAATTTGCAGCTTTACCCCCTTGAAACTTTGCTATTTTTGATTGTGGTTTACCTTTGATGTATTCTTTTCTAGTATATGGTTGCCCATTACCTCTTCTATAATTAGCTCCATGCATTATGTCTCTTTTTCCAACATTTTGATGCCCATATTTTAACGGTAGCATAAAACAAACAATTTTGAGGCACAGAAAATCCTGTTATAATTTGTGTATGCTTATATGGTAATTAATTACCAATTCACCCACAATGGAAATAGAAGCAGAACCACAAGTTGAAGGAGAATTATTAAAAGACCAAACTCTGATTTCAAAAAAAGACATGCAACAGGCTCTAGAACAAAAGGGTTATGGAGAAATCACGAACAAAAAGTTCTTTCTAAAACCATTTGAATCACTCTACCTTCTTTATTGCGAAAAACTCAAACTGAAAAAAGCAAGCAAAATCATTGATTTTGCTTCTTTAATGCATGCTTGCAAAAAATATGATGAAGGCATTCTGACAAAATTTTTGATCTATAGAGATTTGAGAAACAGGGGCTATATTGTAAAAGATGGGTTTGGCTTTGGTTCTGATTTTAGAGTTTATGATAGGGGACACTTTGGAGAAAAAGGAGCAAAATACTTGATTTTTGGGATGAATGAAGGAACTCAAGAAAAAATTGGTCAACTTCACAAAAAGATTGAACAAATTACGCACATGGGAAAAGAACCCATCATTGCAGTTATAGAAAGACGAGGCGAAATAATCTATTATAAAATATCTAGAATCAATTTTCTTGAAAATAAAGAAAAGGTTAGCTTAGAGCCATTCAAGTAAATTCTAAAGCCCACTGAGAAGAGTACTTTAAAAGATTATTTCGCTCAGCGTATTTGTAATCACAAACTTCAACGTACTTTGTTTTATTTTCCCATAATTCTTCAAAATCTTTGATCTTTGTTTCTACTCTTGATTTGTCATTCCATGAGGTAAAAACATCAACTGATTCAAAATTCCTATTTTGAGTATTGAATGTTTCACTTGATGTTCCCGTAAAAGCAACTGCATCATCATTTTCATCAAGAAAAATTCCAATTTTTTCAGAAAAAGATCCTACAATTTCTTCAGAGTTTGGAATTGCTATTTTAATTTCGAGTTTGTGATTTTTCACAATGTCTTTTAGCATTCTAACTTTACTATCACGAATAAAACCACCATTGAATCTAACATCATCTCCATTAGCCATTAATTTACTAAGTAAATCTAGGTCAGATGCTCTAAATCTATGACCTGTGACTATTCTCATTCTGGCTTGGTTTTTTGAAAAATTCTCAAAACCAAGTGCAAGGGTACTGAGGCTTTTTACAGAAATATTTTCAATGCATCTATCATATTCAATACAATTACTCAAACAAGGAACAAAAAATTCTGAAACAATGTCGTCTCTATCTGACCTATATTCTTCTTTTAGATTAAGTTCCCGAAGGCCCAATATTTCTCAATATTGATTTTCTTATTTAAAGAAACAATTTTCAATTTTTGTCAGTATCAATTATTCGTATTTCATATATAATCAGAAAAAATCTTCAATTCATGAACAAAGTAGTAAGCTTGGCAGCAATTACAGGAATTGTTCTAGTTCTTGCGTTTGCTGTAAATCTTACACATGCAGATAATCAAGCAACCGCCGAAACAACACCTTTTCCATCAAGAGAGAAGGTTATCTCCGTAACTGGAACAGCAACTGCTTCTGTTGAACCTGACTTGCTTATCATAACGTTTGGTGTTGAAACACAAGAAAAAACAGCTAAACAGGCTTTAGAAAAAAATTCACAACTAATGAATTCTGTTGTATCAGCTATTCAAGGCGTTGGAATTTCTGAGGACGAATTAAGCACATCTAGATTCAACATACTTCCAGTCTATGATAGTTATCGTGATGAATCAGGAAGATATACGCAGGAGTTAATTGGATACAGAGTTACAAATTCAATTTCTGTTGAAACAACTAACTTAGATTTAGCTGCTGACATTATTGATTCAGCAGTTGGAGTTGGTGCAAACAGAATAGATTCTGTATACTTTACTCTTTCTCCAGAAAAACAACTTCAGGTAAAAGATGAATTGATTGGTAAAGCAGTCTTAAATGCAAAATCAAAAGCAGAAAATGCTTTGGCTCCACTTAATCATAAAATAATTGGAGTAAAGGCAGTAACATTGTCTGAATTTGGAATGCCACCTCCAATACCAATATTCCGCGCAGATTTTGCTATAGCTGAAGCAGCCTTAGCACCAACACCAGTATTTTCATCTGAACAGGAAATTAGAACAACTGCAAGTGTAATATTCCTAATTGGAAGCAACTAACTTCTTTTTTTATTTTTGAATTCAAAATTAGGTGCTCCCGTCGGGATTTGAACCCGAGATCACTGCCTTGAGAGGGCAGTATGCTTAGCCGAACTACACCACAGGAGCTCGGTAAAAACCATCACAAAT
>JADFGC010000008.1:0-10464 GCA_022567895.1 Nitrososphaerota archaeon
TCAGTCCAGCTCTTTCGTGGACTCCTGACAAAGCTGGAATGTATACAGCCGAAATTTTTGTGTGGGAATCAATCAACAATCCTGATGCACTTTCTCCGCCATTGCACCTTGATATTGAGGTTAGAGAGAAAATAGAACAAGGTTGAATAACATTTTTTGTATTATGACGATTCTATGATAATTGATGAGTTTTGATGCTGAAGACAGACGGATACAGAAAAAGATCGACTGGATTTCAAGACAGATTAGAGAAACAAAAATCCAACTAAACCGACAATACAAAGAGCTCAAAGAGGCTTTAAAAGAACAAGAAAAATTACGGGAAAAAAATAAGTAAATTAATCACATAACTAAAACATGGGTAGATTTTTTGCCTGTCAGAAATGTGGCGAAGTTTTTGATAGACGAAAAAAGGCAGAACACAGGTGTAAATCTAATTCTCACTAATTGATGTTTACTTTTTTCTCTGTTTTTCTTTTGTTACCACACAAGTACCAGAAGCCTTTGCAACAAGAATTGGTGGGTCTAGTACATCGCACGCACTTTGATGATCTGGAGAAGGAGCAATCACCTTGTATGCCTCAAAGACAATTTTTCTACTAGTATTGCCTACCTCAGTAATTTTTCCAGTGACCTCAATGAAATCACCACCGTGAACCGGTGCAAGAAACTCTACATTATCATATGCACGAAGGAGGCCTTCATCTCCATCATATCGAATTGTTAACTCCGTAGCTACATCACCAAACAGATTGAGAATACGTGCGCCATCAACTAAGTTTCCAGCATAATGTGCATCTTGTGAGCTCATACGAACTCGTAATTTGGCTTGTGGAAACGTAGTCATGCATTAAGATACAACTTGTAGAATGAAAGTTTTTTTATTGTTTGAATTTTGGTGGCCAATAATGTTTCATTTTTTCATCAATATCGTCTGCCATCGCATCTAGTTCTGTTGTGATTCCAAGTTTTTGGTAAGTTAACTTCTCCAAAGTCTTGATGATGCTTTTTGCTGCGCGATATTGCGGAATTTCAGGCTCATTTAGCTCTGCATACAAACCAATTCCAGAAATTCCATTTGACTTTGCATATCCCAATACCAATCCATTAAAGCCAGTAATTAGCGACTTTTGTGGCGTTGTTTCAAACTTTGATTTTTCTAGTTGAGCCTTTAGTTGGGTTGATGTTGCAGTAACAAAGGTTTGTGGATCTTTTCCAAGCTGACGATTTGTGTGAAAGCCACCCAATGTGTAAATGAATTTAGCAGAATATTTTTTTGAAACATCAATAACATCTTGGCACAATGCATGAAGCTCTTCATTGCTTTGTGGCTGACCCATTCCGCCTCCAAACACAATAAAGTCATCCGCATATCTATACTCCCATTTTTCATCTGGAAGCTCAATGTGACCACCTTTATCTACTACATAGGTTGGATACGAGGTCTTTGCTGTTCGGAATTTTTTTGTCTTCAAGTTGTCGTTGATAAAATCTATTACTATGCCACCTACGTTTCCCATGTCTGACATGGCAGCAATAATAATTGGTTTGTTCATATCGGGTTCAGACTCTTGAAAAAACTCCATGTATGATATAATCTCTTTTTGGATTAATAGGTTATCTAATCTAGATCAGCTTAAAGTAGCTGCGCAACTAAGTTTCTAAATCATGGTAGATTTTTGTCCCTTTTGTAAAAAGGAAAATCATTACGTAAAGCTAGAATTGACTGAATCAATGTTATTGATATGTACCAGGTGTTCTCGTGCCTTTGAGGTAAAATCCAATGGAAAAAGAGAGCTATACTATAGTGTAGGTTTTAAATTCTAAAACAGCTAATAAAGAAATAATGAATGATTATACGTGTACTTGTTCATGCGGTTGTCAAAATCCTGCTGATGACTATGTATGTCATAATTGCAAAATTGGTATGTGCAAAGTAGGAATGAAAAGATAGTTTCATAATCATTAAGGAAAAGTATATTTTGACTTTGAGTTGATATTAAACAAAATGAATCTAGAAGTTGAAAAAGAAAAAAAGGCAGAGATTGAAAAAGTAATTACTAGCGCAGATAGTCCAGTAGGAATTGACGCCAAAAAAACTCACATAATTATTATCAACAAGCTGGTTGAAATTGAAAAACGCTTAGATACGCTTGAAAAAATGCATTAATCTGCGATACGAATCATAGCTTAAGTACAACAAAAACCAATTAGTATTATGGCAGAAAAAATCTCAGCTAGTGATCTAAAAGCAAACAAGGATAGTTTTGTTATAATAGATGTCAGAGAGGCAGATGAATTGGCTGGTGGCAAAATTGAAGGTTCTCAACATATGCCTCTTGGATTAACAATTCGAAATGCAAAGAAAAAACAGATTGAGGGTTTAAGAGATAAAAAAATCTGTACATATTGCGGCTCAGGTTATAGAGGCAACATTGCTGCTGATGAATTAAACAAAGAGGGATTCAATGCAGTGACACTCGAAGGTGGTTATCCTTCTTGGAACCAATCTTAATTTTTTAATTTCAAATAACTTAAATCAATACATCGTAATCACAGAATAACATGGAACTTCCGCGTGGAATGAAAGACTTTGAGCCAGATGAGCTTGCAAAAATAGAGCACGTCAGACAAAAATTCCAAGAAACTGCACAGCTTTTTGGATTCAAACAGATGGATCCCTCTCCAATAGAATCACTAGAAACACTAGAAGTAAAGGGAGGGCCAGCTATCAAAGATGAGATTTACTTTTTCAAAGACAAACACGATAGAGAAATTGCTTTACGATTTGATTTTACAGTTGGTCTAACAAGATATGTTGTATCACAAAAATCGCTAAGAATGCCAGCAAAGATTTCAGCCTTTGGTGGAGTGTGGAGATATGATGAGCCACAAAGAGGACGATACAGATACTTTCACCAATGGAATGTAGAGATTTATGGAAAACAAAGTCTAGAATCTGAAGCTGAAATTATAGAATTCACATCAAGACTCTTTGATTCATTAAAGATGCAAAACATCTCACTTGATATCAATCATAGAGCATTAGTCCAGTCATACATCAACAAAGTTTTCGAATCAAATGAACATGTGTTAGTGTCTGACATTTTACGTGCTGTTGATAAAATTCAGAAAAAATCTAGACAAGACATTCTAAATGAATTTCAGAAAAAAGGATACGATGCTGGTAGGCTTGAGAAAATACTTGATTTTGCAAAAATTAGAGGAAGTCCAAAAGAGATTCAAGAAAAACACAAAGAACTAGTTGAGGGACTAGATGGTTGGTCTGATCTAACAAAACTATTTGATTCTCTAAAAAACAGAGATGTTGAAAATGTTCGAATTAATTTTGGTATAGTTCGTGGCCTTGACTATTACTCTGGAATGGTCTTTGAGGTCTTTGATACAACATCAGACCTTGGTGCACTTGCAGGTGGTGGAACATATGATGCACTTACAAAGGCGTTTGGTAGAGACGACATTTCAGCAACTGGTGTTGCGGGAGGAGTAGAAAGAATGATCATAACAATGGAAGAACAAAAAATTGCAGCAATTGTTCCTATACAAATGGTATCAGTTGTTTATGTTAATGAGGAAATGAAAGCGCCAGCCATGAATCTTGCATCAAAGCTAAGACAAAAACAAATTCCAGTAACCATTGATGTTACTGGAAAATCATTATCAAAGCAGATGGAGCATGCATCAGATTCTACCTTTGCAGTCATAGTTGGACCAAAAGAATATGCAGATGATTCTGTAGTGTTACGAAACATGAATGATGGTAAAGAAAACACGATGAAAATTAATAATTTACTTGAAAGTATTGGCTCGATTCTTAATTTATAAATGCACGAGTAAGCATCACTATTTCAGGACCATTTGTTGGTCTTCCAACTACTGCAGAATGATTGTTTGCTAAAATACCAGAGGACACAAATGGAATTCCACCATTAATTGTGGCAGCTTCAATATGAACGCCCATTACATCGGAGATTACCTTGATGTCTTTTTCATCAGTCTCTGGGTGAATTATACCACCATTGTCAGTTACTACAACCATTGCGCCAACTTGATGGTATCCTGCAACTTTTTTCTGAATTACCTCAACATCTAGTGCATCTTCAATCTGTTTGATATGTTCTTTTGAAATCAATGGAGATACAACTGCTCCTTTGCCGTTTACTGCAATCATGTTACCAAGTGCAGTATACTTTGTATCAATTACAGTAACATCAAGGCCAGTTGATTTTTCCAAGTGTTCTAACTCATATTGAGCAGATGTTCGTGGAATCAAAATTCCGTGATTGTTTACAACCATCAAAACTCCAACTAGTCTAGTATTTGCTATCGATGTAAACACATAGGTAGCACCAAGATAGTCAGCTAAATTCTCAGCTTTTGATTTTGTAAATCCGTTTGGAATAAACACATAATCATCATTTACATTAGTATAGATCCCAATGTTTGGTCCGCGATAAACGTCATACTTGATAATATCCAACGAATAGATTAGAGAGCCAAAAAATATGAACGTAATGACAAAAAATGGCGTTATGTCTGCTGATTGTATAATTTAGTTTCCACTAAGTTTGTCTAAGTTTAAATAATATCTAGAATCTCACTGTTTTATGCCTATTCTAGAAGACTTTTGTAAAGATACGAAACCAATTGGAAAGATCTCCCTAGCAGGCGGAGAATACTTTCATTGGGTATGGCCCTCACAAGGATTAGTAGAGGCATCCAAGGATGAAAAAACACTAGCAGCATACAAAGACCATGGAGAAAAAATGGTAAAACTTGGTGTAAGTGGCACGATGGTTGCAATAGATTGGGATTCTTGTATAGGAGATGGTGCATGTATTGAAGCATGTCCTGTTCAAGTATTCCAGTGGTACAGAACCGAAAAAGATATTCCAGCAATAAAAGCAATCAATGAAACCTTCGAGGGTACTGGAAGTACTGAAAAAGAAGAGCGAAAAGACTTTTCTGACAAAGCAGACCCAATTAGAGAACACGATTGCATCTGGTGTATGGCATGTGTATCAGTTTGTCCTCCTCAAGCTGTTCTTGTTGATCAAGGACTCCAAGAATGGCACGAAAAAGCAGCTGGAACTTTCACAAAGATAGAAGCTGGTACTGTAAATCCACATTCACACGACTAGATTTTTTCCTTATATTTTTTTAATTTTCTTTTTGTCTTAACAAATTTTAGTCAGAGTATGTCATCGATTCTCGCAGAGGTCGCCTAGCTCGGTAGGGCGCGGGCCTTGAGAGCCTGTGTGGTTCGCCACGCGGGGGTTCAAATCCCTCTCTCTGCGCTTATTTTTTCCCAAATTTTCCAAGTTCTGCAAGCAATGCAGATAGCTGAATCTCAGGATTGGATCCAACCAAAATTCTATAGTCATATTTTGCAATTGTCTCTAAAATATCACTTAACTTGTCATGTTTTGTTTCAAAAACTGCAGAATTTAGATATTTTAGAAAATCGGATTCAGACATTCCATAAACTTTGATTAACTCAATCATTTGGTTTCGTGCATCTGAAAGCTTACCCCCAAGTGCAAGCTTTAGAACATCTGAAACATCTTTTGTTTTAGTAAGACCAGCTGATGTTTTTACATTTTTTTCTGAAACCTCACCGAGGCTTGCAGTTGCTTGAAGTAGATTAATTGCATGTCTAAGATCACCATCAGAATAATCACAAATTGCCTTTAGTCCCTTCTCATCTGCTTTGATCTTTTCTTTTTTTGCAATAGATTCTAGGCGGGATATTGTTTCTTTTTCAGGAATTGCAGTAAATTTGAATAGTGCACACCTACTTTGTATGGGAGCAATAATTTTAGAAATATTATTTGCGATCAAAATAAATCTGCAAAATTTTGCAGTATCTTCTATAATTCTTCGAAGTGCAGTTTGAGCATCTGCAGTCATCTCATCTGCCTCATCTAAAATAATTATCTTAAATGGAATCTCTGTATCAAATCCTGCAAATCTTGAGAATTTTTTAACTCGTTCACGTACCATGTTGATTCCTCTTTCATCAGATGCATTTAGCTCAAGAGTGTGGTCTCTTGCTCGATCACCAAGGATTTGTTTTGAAATGCATACTGCCACAGTTGTTTTTCCAACACCAGCACCGCCAGAAAACAAAAGATGTGGCATCTCTGATTGATTTTTTAGTAATGATTCAAGACTTCCTATGATCTCTTCCTGATCGATAACGTCAGCTAGCTTGGAAGGACGGTATTTTTCTACCCACATAATATTAGAAGACATTAGATCTCTTCATTTCCTGTCCATTAAATAAATGCCTGTGAGGGCAGGATCAATTGATCTCACCTTTTTGTTAGCTAAATTGATCGATCCGTTTGATGTAAATCCTCGTGAGGATCACAGATCCTATGAACGTACAGGACCTAGAGAGAGTACATGCAACAGGATTTGACCTAGAGGATGTCAAAGTTACCTTCAATCACGATGTAAAGATAAAAGTCTCAGACATTGATGTTGAAGGAAAACAAGGCGAAATTCTGAACATACCACGATGGATTGCAAAGGTTCTTGAAAAAGAAAACCATGTTATCGTTCAAGATACGGATATGGTAGTAGAACTAAAGCAAGCAATTGTTAAAGAAAATGTTCAAGGCGAGTTTGAGCTTGCAACACTAGAGCCACACTTTTACATCAAACTAAAGTCCTACATGAAAACACTAGAACAATCTGATTTTGACAAAGTCGAAAGTATGCTAAACTCTTTAGTTCGAAAAAGGAAAGGAAAAATAATTCACCTTGCTGATTCGTCAAAACTAACTTCAAATTTGGCAAGCAAACTCACAGTTGAAGAAAAGGAATATTACAATAACCTACACAATATCAGCACAGATTTTATAAAACAAATCCTTGGTGAGCAAGATTGAGCAAGGTAGAGACTAAGCAGTATACAGATTCTGCATTAGCAGATATGGTAAAAAATTTCTTGGTTCAATTCAAGGATAAGTCTGGTGCATTCAGCTATGTCGAACAAATTGACCAGATGCTGCCAAAGAACTCAAAGTTTATCATAATTGATTATAATGATTTAGTATTACCATATTCTGAAATTGAATCAAGATTTAATGAAAATCCTGATGAGATTCTCAATGCATTTTCAAGAGCAATAAAAGAAATCTTACAGGAAAGATTCCCAAAATATGCTGAAAAAATTAAAGATGAGATTAGAGCTAGAGTGGGAAACTATCCAGTACAACGCAGTCTCAGACAAATCAATGCTGAAATAATTGGAAAGATGACATGTATTTCTGGAATGGTAGTAAGGGCTTCAGAGGTAAAGCCACTAGCAAAAGAGCTCACTTATGTCTGTCCTGATCATCATGTAACTCAGATATTTTTACTCAAAGGAATGAGTGTTAATGTTCCAGTAAAGTGTTCAAATCCAAAATGTGCTCACAGGGATTTAGAAATAAAACCAGAAACAAGCAAATTTATCGATTTTCAAATTCTTAGATTACAGGAACTGCCTGAGGAGCTTCCTCCAGGACAGCTTCCTCACTACATCGATATTACTATCAAACAAGACCTAGTTGATAATTCAAGACCAGGTGACAGAATCATTCTTACTGGAATTGTTAGAATTGAACAAGAGTCAATTGTGGGTATTAGTAGACAAAGTAGTGGATTATACAGACTAAGAATTGATGGAAACAACATTGAATTTCTTGGTGGTAGAGGAAGAAAAAAATCATCAAGAAGAACAGAAAGAGAAGAGGTTTCACCTGAAGAAGAAAATCAAATCAAAGCATTAGCAAAGGATCCAGCAATTGATCAAAGATTAATTGATTCATTTGCACCACATATTCACGGTCATTCGTTAATCAAAGAAGCAATTCTTTATCTCATTGTAGGGTCAACACAACGAATACTTGCTGATGGAGGCAAGATTCGTGGAGACATTAACATATTTTTGGTTGGTGATCCTGGTACTGCAAAAAGTGAGATGTTAAAATTCTGTGCAAGAATTGCGCCAAGAGGACTTTACACATCAGGTAGAGGTTCTACTGCAGCTGGTCTTACAGCAGCAGTTGTAAAAGACAAAAGTGGAATCTTCATGCTTGAAGCAGGTGCTGTTGTTCTAGGTGATCAAGGACTTGTTTGTATTGATGAGTTTGATAAAATGACACCGGAGGATAGAAGTGCACTACATGAAGTAATGGAACAGCAAACAGCTAGCATTGCAAAAGGTGGTATTGTTGCAACACTAAATGCTAGAACAGCAATTCTTGCTGCTGCAAACCCATTGTATGGAAAATATGATCCATTCAGAAACATTACAGAAAATGTAAACTTGCCAATTCCTTTACTTACAAGATTTGATCTTATTTTTGTTGTAAGAGATATTCCATCAAAAGAAAAAGATAGAAAGATCGCAGAACATATCATTGATCTTCATACACCAGCTGGAATTGAAAATCGTTCTCTCATAGATGTTGATATTCTAACAAAGTATCTTGGATATTCAAAGAGAATCAATCCAATTCTTACCAAAGAGGCTGAGGAAAAAATTCTTGAATATTACATGAAGATGAGAAATGTTGAGTCTGAGGAGATGATTACAGTCACTCCAAGGCAACTTGAAGCTCTAATCAGACTTGCTACTGCCAGAGCAAGACTACTCATGAAGGACCAAGTCGATGCAGAAGATGCAGACCGTGCAATATTTCTCTTTGAAAGTATGCTTCAGGATGCTGGAGTTGACGTCAATACTGGCAAGGTTGATCTTGGAGTATTACAAGGCAAACCCCAAAGCGAAGTTTCAAGAATGCAACTATTCATGGATGTCCTAAGATCACTTGAAGGTGAACCAAAACAGCCAGTTGAAGATAGACTATTTGTCAGCGAGCTTGTAAAATCAGGTAAATTTACAGAAGAAGAAGCTCGAAACTATATCAGAAGGATGCTTCGCGAAGCATCTATTTATGAATCCAAACCCGGTCATTATAACCGGGTATGAAGATAGCAGAGCTAGATTTACCAAAACCAGTAAAAGATTTTCTAAAAGCTGAAGGATTTTCAAAGCTTTACCCAGCACAAGAAGATAGTATAGCAGCAGGTCTTCTGGATGGAAAAAGCATACTGGTGTCTGCCCCAACCGCTAGCGGAAAGACCCTGATTGCAACTTTAGCAATGCTAAGTTATCTTTCAAAAAACAAAGGTAAGGTTGTTTATCTTAGTCCTTTACGTGCTTTAGCAGCTGAAAAATTTTCAGAATTTAAAAAAATGGAAAAAATTCCTCTTGGAAAAAAAATAAAGACACAGATCTCAACTGGTGATTTTGAATCAGTAGATAAAACTCTTGATAAAAGTGACATTATAGTTTTGACAAATGAAAAAATGGATTCTTTAATTCGTCATGGAGCCGAGTGGGTAGATGACATTGGATTAGTAATTGCAGATGAAATTCATCTAATTGGTGATCTAGACAGAGGTCCAACTCTTGAGATGATTTTAACAAAACTCAAACTGTTACAATCAAAACCGCAAATAATTGCACTAAGTGCAACTATAACAAACGCAGATGAAATGTCTGAATGGCTTGGTTGTTCCTTAGTTGAAAACGATTGGAGGCCAGTTCCTCTCTCTGAAGGTGTTTACGATGGAGGAAGTGTGACAATGCATGATGGAAAATCCTTTGAAGTTGAACCCACCCTTAGAGGTCCACCTGTAGATTTAGGCGCAGAATCAGTAAAAGATGGAGGACAATCATTACTATTTGCAGAAACAAGAGCACGCTCTGCATCACTTGCAGCAAAGGCAGCAGATATAATTTCTAGATATCTAAAAAATTCTGAAAAAAACGAGCTAGAGAATGTTTCAAAAAAGATTCTAAAAGCAAATGAGCACACTCAGCTTGTAAAAACACTTGCAGAGTTGGTAAAAAAAGGAGTTGCATTTCACCATGCCGGACTAAATCAAAATTGTAGAGAAACAATTGAAACTGAATTTAGAAAGGGAACAATCAAGCTAATATCATCAACACCAACACTTGCTGCAGGTGTTAATCTACCTGCAAGAAGAGTTGTAATTTCAAATATTGCAAGGTATAATGCTAAAGTTGGTGCAAACATACCAATTAGCGTTCTTGAATACAAACAGCTTTGTGGAAGAGCTGGAAGACCACAGTACGATGATTATGGTGAAGCTATAATTGTTGGACATTCTAATGGTTCTGAGTTAATTGATCATTATGTTAATGGAGAACCGGAACCAATTGAATCTAAAATTACTGATGATAAATCGTTAAGAATTCATGTTCTAAGTACAATTGTTACAAGTCCTGGAATAAAAAAAGATGAAATTATTGATTTCTTTTCACAAACACTAGGTGGTTTACAATCAAGAAAATCTACAATAAAATTTGCAGTAGATATTGCTTTACGATATTTGTTAGATGAAGATTTTCTTATTAAA
>JADFGC010000008.1:10563-19932 GCA_022567895.1 Nitrososphaerota archaeon
TATGACTGTTCAAGAAGCCTGATTGCTTTGCAATCATGGATTACAGAATCTTCTGAGGTTTCCCTCTCAGATAATCTAAAAACCGAGTTGGGGGACATGCATAGGATGGTTGAGACTGCAGATTGGTTAGTTTATTGTCTTCGTGAGCTGGCAAAACAGCTTGAAAGAATGGATCTTTTAGATGAATTGGATATAATTCGGAAGCGGATCAAATATGGAATCCGAGAAGAATTGATTGAATTAGTTACAGTTAAGGGAATTGGACGAATTCGTGCTCGTAAATTATTCAAGCACGGAATTAAGAACCTTGATGATTTGTCTGCAATTCCAGTTAAAAAATTAGCAGAGATTGATAAAATTGGTTCGACACTTGCAGATAACATCAAGTCTCAATTACGAAAAGGTAGATAATTGGAACACGAAATTATTGCGGCAGTACTAACATCGGTTATTGCATTCTTTGTTGTTTATTTAACAACTCCACTATTGATAAAGGACCTTGAAAAAAGAAATCAAACGGTAAAAGATTATCATCGAAAAGGAGGAGCGATGGTAGCTATGCCTGGCGGTCCTTCAATTATTGCAGGTATATTAGCATCGGAATTTACTTTACTTGTTTTTTTTCCAACAAATGAGATCATTGCTATTATCATTACTACTTCAATTGCTTTCATTATAGGATTAATTGATGATAAAAAAGTAATGAGTGGATGGTTCAAACCACTAGCCCTTGGTGTCGCGGCTATTCCAATAATTTTGCTTGGAGCATATGATTCTAATCTTGCGTTCCCACTTTTTGGTGAAGTAAAAATTCCATTATTGTACCTTGCAATAATTTTTGTAATGATACCAATTACTGGAAACACTATCAATTCGATTGATGTATTAAATGGAGTAGCAAGTGGATTCATGATAATTGCAAGTTTTTCATTAACAATTTGTTTATTTATCATACAAAATTATGAAATTGCTATAGCTAGTCTTCCATTAGGTTTTGTTTCACTAGCGTTTTACAAATATCATAAATTTCCAAGTAAAATTTTTCCTGGAGATTCTGGTGCCTTAACGTTTGGTGCAATGTATGGAACCATTGCCATAGTTGGCGGTATAGAAATTATAGCTGCAATTGCTCTTTTGCCTGCAGTGATAAACTCATTTTTGTTCCTGTCAAGTATGAAAAGAATAGTTGAGCATAGACAAATCAAGGAAAAACCAGTAGAGATTATGGATGATTTCAAGTTGAAAGCGACATCAGAAAAGAAGGCTCCAATAACTCTGGTAAGATTGATTCTTGCTGGAGGCCCACTTTCGGAAAAACAAGTGTGTTATACTATTTTCAAGTTAGCAATCTTTTCGGGAATATTAGCAATAATATCTGCAATTATGATGGAGATTACAATTTGAAAGGTTCAATCTTTGTATTTCTTGGAATAATGTGGTTTCTAATGATAATTGGTGGAGGGATAGCAGTTATGGTTTTAGGACCAATTTCAATTACGGGTTACGGAGATCTCAACCAAATTTTTTCATCAGGAATTAAAGCAATAGCTGCTGTATTACTTGTAGTTGCATGGATAATTATTTTGTCTAAGACTAAGAATTGGGTATTTCGAAAACAAATTACTAACTAAGACTGGTTTTTATTCAATTGATCTTCCAACAACTGCTTTACCAGCTCGTATGTGAGAATTTGGAGGAACGTCTTTTGTAATTAAACAACACATATCTATTGAGCTATCAGCGCCAATAGTAACTCCTGGAGCTAGTCCAACATTTTCTCCAATTCTCACGCCGTCCTCAACTTTGGGTGGATACCTTGGATCATCTGTTGTGTTTGGATAGCCAAATTTGCCATGGCTGATCATTGGAGTGTTAGCCGTATAGAAAAAAGGAGCAATAAACACATTGTTTCCGATTTCCATTCCCCAAGTGACATGACATTGAGTGTGGATTGTTGTCCACGAGCCGATTTTGACGTTTCCCTCTGTTGCTGACAAAGTTCCAAAAATTGAATGATCACCAATTTCTGTATTTGACTTTAATACAGCTGATGTACCAATTATACAACTTTCACCAATTTTGCAGTTATCATAAATTACTGCACCTGGTTCAATAACAGTATCTTTTCCTATACTTATTTTTAATTTTTCATCCCAATATTTTTCATTAAAAATTCTTCTTTCATCTTTGATGTGCAGCATGAAACCTTCACCAATTTTTGTTTAAAAAACTTTGATTATAAATGCCAAGGAGAGCCCTGTTTAATTATTTTTTCAGGAAATTTTTTCACATTATTTTTTAAAAAATCCATGTCCTGCTTTTTATCTCTTAATTCATCAGGCAATAATATTGGAATTTCTTCTAAAATAGGATAGAAACGTGAACATTCTGAGCAGTATAAGGCACCTTCAATAACCAAGTCTTCTTTTGAATTTGATTCAAAAATTTCAAGTGGAAAGTGCTTATCGATTGGACAGACAAGTATTTCCATCATTTTTTTCTTCATTTTAGATCGAGATAGATTGGTACTCCTTTTTGGCTTGATAAAAGTGCAGCTTCAGCAATTTTTGTGACATTTACTGCATGTTCAGGTTTTACAATTAATTCATTTTTTCCATCAATAGCACCAAGAAAGTTTTGAATTTCTAACAAGAGTGGTTCTTGTTTTTCATGTTTTGGTTTTTCAGTAGAATCCTTTGTTTCAACTATGATTTCTTGAGTTAGAAAATCAGATGAGATTATTCCGTCTGTACAAACAGCGTCAAAGCGACGAACCTTTGTTGGAGTAATCCAGTTTGATGAAATTATTGCAACTTTATTGTCTTTGAATCCAAGCATTATGCTAGCAAAATCTTCATGCTCATGTTTTATCTTGCCAGCCTTTGCAAAAATAACCTCAGGTGTTTCATCAAAAAGCCACATAGCAGTATCTATGTCATGAACAGACGTATCATAGATAATTCCAACATCTTTAATGTGTAATGGCATTCTATTTTCACGATGAAATTCCAACATCACAAGTTCACCATATTTTTTTGATTTAACAAAATCCTTTACAACTCTAACAGCTGGATTAAATCTTTCAATATAACCACATGAAAGAACTGTTTTGTTTTTATTTGCAAGCTCGAGTAGGTCTTCACCTTCTTCTGATAGATAAGTTAATGGTTTTTCAACGAAAACATGTTTGTGAGATTGTATTAGTTGTGAGGCTATAGAAGAATGTGTTGAGGTAGGAGTACACACAAAAGCAACATCAAATTCTTCTGAATTAAGTAAAGAATCAATTGAATCATACGAGTTTACAGAATATTTTTTTCCAAATTCCTCGCTTTTTTCTTTATCAACGTCACAAATTGCACAAAGAACTCCTAGATGAGAAAGGATTCTAGCATGGTTTTTTCCCCATCCTCCTGTTCCAATTTGTACAACTTTCAATTAATACACCTTAGTTAACCAGTTAGAATATTTTTTGTTTTTATTCATTACTATGTCGGTGTATGATGACATTAACAATTTTGTTATTTTACCAACCTTTCCATTTCCAGTTTTTTTGTGATTTATCTTAATAATTGGTGTTATTTCTGCAGCAGTTCCACTAAGAAAAACTTCATCTGCGGAAAGTAGTTGTTGTTTCTTAATTTTTTTAATTGATGCTTTGAATCCTAAATCTTTGGAGATTTTTATGACACAATCTCTTGTAATTCCCTTTAGAGCGGATGATGAAAGTGGAGGAGTAATAATTTCTTTATTTTTTACAATGAAAATGTTTTCGCCTGGTGCTTCACTAACATTATCGGACATGTCCAAAAGAATTGCTTCATCAAATCGTTTTCTTTTTGCTTCTTGTGTAGCAATAATTGAATTTAGATAGTTTCCTCCCATTTTAGCTTGAGTTGGTGTAGAAGCATCTGAAAATTTTCTCCAAGAAGATATTCCTGCAGTGATTCCATTTTTGTTAAATAAATTACCAAAAGGAAACATAAAGACTGCAAGATGTGTTGGAGCTTTTTTTGTTACGTGTAAATTGATTCCATATTCACCTATGAAGTAAAATGGTCTAATGTAACATGATTTTTTCATTTTGTTTTTTTTGCAAAGATTAATGATTCCATTTTTAATTTCTTTATCAGAATAATTTAATGAAATAGAATAGAATTTCCCGGAATTTCTGAATCGTTTAATGTGATCTTCTAATCTAAAGATATAGAGGTTTTTAGAATTCCAATAAGCTCTGATTCCTTCAAAAATAGATGTTCCATAATGTATTGCATGAGTCGTTATGGGAACTTTAGCATTTTTTAGCTGAATTAGTTTTCCATCATACCAAACATAATTTGAAAGTGGTAACTTCACAAAAATCAACAAAATTCATTATAATTAATCTATTCGGGATAAGATGAGTCATGGGAATATATGGCTCAAAGCAAGCATATTATGGCTTCTCTTCCCGACATGCTTTGGTATAGATAATTCTGTATTCTAAATTGATTAGTTAAGCAGTAAGAATGCACCGCATTGGATCATGAATCGTTTAAATTTTCAATTAACTTGTGGACATTTTCTACAAGTTGTGGAATATTATCAAAATTTTCCAGGGTTAACAACAATAAATTTTCTTGGTCAATTGGAATCGTTAGTCGAATCAGTTTTTCATATACTGCTAAAACAAATTTTCCTTTTCCAAGTTTGAATGATAATTGATGACGATAATGCCAAGAGTTTGCTGCTTCACGAAGAAGTTTTGATGTTTCATATTCATTGAGGTGAAGTGTAACACCAACACGTGAGAACTTGGCAGTAATTTCACCAAATCTATTACAAATTGCTCCAAAACGAATAATGCTATCTAACTCTACAATTTTTTTTATAAGTTGTTCATTCTCAGAATGAATTGTGCCCAACAATTTCTCTTTTATAGACTACAACATTCGTTTTAAGTATATCCTGCCAGATTTCACATCTAGTTATTGATTACTATCAATTTCTACGCGAAAAATCTATTCAAATTATAAAAAGATTGTTTTGTTCGATTGTCTGTAGATCTACTTTATGATTTTTCTGTGATATTTTTACTCAATGATAAAGCTTGGGTATCCCCTCGCATTTCTAGTCCTTATCTCTATGGTTATCCCAGCTTCTGCCCAAAATATTTCGGATGGGGATGCAAAAATACGAGACGAGATCCTTGCTTGTTGGATTGAAGTTGATGCAAATGAAGACTTTACAGTTGCAGAAAAAACTGTTGCAAAACGTAATTGTGAGACAGTCATTAACAACAAGTACAGTAAAATGAATAACAATCACTATGATCTTGCTAAAGAAAGAGACAGAATTCAAGTTATGCAAAAGTGTGAAGATTGGTATCCTAGTTACAAATTACTTGATGAAAATCAGTGGCGAATACAAAAACACGCCGATCAGGCATCTGATTGTTTAATGATTTACAATGATGATATATGGAAGTATGATGGTGAGGACAGACTTGTTGTTTTATCTGATATGCTAATAGAGCTTAAAGAAGAACAAAACCAAAGACCAACTCCTGTTGCTACATCGATTGAACTTCCATCAGAATCAAGTATTATTGCCCAGGATACACGCCTCAATAAAATGGTAGAGCTAGAAGTCAAAGTAGCAGAACTACAAGAGCAGGTTCGTAAAAAAGATGCTATCATTATGGAACAGATTAAAGTTCTTACAGATTTAGCAAACATGATCAGAAATGTAATTCTTAACGCATTCGTACCAAATGGAATTTTATTTTGATTGGTGATTAGTATAAGACTGTTAAAATTAGAAAATACGGATTTTGTCATTCTTATCGTCAAAGATATTTCAAACAGTTAGAAATCTGCTTAAGATTAAGTTATAATTTGGAAAATTCATTAAATAAGTTCCCATAGTACTGGTTTTGAAATGTCAGAGATAATCAATCCTCAAAACTCTTCAGATTGTAGTCCAAATTGTTGGTGTAAAATGAAAAATGAAGAAAAAGTGGGATTATAGTTGGAGATTTTAACTAAAATCCACAGAAACCAGTAGAGCATATAGCCTGTATGGTCTGTCCTTGATAGGTTATCATTCCTAGAAGAGCAATGAAACCAATGTCTAGTACATCCAATCTAAAGCCCTTCAAACTAATTCCTGATTTTACCCCTTGACGGATTGTTTGTAGTTTCAATGCAACGTATTACGATGTATGTTATTTAATGATGTTCAATTGTCATATGGTTATGTGACAAAAATATTTTTTGTGATTTTTATTTAAAAATAATTTTGTAGTAATAAGTTTATATGTAAAAAATTATTTTTAGGTTTTATTAATTTTTAAATTAAAATTTTTTCTTTTTAAAGATTTACCATTCTTCCATAGGAAAGAACACAGCATGAAAATGTTATTAACTATTTCATTTGAGTCTGTGCAAATAGCATAATCATATTGAACATTTTGTGCATCAGAATCTTCCCATACAACATCAGACATTATCATTTGTTTTCCTTGTTCAACAATCATTCTTCCCTTTGAACTAAGTTCACCTATTCGTGTTTCAGATGCACCAAATCTTTTAACAAATGGTAGATGATTTTTGTCTGATAATTGTGTAAGTAAACAAACTTTTCCTCCATTTCTTTCACAGATTTTAATTTTTTCCGGGATATCTGTGTGATACATTTTTGCTAGGTCTTTTATTGTAGTGGCAATGTAAACAGTACTTGTAGCATTTTCTATTAATCTTTCAACTTCAGAATAGATATGATCAGTTCCTTGTGCAATATGGAAGCTTGGTAAACTACTTTTATAGTTTGTTGGAATTGATTCTTTAATAGTTGTAATCAGATAATCTTTTGCGTTTCTAATTTTTTCTACTTGAGATTGTTTTGTATCAAGAATATTTTCTAAAACATCTTCTGGTTTATTTGCAATACAAAGTTTTGGTTTTGAAAAAGTTGTTGAAACAATTTTGAGATGTAACAACTTATCAATAGTTCTGTAAGCTTTTGTTCTATCAATGTTAAGTTCTTTTGCTAATGCACTTGCAGTAACAGGACCCATCCTTAACAAGTTAAGATAAAGTTGTGCATCTAATTCTTCTAGGTCTAATAGTTTTGAAATTTGAGAACTTAATTCATCGATGCTAATAATAGAGGTGTTTTTTTCTATTAGATGATTATACAATTCTTGTGTCAACTTTTTACTCCCAGACTAATCATGTCTAAAAACCAAACATGAAAATTTGTATTAAAAAGGGATCAATTGTAACAATGCATAATTACAAAAATAGTCATGAATTTTGGTTAATGTAATAATTTCATATTACACAGAAATTTGAGAAATTTTGTGATTTAATCATATGAGAGATTATGAAAATATTCTAGTGAGGTTTACACTAAAAATTTCATAATTTTAGTAATTTTTTCTAATAGTTGTTAATGAATTAGTAGAAGAATTTATCAAGTAAGGATTCTTCAGAAAAATATTTGATGACTTTAATGAAAATAACATTTGTTTTTGGATTAATTTTATTATTTCCAAATGCAACCAATGCTTTTACAGCTGAATTTGAATTTTCTATGAACGATATCGAATTTTGTCATGATGTTTATCCTCAGTATGAAGTGTTAGGCCTTGATTGGTTCATAGAAAATTATCATTATTCAATCGAAGCAAGAGTTTGTGGTAGTTTGTATGAAGATCCATTATGGAATTATCAGGAAGAAGATAGGATGCAAAAACTTCTAGAGCGAAGTTTACACTATATTGAATTAGAAATTCAAGAGAGTAAGGAAGAAGCTAAAACAGGAATTAATGATCCTACACCTGCGATTATTCCCTCATGGATAAAAACTACCACTGGATATTGGGTAGACGGATTTACTTCGGATGTTGATTTAGTAAATGGGTTTCAATGGTTAATTCAAAATGGCGTCATTTATGTACCATATGCAGAGTCCTCAGAAGATGAATCTGCGATAACTATTCCAAGTTGGATAAAAACAAGTGCTGGATATTGGATTGACAATAAAATCACTGATGATGAATTTTTAATTAGTATTGAATGGTTAATCAATAACGGAATTATTCGTGTTTAAAATTTTTTAATTTCAGGATTTTTTGAGTTTCCTATATCAAATCCATCACGTCGTAGATATTTCAAAGTGAGTTTGTAAACAAGTTCATCATGATCTACTTTTACTAAAAGCTCACTCCACAGAACTTTGCCTTTATCGTTTATCTGTTGTTGCAATAAAGAGTTCATTTTTTCTGCAAGTTCTTTGCACTGATCAAATGTTTTTCCATTTTTGTATGCTCTAGTCCTAGTATCACAGCTATCCATTATTACTAATTTTAAAATCAAATTTCATGTTATTTAGGTTTGAAATTTAAGAAAAATGAAGAAAAATGCCCACGTTTTTTCGAGTTATGCCAGATATAATTTAGTAGAAAGATCTATAATGGATGATTTTAGAATCTGCTTAGATTTGATTAATTTCATCAAGTATTTGAACTGCCCAGATTGTAAAGATTCAGGATTATACTGTAGAGAACACAGGATAGAAGTAGAAAAAATTCTAGAAGAAGTGGAAAGCAATTAGAAACTGTTGAGTTGTTATACTATAACTAGATCTTTTGTAAATTTATGTAAAAGAATTGGTTTGTCTTTTACAATTAAGGAATCTTCAATTCTTACACCAAATTTTTTTGGAATGTAGATTCCAGGCTCAACTGTTATTACCATGTCTTTTTCAAGTTTTGTTGTACTACGATATGAGATGTTTGGTTGTTCATGTACTTCAAGTCCAATACCATGACCAGTTGAATGAGTAAAGTATTTTCCAAAGTTTTGTTTCTTAATGTAATCTCTACATGTCTTATCTATCAATTTACAAGAAGTATTAGGTTTTACAGCTCTGAGACCTAGTTTTTGTGATTCTTTTACAATTTCATATACTTCTTTTGCTATTTCAGGAATATTTCCTAAACCAAATGTTCTAGTTGCATCAGATACATATCCATTGTATCGGAGTGTTAAATCAACTACAATAAGATCGCCGTTTGAAAATTTTCTGTTTGTTACTTGTGCATGGGGTAATGCACCATTTGGTCCTCCAGCAATAATTAATGGATTCAAAGTTGATTTGTATCCTGTATCAAACATTTCTTTACCAATAGCATAAGACATTAAAATTGCTTGGAGTTCTGATTCTTTTTGACCTTTTTTTATTTTATTTGAACAAATTTCAAACATCTCATCAATAATTTTTGAAGCTTTTTTTAGAATAACTATTTCGCTTGAATCTTTGACAATTCTTGCATTGTAAAATGGTTCTGTAGAGTGTTTTATTCCACGAACTGATTTTTTTAAT
>JADFGC010000008.1:20031-21757 GCA_022567895.1 Nitrososphaerota archaeon
CAAACTTTTTTTCCTTTAATTTTTTTTGTAAGAGAAGAAATTAATCCAGTTCCTCTTTCGGATGTTATTACATCACAGTTCTTTGATTCTTCTTTTGCTCTTCCAACCTCTAATTCAGGTGCAATAATTGTTGTTTTACCATTTTTTTCTAGAATTCCTATGGCTTCACCCCAAAAACCGGTCATATAGAATAGATTTTCAGGTTCAAAAGTTACCAAAGTATCACAATTGATTTTTTTTGCAAATTTCAATAGTTTTGATCGACGTTGTTTCACACACAAAATTTTCATTTTCTTAATTTATTTCTGCTGCAAAGTTTGTATAGTGGAGTATTAACTTTGAGAATTAATGACTGAACAAACAAAATCATCAAAGAAAAAAGTGGTAGCATTACTATCAGGAGGGTTAGATAGCCAGCTAGCCGTGAAAATGATGCAAAAGCAGGGATTTGAAGTACATGCACTAGCACTTAGAACACCATTTTGTGATTTTGATTGTGGTAAAGGTTGTGGTTTTGATATTGTAAACAGAGCAGTGGCACTAAACGTTCCACTAAAGACAGCATTTCTTGGTGAAGAATACATTGAGATGTTAAAGAATCCGAAGCATGGACGTGGTGCTGGTTTTAATCCATGTATTGATTGCAGAGCAATGATGTTTGAAGCAGCAAAAAAACACATGGAAGAAATTGGTGCAGAGTTTATAATTTCTGGTGAAGTTGTAGGACAAAGACCAATGAGTCAACATAGACCTGCACTAAAAATAATTGAAAAAGAATCTAATCTTGAAGGAAAAATTGTAAGACCACTTTCAGCAGCTTTACTACCAAAGACAGATCCGGAAAAAAATGGTTTAATAAAAAGAGAAGATCTTGGAATGATTAGAGGTCGTTCAAGAAAAATACAATTACAGATGGCAAAAGAGTTTGGTATTGTTGATCCTCCAAATGCAGGTGGCGGATGTTTATTAACTGACAAAGCATTTGGTAAAAGATGTTCTGATCTTTTTGATCACACCGAAACTCCAACGTTCAATGATATTGATTTACTAAAGGTTGGAAGACATTTCAGATTAGATGAACATACAAAGCTAATTGTTGGAAGAAGCAAAGAAGAAAATTCAAACATTACACTACTTGCATTACCTGATGACATTATTCTAGAAGCTAAAGATCATGTTGGTCCAACTTCGATGTTGCGAGGAAGCACGGCTGATAATTATAAAGAGTTCGCATCGTCAGTAACATTGCGTTATTCTGATGCTCCAAATGATTCCAAACAAATAGTTCTATCACAAAAAAACAATGAAAAACAAGAGATTCAAGCAGAATGTGCTCAAGAATCATCATACCTAAAATTCAGAATTTAGCCTGAAAATTCGGTTCGTGATTTCATATAACAAAGAAGAGTTTTTGAATAAGTAGATCGCTTTTCTCATCAGGATGCAAAAACAAGAAAGTAGTATCTATCTGAAGGCAATAACTATCAGAGACCCAAGTGATCTTCATTCGATAAAAGAAGATATCAAAAAGAACATGATTCTAATTCTTAGAGTTACTCCACTTGCACAAAAAGATGTAGACCAACTAAGAAAAGTAGTTGAAGAGCTTTATTCAATTGCAAAAACTTCTGGCGCAGATATTGCAAGATTAGGTGAAGAAAGAATTATTGTCGCACCCTCTAACGTAAAAATCTGGAAGCCAGAATACGATCTAAAATAGTTTTAT
>JADFGC010000008.1:21857-31567 GCA_022567895.1 Nitrososphaerota archaeon
GCTTCTTGTATTTGTGGATAATGAGAAGCTACTCTAAACATTCTTCTAATTGACATTGAGAGATTTTCTGATTTTCTTCTCTCTCCGTGATTAACAAGAACTCGACGAAGTTTTGGTCTAAGTTTGTGTACAAATGAAATTAATTGGTTATAATCACTGTGACCACTAAATCCATCAAGCTTTTCAATGCTACAGTTAATGTTTACAACTTGTACTTTTCCCTCTTTACCCATCAACGATACTTGTTTTGAGCCATCAAGTACTCGTCTTCCAAGTGTACCATTTACTTGGTATGATACAAACAAGATCTTGTTCTTTTTATCAGGAGCAATGTTTTTGAGATATTCTAGAACAGGACCACCCTCTAACATTCCAGATGTAGCCAAAATTATGCAAGGTGATCCGTCACGAAGAGGTTCTTCTCTTGCATCAGGATGTTCAATGTTTGTGAAGTATTCAGAATCAAATGGGTTATTATCAGTTTCTAAAATTTTCTGTCGTAGTTCTCTTGCAAGATATTCAGGATAAGCCTCGTGTATTGAAGATGCTTCAGAAATCATACCCTCTGTAAATACTGACGCTTCCACCATTTCACCTGATTTCATATAATGATCTATAACCATCATGATTTCTTGTGCACGACCCACAGCAGGAATAGGAATTAAGATCTTACCTTCGTCAGTCAAAGTATTGTTTATGGCATTGATGAAGGCAGATTCTACTTCCTGCCTTGAAGGTTGAATGTCTTCTTTTGCACCATAAGTACTCTCAATTAGGAGAGTTTCAACTCTTGGGAAATTCCAACTCGCTGATTCAAAGAGAATACTTTTTGCAAACTTTATGTCACCAGAGTATACAAAATTATGATCACCGTTTCCTATGTGAAAATGACAAAGTGCAGAACCAAGAATGTGTCCCGCATTTGCCAAAACAAGTTTAATGTCAGGTGAAATGTCAGTTACCGTTCCGTAAGGAAGAGTGATTGCTTGTCTCATTATTTGTTTAACGTCTCTGTCTGAATACATTGGAGTTCTACCTTGTGCAGATGCAACTTTGATTGCGTCAAACTGAATCAGATTCATCATTGGAAGTGTTGGTTCTGTACAATAGATAGGACCTTTGTAACCATATTTGCACAAAACTGGCAAAAAGCCCGTATGATCAAGATGCGCATGACCAATTACCACCGCATCAAGATCATCAAGTGTAATGCTTGCCCAATCTAATCTAGGAAAAGATTCTGAAGGAGTTCGTGCTCCAGGATTAATTCCACAATCAATCAAAATTTTGCTTTCTGCAGTAGTCAAAAGCATGCAAGAACGGCCTACTTGACCAAATCCTCCAAGAGTAAATAATGAAACTTCAGATTTTTGGGTTAATCTTGGCCTAAAGATTTCATCGCCAATCTGTCTCAGTTGTTTACTTCTGTCGGCTGATGAGATTTTTAGATTGTAATTTATTGTCTGAATAGTACTAGAAGGATTTGTTGTTGCTTTTCTAATCCTTAATTTCCAGCCAATTTTTTCTGTTACTTCAGGATGATTGAATTCTTGTGCGTTTCTATGAAGAAGCCATGGTCTTTTTGCTTCCAGAGAGACTTCGCCTGTAGCTGTATCAAAAAATGTACTTTGAAGATCAGCGTCTTTGGGAATTAGTTGTGTGAGAATTTGTCTTGCTTCTTCTTCTGATTTTCTAATGGATTCATCTGTTCTTACTACAATTCTTTTTTTAATTACATTTACAAGATTTGAAATAATTTCATTGTTCTCCATTAGATATCTTGGAGTATTAGTGTAAAGTGCAATTCGTGGTCCTTCGTATTCTATTTTTGTAACATTTGCTTCTTTTGGTATACTTTGCAGTATGGTTGCCATTATGTTTTGGCTACTAGGAGGTAATTCTTTTTGTTGTTGTTTTCTTTGCATTAAATCACTATAGTGTGATGATTGCTTTCTTTTGGTCTTTTGTTAAAAGGCGAAATCCATCTTTGTCAATTATTGAGACATTGATTCCGTCACCGGTTCCAATATTTCTTGTAATAGCTGCTTTTACTGCTCTAAGAGCTATTACTTTAGCTTCTTCTACTGTGAGATCATCACGATATTCTTCTTCAAGTAAACCATAAGCAACTGGAGAACCACTGCCAGTTGTAACATAGGTTTTTTCTTCAACTGAACCAAACATATCAATATTGAACAATGCAGGTCCAGCATTATCATATCCACCAACTAGTATGTCAGCAATAAATGGATAACCTCTATTTTGATGAAAGATAAGAGATGTAAGTCTAGTTAATGATTTTATTGGAATTGGTTCTTGTTTTTCAATTCGATGAATATTAGCATGATAACGCAAGATGTCAGTGATGTTTTGTGCATCAGCAACTCCTCCTGCCATTGTTATGCCAGCATGTTCATCAATTTTTTGAATTTTCATTGTGTTATTATTTGCAATAAAGTATCCTGCGCTTGCTCTCATATCAGCACAAAGTATAACACCATCTTTGGCTTTGATACCTACGGTAGTAGTTCCATGCAAAATCTTTTCTTCGACATTATTTGACAAAAAATACACCTGTTAGAGATAATGTGAAAAGGATAACACCCTTTTAAATAACTTTTTGTTCCTGTGAAATGGTAAATAATGACAAAAAATCTAGATCGCATGCCGTCACACACAATGGAATTACCAAGGCTAATTGTGATAGGAGAAAAAAATATTGGAAAAATTGGTGATTTTCTCATATCCCTTGAAAAACCAAAGAAGGTGTCTTTGATTACAGGCAAGCATGTGAAGAAGATTCTTCAGAAAAAAATTGAAAAATCTCTTAGAGTTTCAAAGATAAAGTTTGTCTGGCATACTACAAAAGACAATGAGTTAAGATCAATAAAAAATGTCCAAAACAAAGTAAAGAAAGACAAAGGTGAGTTAGTTGTAGGAATTGGTGGCGGTCGTTCTGTAGATATAGCAAAAATGATTGCATTTAATCTCAAAAAGCCTTTTGTAAGCATACCAACTGCTGCATCCCATGATGGTATTGCAAGTCCATTTGTTTCCGTTAAAAGTGATAAACCTCATTCCATTGTAGCTACTGCGCCACTTGGAGTTTTTGTAGATATTGACATCGTCAAAAAGGCCCCAAAACACCTACTTGCTAGTGGATGTGGGGATCTAATTGCCAACATTATTGCTGTAAAAGATTGGGAATTGGGTAGAGATAAGGTAGGAGAGTATTATGGAAGATATTCTGCAAGTCTATCATTATTGAGTGCAAAAATAGTCATTGAGAATTCCGAATTGTTTGCAAAAAAAGGATTGGATGTAAGAGTGATTGTTGAAGCATTAATCAGTGCAGGTGTTGCGTCATGCATAGCTGGTAGTAGTAGACCTTGTTCTGGTGCTGAACACTTGTTTTCACATGCACTTGATAAGATTGCTCCAGGAGTTGGTCTTCATGGACAGAAATGTGGTATAGGTGCAATTATGATGGCAAAGCTACAAGGACAAGATTGGAAAACGATTATCAAGACATTGAAAAATGTTGGTGCCCCAACAACAGCTAAACAAATTGGATTAAAACCAGATCAAGTTGTAAAAGCATTAACGATAGCACAAGATATGAGGCCAGAAAGATATACAATTTTGAAAGAAGTAGAAATGACTAAAAACAAAGCATTATCTCTTGCAAAAAGTACTAAGGTAATTTAGCTAAGCAGTTTTTTGTTCTACAGGTTTTTCTTCTTTTTTAGTTTCAGTTTTTGTTTGTTCTTTTGGTTTTTCTTTCTGCTTATTCTCGTGAGTCTCAATAAAGTTAATTTTTTGTAGGCTAGGAACAAATTTGAAAATATCCATCTGAATGAAATGTTTCATGGCTTGAAGACCATCTGCGCGAAACATTTCTTCAGGTACCGTAATATCAAGAGAGTTACCAGTTTTTTTGAAAATTAGTTTTGAATCTTCAACTGGAATATGTCTTTTTAGTATTCCATGAACCTTGTCCTCATCTGATTCTAAAGATTTTACAACATTTACATCATAAAGAATAGTTTGTCCAGCATATCTGTGATTGTAATCAACTTGAACTCTTCCAGATCCAATAAAGCGTATTATAGCTTGTTTGTTATCAATGTCAATTGTATCTCCAACAGAGACTTTCTCAGCATCCTCACCAAGTTTTCTTAATGGAATCATTCGAACTTTGCCAGAATCTCTTTCGCCAAATCCTTTGTCAGGAGTAACTTCTACGGTTAGCTTGTCACCAACTTTTGTGTTAGCTAATGCTTCATCAAGACCTTTAAGGACCCAAGACTCTCCAACGGAAACAAGTTTGGGTTGATATTTTATGTTAGCATCATGAATTGAATATTTTTTTGCTTCATCTTCAATAGTTGTTTCAAAAACTTCGTTAGTGTTCTTTACTTTTGCAGTATAATCCACTAAGATCAATGAGCCTTTATTGAAAGTCAATGTACACGCTCTTGAATTTCCTAATATTAAGTTAACATGAATTTAGAGAGTTTTGAGTTTATCTTCAGCAATCTTTAGTCCTTCTTGTGCATTTGTTTGATAGCCCATAATTGCAAGCGTAGAAGAAATTGCTGAGATGGTTCTCATAACATGATATTTGTTTACTTCTCCCATACATCCAATTCTGAAAACTTTTCCTTTCAAGTTTCCAAATCCACCAGCCACTAAAACTCGGAATTTTTGTGCTAGTGTGTTTCTAAATGTTTTATCTTCCAAACCATCTAGATAATTCAAAGCAATAATGGTGGTTGAACGATCTTCTTCTTTTGCAAATGGTGTTAGGCCGATAGCACTTAGTCCTGCATATAATGCGTCAGAACAAGCCTTATGCCGTTTGAATCTTGCTTCTAGTCCTTCTTCAAGAATCATTCTGAGTGCTTCTCTATATGCGTACAATAATGGTAGAGCAGGAGTAAATGGAGTGTGTTTTGATTCTTCATAATACTTGAAGTATCTTGCTAAATTGAAATACATTGTAGGTGGTGGATTTTCAATCATGTATTTTTTGGCTCTTGGACTAATTGATATCGGAGAAATTCCTGGAGGAGCCGCTAAAGCTTTTTGTGCAGCAACCATACATACATCTACATTCCATTTATCAAGTGGTAATTGTGTTCCGCCCAGTATAGAAACAGAATCGACAATATAGAATGCATCGTTACGTGATGTTAGATCAGAAATTTTATCAAGATAATGTACCATAGTTCCTGTTGAAGTTTCATTATGAACAACATAGAATGCTTTGACATCTTTGTTGTTATCAAAGGCTTCTTTAATTTGATCTAATGTAGCATTTTGTCCTGGTGGGGTTTCAAGCTTTACAACATTTGCTCCTTGCCATTCTATCATTTGAGATAATCTATTACTAAATTCTCCATTAACTGGGATGATGACTTTGTCACCTTTTTTAATTAAATTAACAACAGATGCTTCAACTGCTCCTGTTCCAGATGCAGAAAGTGCAACAATATCGTTTTGTGTTTGAAAGACTTGTTGAGTTTTTTCAATAACCTCTGTGTATAACTCTACAAAATCATCACTTCTGTGATTAATAATATGTGCAAACATTGCTCTCATAACTCGTTCAGGAACATTTGTTGGACCAGGTAACATTGCAAGATATTCCAAATAATTTCGCCTGTCAGAAGTTCTTTGATGGCTTTATTTATAATTAAAGACTCTTCAAACGATCGTTAGCACAAAGTTCTTGGAGAATTTTTTTAGTACCCTCTGGAACAAGATTTTCCCATTTTTGATTCGAGTTTATTTTATCTCTAATATTAGTACCTGATAAAACATCTCGATTTGTAAATGGTACAGAAATAACTTTGATTCCACGCTTTGAATAAAGAAATTGGGTTAGCTCATCATTAGAAAAAACAACATCAAATTTCGGCACAGTTGTATCTATATTTTCAATCCATTTTTCATGATTTTCTAGGTCAGGGATGTAGAAAATTTGAATTCTATTTGAAATGGATTCATCAATTGAAGAGAGAATCATTTGTTTTCTTTCATCTGCAGAGAATGGATTTTGTTTTTGATTAGGTTTGTTAGAACTTCCAATACCTATCCATAATTTTTCAACTTTAGATAATGAAAATTTTAGAGCAACAAGATGTCCAAGATGAAAAGGTTGAAACCGACCAATTAAAAGGCCATTCATGATTTGCAATCGCTCTAGATTCTTTAAAAAACTATCATAAAGTTCTTTGATTTTAACTAATCAATGGAAACTCTGAAAATTGATGGTTCATTTGGGGAAGGTGGAGGTCAGATAATTAGAAGTATAGTTACTCTATCATGTATTAGAAAAACTCCTGTTCAAATTGAGAATATACGAAAAAATCGTAAAATCCCTGGATTAAGAGCTCAGCATCTTACTTCGATAAAATTATTATCAAAAATTTGTAATGCAAATGTAGAAGGTTTGAAAATTGGTTCTACTTCAATCAAATTTATTCCTCATGAAGTGAAAAGTTGTTCTCTTGAAGTAAATATTGGAACTGCAGGAAGTATTTCTCTACTTTTGCAAGTAATAATTCCTGCAGTTGCATTAACAGGAAAAAAGCTAAAACTTTCAATTATTGGTGGTACTGATGTTTTATGGAGTCCTACTGGCAACTATACAAAACATGTTTTAGCTGAAGCCTATTCTCGCTTAGGAATAGATTTTTCAATGAACATCAAAAAAAGAGGTTATTATCCTAAGGGTGGGGGGATTATAGACATTGAAGTTTTTCCATCAAAAAATATTGTGCCAATAAATTTACTTCAAAGAAAAACAAAAGATGTAAAATTATTCTGTTCTTTCTCAAAAATATCTAAAGATGTTATTATGAATTCTATAGAAAATACAGAGAAAGAAATTGAAAAGAAAGGATTTTCAGTTATTACAGATGTAAAAGAAGAAACTGCCATTGATCATGGAAGTTCAATGTTGATTTTTAGTGAAGATTCTGATTCAATTATAGGTTCAGATGGACTATATGATTCTAAAAAAGGTAAATTTTCAGAAAATGTTTCAAATGATTTTCTCACTTGTGAGTTAGGTGTAGATTATCATCTAGCTGATATGCTAGTATTACCTGCTAGTCTTTCAAAAGATATGTCAAAATTTAGAGTTCAAAAAATATCAAAACATCTTGAAACAAACTTGTATGTTACATCTAAAATAACTGGTTGCAAGTATGGTATAGGAAAGCTAGATGATGGTTATGAGGTAAGAATTACAGGTAATTCAAACACCAGCATCTAATAATGCTGCAAAGAATAAAACTGCTACAGAAAGAACAACAATTATCTCACCAAGAATAATTATTTTTTTTCTAAGTTTCTGGATTTGTTTTTCTGTCATTTCTTTTGAAATAATTTTTTGTTCAACGTCCTTACGAATTATTCGTACATGAACAATGAAAGCAATAATGAGTGCAATTACTAGGATTATCTTTACTAAAAGAAAGCTACCATAACTTGTTGACAGCAAACTATCAGGATTAATTATGACTTGTTGAGAATTGTAAATGCCGGTAGCAATAAGAATGATTAAAGAAGGCACAGCAATTTTGTTAAATCTTCTTCCAACTAGTACCATCATTTGAATTCTTTCTTCTAATGACATTGACATTTTTTTGAGAAGTGGTGCTAATACTGCACCAATGAATAAAGTACCACCAACCCAAACAGCTGCAGAAACAAGATGAATCCAAGTGATTATAGCTTGTTCCATGCTCATTGTGCATGGTTTGATTGAATCAAATATTATGTATTTGGATCTTGATAACGTTTTTTAGTTGTACAGAATGTAAGTATTTGATTTGGCTCTACAGAGTAAAATGACAGTTTATGCTGCAATCGCAGCTATGTTTGGTCTTATGGGTTTTATTGTTTATTGGGGAAGTTTAGATAATCCTGAAATTGAACAAGCTGAAATAGAATTACAAAGTGTAGAAGTTATTCAAGTTAATACAGTAGAAAATACGGTAAAGCTACAAGTTTCTTTACTTGTAAAAAATCCTGGGAAAAAAACGTTCACTGTTCCCATAATCAGTTATGAGTTGTATGCAAATGGAAAGCATATTGGAATTGGTTCATATTCAACAGTAGATATTGCAATGCCGGGTAGGGCTATATTTTCTCCAGGTGCTGAAATTCCATTAAAAAATTTCTTGGATTTAGCTCGGACGGAAGCTAATTCCGATGTTTATCAGATGATAGTGGATGGAGATAGTATACAATATAGAGTTGAAGGAAATATTACGCTTGAAACAGCTTGGGCATTGATTGAAAAAGATTTCCAATCATCTTTGTTATTTTCTTCAATTTGATTATAAAATAAGAAAAGTGGGCCGAGAGAGATTCGGACTCTCGATCACCGCCGTGTCGAGGCGGTATCCTAACCGACTAGACTACCGGCCCAATGAAGTACAAAACTCGCTGGAGACATTATTAACGTTTAACAAAAGAAAAGCTGAATAGAAAGAAGTATTGTGATGTGTAATAATGGATAAAGATTTTTCTAAAGAAGAAAAAGATGGATTGTACAAAGCAATTTTTTCTAGACGAGATGTTAGATCGCATTTTACATCAAAATCAATTGATGAAGAAATTCTAACCAGAATTTTAAAGGCTGCCCATCATGCACCATCAGTTGGATTTTCACAACCATGGAACTTTATTTTGATAAAAGATGAAGATACAAAAAAGAAAATTAAGGAATCTTTCGAAAGAGAAAGAGAACTTTCTTCAGATATGGTCAAAGAACCCAGAAAATCAAAATATCTGTCTTTTAAGTTAGAAGGAATTCTTGATTCACCAGTAAATCTTTGTGTCACTTATGACCCATCTAAATTTGGACCTTTTGTAATTGGAAGAACCAGTATTCCAGATACAGGAATTTACAGTGTTTGTTGTGCTGTACAAAATTTGTGGTTAGCTGCAAGAACAGAAGGAATAGGGGTTGGTTGGGTTAGCATTCTTTCAAATGATGTTCTGAAAAATGTCCTAAATCTTCCGGATTATGTAACACCAATTGCTTACTTGTGTTTGGGTTATGTAGAAAAATTTGCAGAGAAACCTGATCTAGAACAGGCAGGTTGGCTTCCAAGACTGAATCTAAAAGATGTTGTATATTATGAAAAATGGGAACAAAAACAAAATTCTGATTGGAATAAAATTCAGGAATTAATTAAAACAAATCTTGATTACGCTTAAATAATTACTTGCTTGTTTTTTGCTGGGCTTGTGGCGCAGAGTCATAAAGTGACGCGAAACATGGATAGCGCAGTAGCCTCCTAAGTTACAGGTCGAGGGATCGAAGCCCTCCAAGCCCGTTTTAAAAAATTTGGAAATAGTTTCCGTTTAAATACATTAACAATTCGAAACACGTTGTGAAGATTGTAGTTATTTCTGGTAGTCCAAGAAAGACTGCAAATACACAGATTATGATGAAATATGTTTACGAATATGCAAAATCAAAAAATGAAAATACAAAATTCATTAATCTTTCAGAAGGAGGTATAGATTACTATACTGGACCAGGTGTTGAATACGGTGAAAAAACAAAACAAGCAACCAAAGATGTTATGGAAGCCGATGTTTGGCTAATTGGAACACCGATTTACAATTCATTTTTTAGCTCTGCTTTGAAAAATCTGTTCGAGTTTGTGAATTACAAAAAAACT
>JADFGC010000090.1:0-2160 GCA_022567895.1 Nitrososphaerota archaeon
AATTTTATTCCATACACTTCACAAATTTCAGGAGAAAAATCTTCTAACATCATGCATTCATTAAGAAACTCCTTGAAAAATTTTCCCTTTTTCCTGCCACCAAGCATTATTTCATATCGATACAAGGTAATAGCAATCTTGGCAACACTGACTTCATATCGTGTAGGTTTAAAACGATCTTTCAATTCTTTAGTGACATCTTCGTCAGTGAGACAATTCATGATGAAATGCCTAAATTCTAATGTGCTTTTTTGCTTTTTTATCCGAATCTTTATACAAGATACAGCTTTACGTGCTAATTCTTGAATTAGCTTTGATTGTAGTGTTTTTAATTTACTATCTATACCTGCTCTACTTTGGGTCCTTGTTTCAAGTGTCATTTTGATAAAAATTCTGACTTTAGATTGCAATTATCTGGTAGTATGTTATAACAAGAATAACACAATCTAGGCACACAATCTAGCCTAGATTTGTAGATTGGAATTGTACTTAATGTGATAAGCTTTGGATGGAAGGTTAATGAAAAATGATCAACGTTAAGCAAAATTACACTTTGTACAGTTAACTAATTCCCAAAATTATTTTGTAGCAAGGGAATTTGAGATCGAGTGCATTAATAGCGATAGCAATTTTGGTACTGGTTAGTCTATTTCTTATCCAAATTGTAGCAGGACAAGAATCAAGTGATTCTAAAAATGATAAAAAAGAAGACTTTAGTCACAATGATTATACGGCAGTTCTTTTAGATGGAAAGAATGATTTTCTAAAAATACCTTCACCAGATATTTCCAAAGAAATTAGTGGCTTTACTGTATCTGTATGGACCAAGCCAAATTATCAAAGTGGCTCTCCAAAATTTTCTATCATTAGCATGAAAAATACATTTGAATTATCCATTAACAACAATTTGGAACCTGAAAAAATTGCAATGTTCTCTATTTTTGATGGAATAAAGTGGCAAAGCATTCAATCAAAATCATTAGTTAATGAAGAATGGACCCACATAGCAGCAACATTTTCTGATTCATCAATTAGTATTTTCATTAACGGCAACAAGGAAAATACTCTAGATAACCTCAAGACCATTTCCATTGATGATGGTCAGTATGTTATCTCTTCATTAACATCAATATCTGTAGAATCTGACATACTTGTTGGCGCTTTTGAAAATTCTGAAGTTGATAGTTTCAGGAGCTATTATTCTGGACTGATTGATTCTGTAGTAGTATTTGATTCAGCCCTAGATTTAGGACAAAATGCACTAAATGAAAAAAGCAGAGAATTAGATTATTCTACATTATCTGAAAATAAAACCCAGCAAGTTGATGAAACTTTTCAAGCCGAGCCAAACCAATTTGGCTTTGTAGCTAATGAAGAACAAAACAATTCACAGGAAATTGAAGAACAAGGATCAAAAGGCTTCAAGTTACAAAAAGAGGACAAGAAAAAGGTTCACGAGTTTGATGATGAAATTGAAGACGATGAAATTGAATTCGAAGGAAAAATAGATGAGATTAATTTAGAATCGATGTTTTTTACATTAGTTGGTTTAATTTTACAAATTTTTGTTAATGATGATACAGAATTTGATGAAGACTTTGATTCATTAAATGATTTAGCTCCTGGATTTCATGTTGATGTAGATGTTGTATTGAGTAATGGTTCTCACATTGCAACAGAAATAGAAGTTAATGAAGAAGAGACAGAAGAAGAAACCGAATCAGAGGAAGATGAGCCAGAAGGAGAGTAAACCAACTTCTTTTTTGTTTTTATTAATTTTATTTTCACAATTAATTCCATTAGAAAACTTTATATATTTCCAAAATAGAAACGTTCAAATAGGTTAATAAAGAGGTGTATGTTTATGATAAAAAAAATTATAGTTACACTATTAATATTTATTGTATTATTTCTGTTTCTTGGATGCCAACAAAAAGTCGAACAACCAACTTTTGTACAAGAGCCTAAGGTCATAGAAGCCCCAGCTGACGAAATTCCTACAACAGAGGAAACACTAGTTGACGAAGTAGAATCTGGAATATCTGATGTAAATAACGTTGATGAAGAACTTGATGCCTCTGAATTAGACGACCTGGAAGATGTTTTGTCGGATATAGAAAACATTTAATCTTATGAAAAAATATGGCCAATTACACACAC
>JADFGC010000009.1:0-30384 GCA_022567895.1 Nitrososphaerota archaeon
TAGAATCAAGAGGATTTTTGCTTGCAATGGCAATGGCTGTTCGGTACAATAAGGGAATGATAATGATAAGAAAAGCTGGAAAGCTTCCGGGAAAAACTACTAAACTTTCATACACTATAGAGTATGGAAAAGATACAATCGAGATTCAAAATATTTCTATTTCTAAAGGAGATCGTGTTTTAATTTGTGATGATTTGTTAGCTACTGGTGGAACTGCAGAAGCGTCTGGAAAATTAATTGAAAAAATGGGTGGAAAAATTGCAGGCTTTGCATTTATTGTAGAGCTTACTGAGCTAAATGGCATGAAGAAAATTAGCAAATACAACTATAGATCATTGGTGAAATACTAGTGGAACAAAAGGCTGAAATCGGAATTTTTGGAGGAACTGGAATATATGATTCAGGTCTTTTGCAAGATGCAAAAGAAATTACAATCGATACTCCTTATGGTAAAACTTCAGATTCAATTACTTTTGGTGTATTCAAGGATAGAAATATTGCATTTATGCCAAGGCATGGAAAAAAACACACCATTCCACCACACATGATAAATTTTAGAGCAAACATTTGGGCTTTCAAAGAACTTGGAATAAAACGAATTATTGCACCATCAGCAGTAGGCAGCCTAAAAGAAGAAATCAAACCTGGTGATTTTGCATTACCAACACAGTTTTTAGATTTTACAAAATCCCGCAAGGGTTCATTTTCTGAAGACGGTAGAGTTATTCACATTTCAGTTGCTGATCCATTTTGTCCCGAACTTCAAAAAGCAGTAACAAAAGTTGCACAAGAGCAAAGTGTTACAATGCACAAAAATTGTACGTATGTGTGCATTGAAGGCCCTAGATTTTCTACAAAAGCAGAATCAAAATTTTTCAGAAATACTGGTGCAGATATCATTGGAATGACTCTCGTTCCAGAATGTCAGCTTGCCAGAGAAGCACAAATGTGCTATGTTTCAATTTCTACAGTTACAGATTATGATGTATGGGCTGAAAAACCAGTTACAGCAAAAGAAGTATTAGAAACTTTAGCAAAAAATGTTGAAAAAACAAAAAAAATGCTTACCGTTTTGATCAATGAGATTCCTCAATCAAGAAGTTGTGTCTGTGAAAAGGCTCTGTTAGAGGCCGAATTTTAGTCATCAACAAAAGATTCTTTTTTCAATCCTTCTGGAAGTGTTAAATTTCCTTGTAAGAGGTTATTTTGAAGGGACATTATAACTTCATCAATATCATATCCCAGTTTTTTCAATTCTTTCTCAGTTATTTTTGAAATTTTTGCTCCCACGTTCTGTCCGCCAATTCTACCAAAAGCAATTGCGTTAAATCTAAAAGAATGACCATCGATTGTAAATTTGCCAGTTATTTTTGCAGCCATTTGGCTTCCGTGAAGATTGGTTACATGAACTTGTAGTTTCAATTTAACTTCCTAAATTTCAACTGCTTTATTGACATTATCATCTATAAGAAAACTCCAGTGTTTATCATCCTCCACTTTGAAATTTTTTACCTTAAGAGGAATGACGTGTTCGTCTAAACATTCGTGATTAATATCTGAATTTTCTTTTAATTTTACTAATTTCCATTTGTCTTTTCCCTTTTGAAGTTTACAAACAGTGACCGCCCACTTTTCATTCTCATTTATTGGTGGCATTCCTATGATTTCTGTAATTGCTTCAATTCCAAGTTGTTTTTCTTCACAGAAAATTTTCTTGCAAACACCACATCGCCAAATATCCACTGATCCAATAGTTCGTACATCGATGTTTAAATTCACAACACCAAAGTAGACTGGTTGATGATTGCAAGTTTCAGATTCTACTGTCAATGTTTTTCACGTGATAATAGTTCTATTTAGTCCTTGCATCATCATATGACCCTTCTAAAACTACTCCAATGTTATCAACAATTTTGTTTCGTTTAAATTCAATATTTTCTCTCTCACACATTTTTCTGTACATATTTACTGAAGTAAATCTAGGATGCATTGCTTCAAATTCTGTTTTTGAAATATCAATGAATGCTCCAAATTCCATCAGTTTTTTTGCAGTTTGTAATGCTTCATTTTCAGAAATACCAAGTTTTTCTGAAATTTTCTTTGGTGTCATCTTTCCTTCAGTAGTGACTAAGAGGAAAACTTTTGCTTGAATTGAATTAAGTTTAATTTCTGAAATTAGATCTTTTTCAATTTGAGAAAAATCCATTATGGGATAAAGATTTGATTAACTATTAAAGATCTTTTTCAGTTTTAGGTGTTTTATCAAAAAGTCTTTTTGATATTCTAAATGAAAATGCTAATACAATAAAATGGATTACCACTCCAATTATTGCAGATGGGATCAAATCATCAAATACATACCATCCTATACCAAATCCAGCTAAAGAGGGAATTGCAATAATGGCAGCCATGACAGAACTTTTAGTAAATAATTCTGTGGTAGAAAGTTGTTTAGGCGGTTTTTTACCTTCCAACAAGCAACGATGAAAAAACCGTAATAAATATCAAATATGCTTTATATTTGGTAGTAGGAGATTTTTTCATATTGTCGAGCTATAAAGGAACCTATTCTACCGAACAATCGTTAAATTTTGTCATTCCAATAATGCTAATTTTGTTTTTAGGTATAATTTACGTAATGTCACAACGCTCAGGATCAGGTTTTGTTAGTTTCATTTTGATTGGCGTAGCAGCATTTACAATGATTTACTGGGCTCGAGTTTTAAAAAAGATGACAAAAGAGCAAAAGCCGAAATTTGCTGCAAGAGAGCAAGAAACAAAGAATTGGGTTTATGATCTAATTAAGGGTGAACAAGAATTTGTTTTTGTTGCAGAAGTTCCTGGACCTGAAGACAAGATAATGGTTCGCTTAGTAGATGGAATTCTTTACGTTCGCGGCTCAGGTGGATTTTCAAAAGAAGTTCCAATAGAGGGTGCTAGTGAAATGCAAATTTTTGATTTCAAATACAGAAATGGGGTTTTAACTCTTCGAATTAGAAAATCATAGAGTTTTTGCTACTTCTAATTTGTGTGGAAGATACTTGTCTGTAATGTTTGTTAGTCCGTATTTTGAAAATGCTTCTAATTCTGCTTTTCTTTTAATTTGCAGAAATTTTTCGAGTTCTGTTTTCCATATACCCTTTTGATATCTAGGATCTTTTTGCAAATCATAGCAACGTTTGATATCAGTGTCGGTCATAGGGATTGTTGGAAGTTTGAATTTTTCAATATCAGTTGCCCATACTCCTACCCATTTTGCATCGGGTACCGTTAGCTCTCTAAGGTGTGCAGCATTTGCTGAACCAGATTTTATAACCATTGCAATGTGTTCGCCATAAACATCTCCATCAGTCAAAATTATCACAGGTAGACCCATTTCATCATTTAGTCTTCTAAGAAGGGTTCTAGTAGAACGAGGAGCTTGCCCTCCAGTATCTACAATTATTGCTTTGAATTTCTTGTCTACTTGTTCCTCAATAAATCTTGTAAAAAGACCACCTTTCTCAACAGCGATAACAATTTCTGCACTTGTATCTACTAATTCGGCACTAGTTAGACTAGGACCAATAGCATAACCATCAGGATGGTTTGACAAATTCATTTTTTTACCTTCATAGCCTGGAACAGTGTATTCTATATCCAAGTCACCAAAAATGCTGCTCCTTTCTTCAGGAAAAACATGAAAATCCTCTCGTGGTCTTGCTAAAACTGCCTCTAAATCAACTATAATGTTGTCAGATTCTCCCTGATCTTCAAAATCTATTCCAAACGCTTGTGATGAATAATACACATCTCTAAGAGTTGATGATTTTTTTTCTTGTGTTAATCTATTTGCAAAAAATGCCAGCCACACTAACTGTGTAAATGACCTTAGTTGGGATGAGTTTTTTGCACTTCTTATTGCTGAATTATTTCCAAGAATGTATTGTCTTAATTTTTGATCATATACAATATTACTTACTGATCTACTTGGAATAGAAAATTTTGGAAATTCACCATTATCTAACTCTTCATAAATTTTAGCACCGTGATTTTTTAATAACTCTATAAGAGATCTTTGTTTTTCTTTTGTACTAGTACTACTTTTTTTCTTGGACTTTTTCAACTACTATCTCCTCCTCTTTTTTTGGATTTTTTGCAACTATTGGTTCTTCTTGTACTTCTTGTTTTTCTTGTACTATTGGTATTGCTATTTCTTCTTGTACTTCTTGTTTTTCTTGTACTATTGGTATTGCTATTTCTTCTTTTAACATCTTTTTATAATCTGGTTCTTTTTTCTTTCCTGCAAGCTCTGTACAAAATTGTGCAATTAATGGAAGGTATTTTGAGTAAAGGTTTGCTCTCTTTTTTGCCATTTCTGCCTGACCTCGCTTGTTCATGAAAACTTGCAATTTTCTTAAAATAAACTGCATAGCGAGTCTTAATTCTCGTTCAATTTCCGGTCTATCAGCAACATTTTCTTTTCCTACTGTTTTGTAAGGGATACGAGTAGAACAAATGTGTGAGACTATAACTAAAGGTGAATCAGGATTTACTTTGTATCTTTTCCAATCTATTTCATTTACAACTTTTAGTACTACATCGCTTCCTTCATCGTATAGAAGTGGAATTCTATTAGCAAATCTGTAAACTTTTGAACCCTTTGAAGAGATGTCACCACCGTAAGCCATTCCCATTTCTATTACAAATGGGAACCCAGAATAAGCAGAGGCAGAACGTTGGATAACGGATAAAAAGTCAGGATTAAAAAACTGTTGAATTCCTTTTTCTAGAGGCTCCTCTCCCAACGGAGCAAGACAGCCAGGATCGGGTGACATAAAGTTGTCAAATTTTTGTAAGGAATCACTGAGTTTAGCGAGTTGTTGGTTGGTCATATTTCCTAATCTAATTTCTGGTTTGAATCCAGCAAATTTTACAAATTTTTCTGCTGTAGTACGACCAACTCGTTGGAATCTCTTAGTCAAAAAAGTGACAAGTGTTTCTCCTTGGACAGTATTAGCAAGTTGTTTGTAATAATCACTTTCAGGATCCATATCAATCACTACGGATTGAGATTTACCAAAATCCCAATAGGTTAATTTTTGATTAGCTACATCAATATCATCAATTCTAATTTTACTTAATTTATCAAAATCCATTTTAATAAAAGACATCAATGCAATCACAACGCGAACTTGACGTGTTAGAGTTTTCCAACGTCTGTTAGCTTTTAACATAATTTGAGTGAAATCAAGATTTTTTTTACTTAAGCCAAGTTCTTTTCTAACCTTTTCAATCATTACATCATCCACTCTAGGAATTGTAAATGTTGTATCAATTATCATTCTTCGTATAGTTTCAACATCAACGCCATAGGGATGTGGTCTTATGATTGTTGGAGGTTTTGGCATTGTTTTAACAATTCTAGAATATCGGAATTTCTCTCCTTTAGGATCATCAAAAGTAATTGTTGCGTAAGGTGTAATTAATGAAGTTTGATAAATATAGTCTCGTATCTTTGTTCCAGCTTTTGAATAATCTCCCTCCAAACAAATACTTACTGAAAGTCCTTTTTTTGAAACTTCGTTAGTTTTGTGCTTTAGAATCACTGGTTTGTTTTTTTGAATATCTAAAAGTAATTCATATTCTTCTTGTGTTTCTCCATCAGTAGAGCTTTTAACAACTACTGGTTTATTGGTAGTAATTTGTCCATAAAGAATTGCCATCGTAGCACCAAGACCAAACATACCTCTGGCTTGTTTTAGTCCAAATTTTGAACCATACAAAACAGTTCCAAATGCCAAAGGCACATGTTTTGCCTCAATTCCTGGCCCATTATCTTTTACAGTTAGAATGTATGGTTTTGGGTCTTGCTGTTCAGGATCAACTGCCTTTATTGTTAAATGAACATCAGGTAGGATTGCTTGTTGATCACAAGCATCAAGAGCATTTTCTATAAACTCTCTAACTGCAGAATAAAGCGACCTCGTAGGATTGCTAAATCCAGCAAGATCTCTATTTCGATAAAAAAATTCACTAGGTGAAATTTGACTATAATTTTCTTTATTAGAAGACATCTTGATCTTCCCACAATTTTAGTCGTTCAATTTTATCTCGTCTCCTTGCAGATTCAAGTTTGTTGTAAACAGAACCATGCATACTTCCATTAGAAATTGAAGATATTGCATCAACTGCAAGTTTTAGTTTAGTTGTAGCACCAATTATTGAAACAGTTCTACCATATACAGAGATGTATGTATCACTTAATCGTTCCATATTTCTCCTCGCCTTACCATCTTCACCGATAATTCTCCCTTTAATTCTTTCAACCTGATTTGGAGATTTTCCTACAAACTCCCTTAAGTCTATTACATGTAATGTATTTTCACCTTCTAGTAACTTCATTGCGTTCCTTGGAGAAAAACCACGACCTATTGCAGTAATTATTTCAACAGCCTTGAAGGGTTGTATGTCTTCTACTTTTCCAACACTACTGATTAGAGTTTCTCCAGTTTCACTATCAATTTCCAATTTTACTGAGCAGGCGCGTTCTATTTCTGATTTAATTTTTCCTGATTTTCCAATTAAAACCCCAATTCTTTCTGTTGGAATTCTAATTAATTTCTCAAAACTCATTTTGTCACCTCATTAAATACGTCTATAGGGTTTGGAACTGTTAATCCCCTTTTAGTAAAGAATTTTGTAATGTTATTAATATCTCTTTTAAGAAATTCTTCAGAATTTGGATGTCTGATATCAACGCCAGAGCCTAGATCAAAAACAACTAGGCCTTTTTCAGTCTTGAAAATATTGTATTCTGAAAAGTCACCATGTACTAATTTAGCATCTTTGTAAAGTTTTGAAAGTATTGATATTGCCATTTCATAGTCTTTTTGATCTACTTTAGATTCTAACAATGTTTTTTCTGGAATTCCATTTTTCCCCACAAACTCTAATGCTAAAACATTTTTAGAGACATGAATTGGCTTTACAACTGGAATTTTATTTTTATAACATCTATTCAGGTTTGTAAATTCTTTTCGTGCCCACAAATAAACAAGATTTCTAGTACCTTTTTTTATTTTAGAGAATCTTGGATCACCTAAAATGTATTGAGCTCTTTTTTTGAAACTTGTAGTTGAAACAAGATACACCTTTAAGGCAACGTCGTTTTGATTTTCGTCAACTGCCCAAAAAACCACAGATTCTTTTCCAGCCTTTACAACCCCATTGACATAAGATATGATATGAGATTTTATCAAATCATACATAGTCATCATGGTTGTTTTGTCAAGAACCTCGTTGATCACTTTGTTTTTCTTAAAACCATCTGAAATTTTGCCACGTTTGGCTTTAGAAATTAATTTACTGTTTATCTTTGATTCCAGTTTTTTATCAATGTCATCAGCCATCATATTTGTCATAGCTTAGCAAGTAAAATCGATTTCTAATAATTTAGAAATCTCTAGGTAGATGATCATTGTTTTTTAACCAATCTACTTGAGGTAACGTAAATCTCCAAATAATGTCTCCCCGTTCTTTCTGTTTAAAATCCCATGGAGCAATTATTACAATATCATTATCACGAATCCAAATTCTTCGTTTTAGCTTTCCTCTAATTCTTCCGCGTCTAGTAATACCGTCAGTACATTTTATCATAACTTGATCACTGCCCAATAATTTTAGTACACGTCCTAACAATTCACCTTCTTCAGGTAATCGAATTTCTTTTAATGCACTTTCGTTTAGAACTTTTCTCTTTCCCACAATGTTTTAGAAATTTTTTTATATATAATTGTGATGTTTTACATTTTATACACAATCAAAAAAGGGACACCATCAATTTCTTTTATGCCATCCTCAGAACCAATTCCAAGACTTGTTGATAAAGAAACAATTTCTTTTCCAACCATGTTAATAATTGAAGAATTTTTTAGAAGGGTTTTTGCTTCTTCTTTTTCGACTATTTTTTCTCCATAATAGCTTTGACTGATATGAACTTCAAGTTCTTTTTCGGATATTTTTTTTCCTAACAAATTAGCATCGCAAATATTCAGCATTGCATTTTTTTGATAATCTGTTAGTTTGATTGAGAATGACATTTCATGCATACTTTCCTTTCATTGTTGATTTTGCACCACATGCTTCACAAATTAAAAATGTGATTCTATTTTCTTTGACAATTTTTGTGTCTGGACTTCTACAGGTAGGACATTCAAGATAGTCTTTTACATAAATTTGGAATAAGCGTGTAAAATCATCTGGATCTCTTCTTCCAATAAACATGGCTTTATCTCCAATTCGTTCTGCAGGAACAGCAAATTCTTTTGAAAGATATTGAAGAACTTTGTCAGGATTTCTACGTAGGATTTTTGGAAATTCAGCAAAATTCCGCAAAAAAGTCTTTTGTCCTTCCCACATTACATCGACTGTAGGCAACTCAAACCTAGTGGTGGTTTGTTTTTTTTCATCTGAGAGATTGCCTTCAATACGTTTGAGGAGTTTTTCATAATCTGCCTTTGTCATATTTTTTAAAAAACTAGACACCCTATATGGGTTTTCTAAAAAAGGGACTTTGTGGTAGTCTTCCTACATTTTTCCTATTCGGAAAACTTTTGTTCCACATTTTGGACATGTACCTTTTACAGCTGGACGTCCGTTCTTTAGTGTAGTTTCTTCAGGATCTTTGATATCTCTCTTTGCTCTGCATTTTACACAATATGCTGTAACCATTCTAAAAAATCTCGGCTTTTGTTCTATTTAGGAAGATGCTGTAAAAATTATTTAACTATAGACTAGAGTAGTGTAAGTTTTCAAACCATTATGATGGAATAGTTGAAATTTATTTGCAGAAAATTCTAATTTTTTCATTATTTTGACATAGTTTTAATTTAGAAATGATAATTTCTTATTTTTTCTAAAAATGAGCAAAAATTTTGAATCATTTAACCAGTTATAAACAGCATGAAAAGGTTTGAGATAAATGGCATCAAAAAAGGGAATTTCCCTAACTATTGGGGTTTTGGCAGCTATAACTATGGCCAGTTTTGTATTTTGGTTTTTACCTCAGAATTCTGAGATAACTTTTGTTGTTTCAGATTTCGAATCTCATCTAGATGGGGTCAAAAATGTTCATGGGGTAATAAGCGAAGCTGTTGATACAGAATTTCAAAATTTGTTAGATGGAAATATTTCTCCTAAAGAGTATATTGAACAAGCTGAAATATCAACTGTACAAATCAATTCTCAAATCATACAATTAGTTGAAAGTAAAGCAACAGAAGAATGGCTTGAAAGCTACATCAGCTATATTGAAGCTCTAAAACATTACAACACCTATGTCAGAGAAACCATTGTTGCTGCAGCCATGATTGAAGAAGGTACAGAATCTGCTGAAATTGAAGAATTCATAACCAAAATTAGTCAATTTAAAGAAAATTCAGAGTCACACATATTCAAGTCAGATAATTCCAGACCCTGATTTGATTTCAAAGACCTAAGTATAATATTTTCAAAGGTTGGAAATCGTTAAAAAGCAATTTTGTAATAATACTATGAATGTCTCAAAAGACCGGTAAGATTGAGAAGGATGTCAAAGCGTCCACAGTAAGTAAACTGCTAGTAATTTGTGTTGATAGAGATGATGATGTAGGTGAAAAAACTGGAATTCAGACTCCAGTAGTTGGAAGAAATGCATGTATTGAAGCTGCTCAAAGATTAGCGTTAGAAGATCCTGAGGATGCAGATACTAATTCGATTTTTGCTGCAATAAAGACATTTGAAGATTTGATTAGCAGAGGATATGAAGCACAAGTTGTGACAGTTACTGGAGTAAAAAATAGAGGAGTGAAAGCAGATGAAAAAATTGCATCCGAAATAAGATCTGTTTTACAAAAATTTTCTGCCAACGGTGCAGTAATTGTTTCAGATGGTGAAGATGATGAAAGTGTTATTCCAGTTATTCAAAATGTACTTCCAGTAATCTCTGTACAAAGAGTTGTGATGAAAGTAAGTAGAAGTGTAGAGTATTCTTATGCAGTTTTTGGTAAATACTTGAAAATGATTGCTTATGATTCAAAATATTCAAAATTCTTTTTAGGTGTTCCTGGAATTTTGCTTTTGATTGGTGGAATTGCAACAGTTGTTGGTTATACTGCAGAAATATTTGCTGTTCTTGTAAGTATTCTTGGTGGTGCATTTTTGATCAGAGCATTTGATGTTGATAGAGCTTGGTCTAATTGGACAAAGCCCACGCCTTCTGGATTTATCAGATTGTTTACATTAATTGCAGGAATAATTCTAATGTTATCTTCAGTTTCAGCTGGAGTTGTAGCTGTTGATGTTAGTTTAATAGAACCTGAAACTGAGCTCATCAATATTATTTCTAACAAAGTTGTAATGGGACAGTTCTTTGCAGGTGCACTACCAATTCTATGGATTGGAATTGGTTCAATATTTGCTGGAACATTTCTCAGTAATTGGTTAGGTGGAGTTTCAAGACAAATTACAGATACATTGAGATTAGTTGTATTGTTATCTTTGTATCCGACAGTTTATCAATTTACAAATATCTTAATCAATGATGAAAGCTCTTTTACTCTTATTCCTCCACTACTGGCAGGTTTGGCTGCAACTATAGTTTCAGCAACAATTTTGTTCAAAAAATATAGAAAGCGTTCAGTTCAAGAAATGCAAGAAGATTCAAGTTCAGACTAGAATTCTTTACCCTTGTGTAAGAATTAGAATAAAAACAATCATATCTATTCATTTCATTATTCATAAAAAGGTGAAAAATAATAAAATTCAAAGATACCGCATTAAATATTTCAGGCCTTTACAGATTATATTCTAAAAAATTAGAAAAAGAGATTCTCAATGATTCTATGCCTAATCATATAGCCGTAATACTTGATGGAAATAGAAGATGGGCGAAAAGAAATCTTAGCTTCACAAAAACTGGACATTTCAGAGGGGCAGATGCAGTAGAGAATCTTCTTGATTGGTGTGAGGAATTTGATATCAAAATTATTACTTTGTATGCATTATCAGCAGAAAATCTGAATAGAAAAGATGAAGAATTAGAATATCTTTTTGACTTGATTAAAAATAGACTAGAAAAACTGTACAATGATCCAAGAATTCATAGAAATAAAATGAGAGTTAAAGCAATTGGAAAAATTGAGCTATTACCAGATTCCATTAAAGATGTACTAAAAAGATTGGATGATGTGACAAAGAATTATGATGAACATTTTCTTAACATTGCCTTAGCCTATGGGGGACAAGATGAGTTAATTGATGCAGTGAAAAAAATTGTTCTAAAAATTAGTGAAGGCTCATTAAAAGTTGATGACATTAATAAAAAAGAAATTGAATCAAATCTTTACACTTCCCATTTACCACAATCATCCCCTGACATGATTCTAAGAACATCTGGTGAAAGGAGATTAAGTGGATTCTTGTTATGGCAAAGTGCATATAGTGAACTTATTTTTATGGATATTTTTTGGCCAGGATTCCGAAAAATTGATCTCATGAGAGCAATTAGGACTTTTCAAAAAAGAAAAAGACGTCTTGGTAAGTAATTATAGTGTTTAATCAAAATTAAATAAAATTGAATGAAAAATCATCCGGTACAGTAATTTTTAGAGATACTCCTGAAGGAATTGTATTTCTTTTACTTCATTATCCTTCTGGACATTGGGATTTCGTGAAGGGGAAAATGGAGACAGGTGAAAATCCTCTTGACACAGTGGTTAGAGAGGCAAAAGAAGAAACAGGAATTTCGGATTTGAATTTTGTAGAGGGATTTGAAGAAAATATTGAATATGATTTTCAATTTGAAGGAGAACTAATTCATAAAAAAGTGGTTTTTTATTTAGCAAAAACAAATACTGAAAAAATTACAATTTCGCATGAACATTTAGACTTTGTTTGGTTAGATTACAAAAGTGCATTTGAAAAGACAACTTATCAAAATGCAAAATCAGTGTTATCAAAAGCTAATCAATTACTTTTCAAGTGATTCTAAATGTAATATTTTTGCAACAGAAATTGGATTTTTAGCATTTAGAATTGTTCTACCAACAATAAAAAAGTCAGTACCAGCGTTTAATGCACTTTTAATTTTTCCACCCTGAGTACCAATTCCTGGAGAATAAATTGACAAGTTGTTTTTAGCTTTTTTCTTGCAATAGCTAATAATTTTAGGAGCTGTTGCACCGGCAATTATTCCATCAGCATTTTCAGAAATTGCCCAGTCTAAAAATAACTCATATAGTTTTTTTTGGTTTCTAGAATATTTTACATTCATTTCATATGATAATTTTGCTTCTGGTGCACTCATATGGCAAAGAGTAATCACGCCTTTGTTTTTCTTGTGAGCAGAATCAATAATTTTTTTCAAACTATTTTTTCCCATAATTGGATTGACAATAACTGCATCAAAACCTAATTTCCAAAGAATTTCTATTGCATTTTCATTTGTATTTCCAATATCATTTAGTTTGATATCAGCAATTGTTACAAGACCATACTTGTGTGCAATTTTGTTAATTTTGGTAATTTCTTTACTTCCAAGTGGAAGTAACAGATGAAAATTAATTTTTAGACCACAAAGATATTTACTTAATTTTTTGATGTTTGAGATGGTTTTTGATTCTAGATTTTTTTGGGTTGGTGGATAGTCATTAGCTAAGATCAGTCTACCCTTTTTTTCAGAAATTAACTTGATTCTAGTTTTGAACTTGGTCATAATCGACCAAAGGATGTGTGTCTTTCAATTTTATTATTTTGATATAGGAATACCCATGTTCCCCTGGATTATCTACCAAAACAGGTTGGGTACCATTAGTAGTTGTGTATTTTAAGAATGGTTTTTTTGGTTCTTCAGGCAGAACTACGTGACAGAAATAGGATAAACCATCTTCGTTAAAGTTCATGAATACTCCCATAAGCCATTTTCCATTATACGGGAAGGAAAACAGAGGAAAAGGAGACTCTTCAAAGCCGAAACTAAGTTTAGCGAGGCTAGCCGCATCCTCAAGTTCTATTGGATGGTATTTGTCTGCTGTACCATTTCCACTTTTTAGTGAGGCTGGGAGCGATTTGATTTTAACAATTGGAGAGTAAAGCTTTGCAGTGTCTGTCGTGGAATTAACCACGGCTGATTCTTCTTTTCCAGCCTTGATATCATAGCAAAGATAATGTCCAAAGTTTTCAATAGGGGTGAAATAGATAATTGGTTTCTCTTTAAGAAGATCCATTTGAACGGAAAGAACTTTTTTTCCCTCATGTTCATGAAGGAATGACACACGTGGTGCACGCTCTAATGCACAAACTAGTCGTGAAAATTCTAATGTTGATTCTAATTCAATGTACCTAGGTAATTTGTCCACAGATTGTTTGAAATGTTAACCAACTTAAACTTAACCAAAAATTATTTTCTTCGATCAATAATTTGGTTAATTGCAGGTCCAGTTCCAATTATTGTCACAGGGACACCAAGTTCATCTTCTATTTTTTTTATGAATGCTTTAGCCTCAGCACTTAGATCATCGTATGAAGTTTTTCCTTCACTGTCAGGAAAGCGTACATCTAATTTTGTTATTGCGATTTGTGTCGCACTATTGAGCATGATTGCTCTTTTTGCTAATTCAAAATTAAATTCAGATGCACGCCTAGGTCTGCCTGTAACAGTTCCAAACTCAGACCAGCCTCTCTTTGAAAGTTCATCAGGATCAAGTTCATTCTCCAAAGGTCCTTTGCCTACTCTAGTCACATATGATTTGAAAACAACAATAACTTCATTCACATTTGTTGGTCCTAAGCCTACATCGGCACATATTCCAGAGGCTGTAACTTCTTTTGATGTTACAAATGGATATGTTCCATGCCATAGTGAAAGAAAGGTTCCTTGCGTACCTTCAACTAGAACATTCTCATTATTTTTTAAAGCAGAATTTATCAAATCTGGAACATCAACAATATATTCAGAAAGTGAAGGAATATCTTTTCCTAGCTTTAGAGTTCTCATAGCTCGTTCAGCATTTGCAGGACCTGTTCCAGAACCCGTGCTTCCAATTTTTTCTTTGAGTTCACCTTTTGAATCTTGATTCAAATGAGATTCTTCAATAATACCACAATGTCTATCAATAAATGCTCGTCCAGAAGCTTCAAAATCTTTTATTTCTTTTAAGAAAATTTCGGGATTTACTACAACACCAGGACCAATCAGAACTTTAGCATTCTTATTCAAAAAACCACTTGGTAGCATTCGAATTTTGTAAACCTTGTCACCATCTCGAACTGTATGACCTGCATTTGGTCCAGCACCACCTCTAACAACAACTGTTGGATTATCATTTAATGCAAGATAAGAAATGATTTTTCCTTTGCCTTCATCTCCAAAAAATCCTCCCACTACAACTGTTGCTGGCACATTCGAAAGCTTGAGAATCTTGTATTTAATCTAAAGTGTTTTGATACGATTTAATATTGAGATCTTTAGAGGGTATATGTTGAAAGAGGAAAATTTTGCAGGGAATATTATAATCAATCTTGCTAGTCTGCCTGACTTTTTAAGAAAGCCAATTTTGAAAAAAAGATTAACAGAGTTTTTCTCCATGTCTGAACATGAGAAAAACGAAATAATCGTTAACGCTTTAGAAGCAGGTCCAGGTATACCATTTCCAAATTTTTCTAAACTCTTTAAAACCTGGCTTGAAATTCTGGCTACTTTTAATGAATTTCAAAGAAATGAAATGTTTTTGAGATATTTTTTAGCGACAGTTCGATGGCCTCAAAAATTAATCGATTTTAACTTGGATGGAATATTAGAAATTTTTATGTCTTTGAGCGAAAAGGAAAAATCTGTTATTTCAAAATCAATTATTAATATAATATCTGGATTAGAACCTGATAAAAAACGGATAGCATTGATTTTGATTCCAGATAATGCTAAAGTTCAGATTGGGGTTTAGTCTCTGGATTTCTATTGTCCTCATTAGAGTAATCAACTACATCTCCCTCAGGAGTCAATACGCCAGCGAAGATTTTCTCATGTTTTTTCAAAACCTTTCTATGATCAGGCATTGACATATCCAGTCTCATTTCATTCATCACCATAATTCTATATTCTTTCCACTCTGCCCAGCATTTGTTGCAACAAGGATATTTTTCTCCCACTCGATCTAATTGTTCATCATCAGAAATTGGATTTTTGCACTTTGTGCAGTTTCTGGCCATAGATATCAGCCATTTGAAACTACTTTTATCTTTTTCAACCTAAACCAATAATTAATAATCAGAAGTATAAAAAATGTGAAAATTAAATGCCCAAAGTGCAAAAAAGTTGCTGAACTTTCTCCTGATTTTTCAATGGTTAGATGTAAAAATTGTAATCTAGAAATGAGCTACGGAGAATATGTCAAATTTGTTGCCCATAGTGATGCCACTTATTCGGATATTCTTGGAGATTATACAGGTAGCACCGAAGGACAAACTGCAGGTAGTTTAGATGATTGGGATTCACAATCTGGTTAAATGATTCATTATGTTAAAATAATTAGTTTCAAGGATTGTTTACCATAGTTGGAATTTCTATTTGAAAATATTCTAAATATGATTGGCTTTGTTGTAGGCTTTGGAATAGGAACAATGTCATACATAGGTTTTAGAAATACAGGAAGCCCTACTCTATTTCGATTATCAATTGCGTTTTTCTCAATATGCATTGGCTTTTTTGTAATTTGGATGGGATTTATGATAGAAGATTTTGTAATACAATCTGGACAAATTGAAAGATGGGTTCAAACATTAGGAATTGGAATTCAAACAATAGGTTATTTCTTTATTGCATTTTCTCACAGCATCAAATCTTTTTTTCCAAAGTCACGTTACTTTAGATCAGTAGGAATTCTTCCCTTGTTTTTATTTTCATCAATACACATTGAAAATATTTTCAGATCAATTTCATTTATTTTGCTAGCATATGGAGCAATTGAAACTTTCATGTCGTATTTGGAAAGTAAGAAGAAAGGAGCAATTTTTGTGGCCCTGGGTTTAGCATTACTTGCTTTTGGAGAATTTCTGGGATGGTACTCTTTTGTTTTTCCAGAATCAATTTTGTATTATCTTTCAATATCTATCAAAATAGGCGGATTGATCTCATTGTTTGTTCCAATAAGTAAGATTCCACTAACGAAAATAAAATTTGATGAAGAGTTGTAATTAGCCTCAATTTTCAGGCCAAAATTGCAGAAAAATCATTGTCAAAATCTTTTATCTCAATGGTATATTGCAAAATATCTTACTGCTATCATATTGATTAGGAATTAGATTCTGAGTAGGAGATGGCTGAATACAGAACTCATATGAAAATTATTGGCGATATCTTAACTACTACTAGAGATGATTTAGCCGATGATGATGGAGCATCAGTAACTTTCCTGATTAGAAAGGCAAACATCTCTCATGTTAGAATTTCAAGAATTTTGAATAATCTTGTTTCCCAAGGTCTTTTAGAACAAAACACCTCAGATAGAGCTTACAGATATAGAATAAGTGATGCTGGAAGAGAGTTTCTTCAAGCTTATCACTCGTTTAGCAAATTTGCAGAGAACTTTGGTTTAGTTATTTAGTCACTATCACTCTCAAAATCATCTAAATTATCATCAAAGTCATCTTCAAACTCGTTATCATCAACACTTGAGGCAATTAATTTCATTTGTCAGACTAGCGATGAATCAGATTATTATTAAACATATTCTAAATTAGATTTGAAAACTTTGAGAGTAAATTGTGATTCTAATGGAATAAACACTACAGTAAAGTCAATCAAGGAAGGAAAAATTGTGGTTTTTCCTACCGATACAGTGTACGGTATTGGTTGTGATCCATACAACAAAGAAGCAGTTGAAAAAGTCTATAGAATAAAAAATCGTAAGCAAGGAAAATTATTTCCTGTTTTAGGTTTTTCAAAAAATGAGCTTGAAAAAATTGCAAACTTCAATGAAAAAGCAAATAAAATCGCAGAAAAATTTTGGCCAGGACAACTAACTTTGATTTTGCCCCTAAAAGATGAAAAATTAAAAACTTCAATGAATCTTGAAAACAAAGTTGCTGTTAGGGTTCCAAACAATAGTTGTGCATTAGCAATTTTAGAACAATGTAATTTGATTATAGGCACAAGTGCAAACGTTTCGGGGATGGAATCATTTGTAGATCCTGATGAATGTGAAAAGAATATTTCAGATTATGATGTATTTGTAGATAGTGGAAAAATTTCAAGCAAAGGAGAATCTACTGTAATTGAAATTAGTGAGGATGAAGTTGTGGTTCATAGAAAAGGTAGTATCTCAAAAGAGGAGATTTTGAATTTATTTTGAATTTGATTATTACATGTGCAAGACATTTGGAACCTGAAACTACTGATGAGTTAAGCGCAGTTTTGGCTCAATTTGGTGATGAAAATTCTGAAATTTCTAGAACTAGTATGTCAGGAGTTCTAATAGCAAAAACAAAGTTAGTTCCTTTTGAGGTCATCAAAAACATTCGAGAAAAAATTGTAGATGAGCCATGGTCAATTCGTTATTGTCTCAGAATAATTCCAATTGAACAAGTTGTAGATACCAATTTAGAAGAAATATCTACTCAAGTTTTTTCATTGATGAAAAAAGTCAATGAAAAAGAAAGCTATAGAATAACTATTGAAAAACGGAATTCTGATATTTCAAGCGCTGAGATTATTTCAAAAATTGCTGATAATATTACAAATAAAGTTTCATTAGAGAAACCTGATTGGATTGCGTTAATTGAAATCTTGGGCAATAAAACAGGTGTTTCAGTTTTAAAAAGTGATGATATTTTCAGTTTGGAAATTTCTAAGCGAGAGTTGTTAGAGTAATACTGCTGCTTTCTCTACAAGTAGGTCTTCTAAAGGATTTTTTGAGTAAATAGAGTCAATTTGTTTTTTTGAAATTTTGAATTGCTTTTTTAGAAATTGTGAATTATTTTTTGAGAATGTTTTTGAGTTCAAATATGGTTTTAGTTCTGAATGTAATTTTTTTAAAGATGAACTCTTTCCTAAGGCAATAATAATAGAACTTTGTTTTGGTTTTAAGCCCGCTATTACAATTGCTTGTGAAATTTGTGTTGTGCAAGCAAATCTCATTAAAATATCAGTTTCAAGTTTTTTTGAAAGCATGTTTTGATTATTTTTTGCTTCAAGAGAAATTTTGAGGATTTTTTTTGCATGAGCCTTGCTTAGGATATATTTAGCAAAAACTCCTTGTATAGCCAAATCAGGAAATTTTTTCCTTAAATCTATTAGAAAATCTATATTTTGAATTATGTTTGGTTTAATTTCTAATAATTCAACAAAAGATTTTGAGATTGGAAAAATTGTGTTTTGTGAACCTCCATGAATTACTGGAATAACACTAACAATATCTTTATCCTTTAATTTGGTAAGTTTTCCATCTAATGCCGAAGAATCAACGCCATTTACTGCAATGAGAAGATTATTTTCATCTAATTCAGGCGTATCCTTGGGTTTGGATTTTTGTAAAATATCAAGTAGTTCCTGAATAGTTAGATTATCTTTGTCTATTGTCATCTTGTCAGTTGAAAGTGATTTTTTTGCTCCACCTAGAAATTTTACTTGAATCAATGTATCACTTTAGAAGAATTAAAAATAATTTTAATTTTCTGAACTCTGTTCAGTAATCTCTTGAGGTTTTTCCTCAGCTGGAGGACTCTCAGTTCGTGTTTCAGTCTCTGTTTTTTGCTCAACCATGTCCAGGTTTTCTTCCCCAGATTCTACATCTATTTTTGATTGTTTTGCTATTCTTTCTTCTTGCTTCTTTTTGTCAAGCAATTCATGTTTTAGAAATTTTGTAATATAACCTGCTATTTCGTTTTTAAGACCTTTAGAACGAATAATAGCGAATCGTTCTAAATTTTTTTTGTTATCAACAAAATCAGTTCCAAACTCATCTTTGTGGTTTTCTAGTACCTCCAAAGATAGTTTTTTTATTCTGTCCACTCATCCGATTATTTAAGGGGGTTTTTTATACCTATATCCCTAGGTAGTTCATTGAATTTTTTTCTAATATAGTGCTAAATTCATCATAAGATTTTCTTAGAACTTTGCAACCACAAAAAACAACACTTGGAATAAAGGTAACTTGAGCAGGTTTAAAACCAAAACATTTTGAGAATCTTACCGGTCCATCTGTTTCTACAAGAATTTTGTCTTGATCAGTTTTTGAAAGCAGGATTTGTTTATCAGTTGCGTACAACATTACTGGTCCATACGAAACAAAAAATTTCATATCCATGGCTTGTTGTAATTGTTTTTTGTTTCCATCAAACCAATGTAATAAAACTCCAGACAAAGAGTAAGAAGATATTATTTCAAAAATGTCATCAAGGGTTTTTCTAGAGTGAATGGAAACTGGTTTTTTATGTTTTTCAGCCAAAGATAGTAAAGTTTCAAAAACTTGTTTTTGGGTTGAGTAGTCTTCATCTGATTCTACATATGTTTTATCAAGACCAATTTCGCCAATTCCTGAAATCTTGTCTTTATTCTGCTCTATCAATCCAGTCATATCTTCCAGACTATCTTTGAATTTTTCAGGATGAATTCCTATGAATGGAAGAATCAATTCACTTTTGTTGGCAAGATTTAGAGTTTGAATAGAATTGGAGTTATCCATCGACACACAACATGCCTTGATGTGTAATTTTTCCATACTTTTTATTATCAAAGGAATGTCTTTTTCAAACTCTGGATCTGAAAGATGAATATGAGAATCAAATATCCATGTCATAATTTTTTCAAATTAAACTCCCTAAAATAGTCTGCATAAATCGATTCCTTTGTGATATTTTTTCAGTCAAAGTTTTTTATCATTTACAGTAAAATTCCATTTGATGAAATCCTCAGAGTTGGGACTATCAGCAATGTATAGAATTTTAAAAAAATCAGGTGCTGAAAGGGTAAGTGATGAGTCAGCAGATGAACTCAGAAGAATTATCGAAGAGTTAGCAATGGCAATTGCACAAAGCGCTGTTGAAATGTCAAGTCATGCTGGTAGAAAAACTGTAAAAGCTGAAGATGTAAAATTGGCATCAAAGCCATTCACAAAATTCTAAACTAAGACTTTAATTGTTAATTACGTGTTTTTTTGACTACGGTGAGGTGGCAGAGCGGTTATGCGTGGGCCTGCAAAGCCTATCCAAGGGGGTTCGACTCCCTCCCTCACCTTTGAAATTTTTCTATTCTACAATGACTTTGCCTTTCATCCAAGGATGTAAGGTACAAAAGTAATCAAAAGTTCCAGATTCTTCAAATTTTATTGAGAATGATTCGTTTGGATCTAAATATCCACTATCAAACATTCCATTTGGGTTTTCATAAGTACCACTTGTGACACTGTGAAAGGCAGCATCTTCATTTAACCAAGTTACAGATTCTCCTTGTCTAATTGAAATTTTTGATGGTATGTAACAAGTATTAGTTTCATCACAACCAGGTCTAGAAGATTTTGTAGGCATTATAACTGTAGCAAGTTTTTCTATCGTATTTTTGTCTTGAACATCTGAACTTGATTCTACTTGACCAAATTGTAATGAAAGAATAGAGCTAATTATAATTGCTGAAATAATCAAGCCTGAAATCAGTATCTTTTTTTTCATTTTGTAAAACCTCAAGGAAATGGAGTTATTATGTAATTACCTGCTTTTCTAAATATATAACATGTTAAGGGGCGTAATTGGCACAAAACAAATTTGGATTGTTAGAGTATATCCCTGGATCAAGATCAATTCTTGTGCAGAAAAATTCTAGTTTTCCGCTAGAAGGTTTTTCAGAAAACATTACTGAAAGTATTAGAGAGTATACCGAAAGTGCAAAAAACGATGTTGAGAAAGGCAATAACTTTCTTCAATGGGTTTTAACAAGAGTTTTTGAAGCTACAGAAGATGATGCTGCTGATGCCATAGTTGATGGTGCTAATGATCTCGGTATTGATGCTTATCTACCCGTAGATTTTTCAGATGACAAAATTAGATTATTTCAATCCAAATACGGTACATCTCATTCTACTGATGCAATTGTAAAGTTCAAAGAAGATGTAAAAAGACTTCTTGAGCGTGATGTTACAAAAATGCGACCAGAGCTGGCACATCTAGTTACCAATATTCGTGAAAAAAATCTGAAAATCAAATGCTGTTATGTTACTGATCAAAAAGTGGATTATGAAGACTGTGACGTTGAAATTGTAGATATTAATGAAATTATACAAAAATTATGGGATAGAATAAAAAAACCAGCTGCTGGAAAAAAATCATCACTGAAATTAGAAAAAATGCTTCGATACGAGAATACAATTCTTGGAATTTTGAAACTACGAGAACTTACAGACTTTGTGATAAAAAATAGAGATTATGTGTTTGAATCAAATATTCGACAATGGATGCAGTTTAAGACTAGTGTAAATAAAGGGCTGAGAGATACACTCCAAAATAATCCTGATAAATTCTTCTATTACAATAACGGAATTACAATTGTCGTTAGTGACATTGAAGAGTTTGGTGAAAATGATCTCATGTTGCATGCTCCACAGATAGTTAATGGTGCTCAAACATCAAATTCAATTCTTGATCATGCAAAGCGTACCAAAAATATGGATGGAAGTATGACTGTGACAATCATAAAAGCTGATAATGAGCAAGACCAAAACAACATTACAAAATACAGAAATTCACAGAACTCTGTGAGGGGAAAAGATCTTGTTTCATTAATGGATTTTCATAAATCGATTAAATCCCAATTGAAAAATTATAGATATTTTTATGAAATTCAAGCTGGTTCTTTTGATAGTAAAACAAAATCAGAGCAAGCGGAATATGAAGGAGATACTACTTACAATAATTATCTTCCAGATAATCACAAAAAAGTAATTGTTGCAAAGGATGCAATTCAAGCTTTAGTTGCAGGAATCGAGCAAAGACCAACTGAAGCATACAGTTCACCAGCACAATTTTTGCCAAGGGGCAGCAAATACGACCAAGTATTCAATGAAAATTTGAAAGATGATTACAAACTATTGTTTTATCCTTATCTTGTAAAGGAATACGCTAAGAAAGTCTTGAAGTATGGAAAACAAGGAAAACACAAAACAAAACGATACGCGACTTTGTTCTATGTTGCAGTATATTTCAGGATTTTACACAAAAATATGCTTCAAACAAAGGGTGATTTCAAACTAGATATTCTCAAGTTAGAGCCTGTTTTTCGTAGTTTCAAGCTAAATTCCAGAATTCTCAAACTTGCAGATATAGTAGTAACAAAATTTCTGGAAGATACTGTTGTAGATGACGAAATAGAAATTGCAAATACAAAGCACAACTTTTTCTCACATCATGTTTGGAATGATTCTATGCTACGTGTTGTTGATAAGAAAATAAAACAAGAAGAAGAAGAGATTGAAGCTATTAGAAAACTTGTAGGAAGTCTTCTATAATTTTTTAGAAAACGGCAGTAGTCTAACCAAGTAAAAATTGCAGGAAGTTTACTTCGGCCAGACTAACTGCCGTAATTTCACTAATAGAGAGTGCTATTTAACATGATTTTCATGCATGGCAAACTACAAAATTCTAAAATGATTTTTATATAGAACAGGAAGAGCATTTTCAAATTGGAATCAAAGGAAAAATGTTCACTCTGCAATAACCCTATTGAATACAAGTACATGCCAATGAAAGAATGGGAAATTGAAGGACCACTATGTGGTAAATGTTATTCTAAGAAAATTTCTGATCATTATCCTGGTGAACATACAAGAGTAAATCTTGATAAAGACTAATCATTTCTCTTGTTTTTTGTATTTATTAACATAAAGACAATTCCATGTTAAGGGATCATCTTTGATCTGATCTTCTTGAATGAATTTTATGTCAGTGACAATTTTTTTCTTTTTTAGAAGATTAACCTGAAAACTTTGAAATTTTGTACAATCACAATCTTCAATATAACAATCATCATTGTCTTCTGCATCATCATGATCCTCTTTTAGATGACCACAATTACAAACTGCATCATCTTTAACTTCGTTTTTGAATTTTTTTGCGTAGACTCCTAAGCGTAAGTATGCTTCACCGCCATGTCCATTTTTAAATCGTTCATAATTCTCTGATTTTTTTAATTCCTTGAAAAAGGAGATATTACTATCAGGTTTTTGTGAATCTGCGCCCATAATGAACCAGTATTTGTCACCAGATTCAACAAATCGAATTTTGATGCTATGATCTCCCCACCAATGAATTGTATTACGCCAAAGATCCCTCGCTTCTTTTCTGTCTTGAAATAACGGTACAACGTTCATTCTTAGATCATAATATCGATATGCTACACCCATGAATTCATTAAACCAGGGTATGGAGGACTGGCCTGACAACGCTCCAAATCGAGGTTGTATGATATTTAGTTGTTCTAAATTATGGGTAATACCCTTATATCATGTGATTTTCTGTTATGCGATATGGTAACGTATAGGACTAGTATGCAGATAGTAGCGGATCTACTCACAGCTGCTGAGCAGAGTGGTCAAGAAGGAATTAAGACTACATCACTATTAACAAAGGCAAATCTTTCTCATTCTAGATTATCAAAATTCATTGTTAATTTGACAGGAGCAGGTTTGATTAACAAAATCGAGTTTGATGGCAAGCATACATTTGTTCTTACTCCAAAAGGTAGACAGTATTTAGAATCCTATCAACAATTCTCTGATATTGCAGAGTCTTTCGGTTTAGAATTATAAGATTATTTTTTATATTTTCGTCGTTTTTTCCTTAATTCTTGTTCTTCTTTCCTATTTTTCCACGAACTGTAAACTATTACAATTATTGAACCTGCTAACATTGAATAGAATAATCCTGGGAGAAAAGGGTCTCTAGTAACTGCAATAATCATTCCTCCAATCAAAAACATCAGAACTATTACGAGATATATGTCCACGATGCGAATAAAACATAAAATAATATATCTTTTTGAATGATTTAGCACCAGGCTAGGTAGATATGATAAAGATTCTAGAATTGATAGGATTTGCTTTAATTGCAATAATGTTCATTTCTTTCGTTGGAATAATCCCGGGAGTGGAATCTGGATTTTCACTACTTTTCTGGGGATGTGCTGTTGGCACATTAGCAATAATTATCTATAGAAAAAAGAAAAGAAAGGAAAAAGAATCAACATAATTTTCCTTTGTTAATTTACTAAACATTTTTCAAATACATACAAGGTTTTAAGAATTCTAGTTGAAAAGACCGACAGATCTATAAAGGAGCATTTTACGTTAATACCGAGGGGAGTATGACGGACATTATTGTAGAGTGGTGGAAAGGACTAGGTGAAGACCTTGAAGATGACATTGAAACTGCTTATGATAATAATTCCTGAAAATTTTCTTTAATCTTTTACAAAGCAACAAAAAAGCCTCGAGTGGGATCTGAACCCACGGCCTAACGCTTACGAGGCGTTCGCTCTAAGCCAGGCTGAGCTACCGAGGCACGTTTCGGTTATGCAGTCAGAGTTAATAAAAAGCCTTTCTGGTTTTGATCATATGAAAAAATCTATCTCCGGAATTCGAGGAATTTTTGGGGACGACTTGTCATTAAAAGATGTTTTAAAATTTTGTAATAATTTTTCTGCTTTGATAAAATCAGGAAAATGTGTAGTTGCTAATGACACAAGACCTTCATCAAATATGATTCGAGAAACAGCAATTGCTGCAATTATGCAAAATGGAATCGATGTTTTTAATTTGGGCATGTCAGCTACTCCTGTTGTTTTTAGAGAAGCAAGAAAATTTGGTGCAGGACTAGTAATAACATCATCTCACAATCCAATTGAGTGGAATGGTCTAAAGTTCATAGTTGATGGTAGAGGAATTAATGAAAATGAATTCCAAGTTGTGATAAATGATCAATCCTTGGACAAATCAAAAATTGGTAAAGAATCTAAATTAGAATCAAGTTATGTTGATGAAGCAGCAAAGTTAATTGGAAATATTGAGGGTTCACCAAAAATTGCAGTAGACATTGGCGGTGGTGCTGCAAAAACAGTTGCTCCGACATTGTTAGAAAAACTTGGCTGTAAAACGCAGGTAATTAACGAAGAACTTTCAAATTCCTCAAGAGGGCCAGACCCTACTTCTGATAAACTTTCTGATTTGATATCATATTCTCAAAAAAACGATATTGGATTTGCGTTTGATTTGGATGGAGATCGTTTAGTTGTTGTAAAAAATGGAGTAAAACAATCCCCTGATGTTACAGTTGGACTAGGTGCTGCAAAAGCAATTGAATTAGGTTACAAAAAATTTGTTCTTAGTATTGATACAAGCGTTTCTGTTGAGAAATTCATAAAAGAACATGGTGGAGAGGTTCAAAGATCAAAAGTTGGTGAAGCAAATGTTATTGATTTAGTTTTAAAAACAAATTCTCAAGCTGCCGGAGAAGGAAGCAGTGGCGGATTTATTCTACCCGAATTTAATTATTGTAGAGACGGCATACTCACTAGTGGATTAATTGCCACAATGATTGGAACCAAAAGCTTTGATGAAATACTGAACTTTATGCAAAGCTACTATCAGTTAAGAGATAAAGTTGCAATAGACTCTCAATTTCATGATAAAACGATTGAAAAGCTATTAGACAAAATTAAAGCTAAATCAAGTGAAGTTTCTACCATTGATGGAATAAAAGGCATGATTGATGATGATAGTTGGGTTCTAGTGAGAAAATCAAATACTGAAGACATCATAAGAGTTTCAGCAGAATCAAATGATATTGAAAAATGTAAAACCATACTAGAAGAAACTAAAGAATTAGTGAATCAGAGTTATGACAAAGTTAAATGAACAACAGATTATCAAGATATTTCAAAATAAATTAGGAAAAAGAAAATTCGTTCCTGAAGATGTAGAGATATTTAATTTTGGAAAAACAAACTGCATAGTTAATGTAGATACTTTAGTTGAAAGCACTGACATTCCTCCAAGAACTAAAATTTCAGATGCTGCACGAAAAAGTTTAGTTGCATGTGTAAGTGATTTTGCAGCAAAAGGAGTCAAACCATTATTTGGAACAATTTCTGTTACTATTCCACGAAGTTATTCTAAATCAAAAATTTCAGAATTAAGTGAGGCGATTGGAAAAGCTGCAAAGGAGTTTGATGTAAAAATTTTAGGAGGTGATACAAACGAAGGAAAGGAGTTAGTCATACAGGTATCCCTAATAGGATTTAGTGATAGAATAATTCGAAGAAGAGGTGCCAGGATTGGTGATGTTGTTTTTGTTACTGGACCTTTTGGATATACAACTGCTGGTTTGAAAATTCTTCTTGAGAAGAAAAAATCAAACAAAAATTTTGAAAAAAAGGCAAAATTAGCAACATTAAGACCAAAATCTAAACTAAAATTTGGATTAAAAGCCAAAAAATATTTTTCATCATCAATGGATTCAAGTGATGGTTTATCAACGACTCTAAATCAGCTTTCAAAACAAAGCAAACATAGATTTGTAATCTTAAAAATTCCAGGGAATTCAGATCTTTTTGAATTTGCAAAATTAAACAAACTAAATGCCTATAATTTAATTTTCAATGGTGGTGAAGAATTTGAAATTGTGTTTACTTCATCTCCAAAGAATAGAACAAAAATAACACATCTTGCTAGAAAACTTAAGGTTCCGCTAATTGAAATTGGCTATGTGACAAAGGGTTCCGGTGTTGCTTTTCTTCAAAATGGCAAGACTTACAGAATAAAAGATTCTGGTTGGCAACACTTTAGGAGTTAATGATTTTTAAAACCCTCAAAATGTGTGAAGGCATTGTCAGAAACTAAAGTGAAGACAGAAGTTGAAGAATCACCAAAAACTGAAGAGGTAGAAGCAGAAGCTATTGTTGAAGACAAAGTAGAAGTAAAGCCTGAAACAAAAGCAAAAGCTAAGCCAAAAGGAGAAACTAAAACAGAACAGCCTGAAAAATGGGGAATAGTTCACATTTTCAGTAGTTTCAATAACACAATTGTTCATATGACTGATTTGACTGGTGCAGAAACTGTTGCAATCAGTTCTGGTGGAATACATGTTAATGCTGATAGATACGAATCTTCACCTTTTGCTGCAATGAAAGCTGCAAAAGCAGTTGCTGAAGCTGCAAGAACAAAAGGTTTCACAGGATTTCATATTCGTGTAAGAGCAGTTGGTGGCGTAGGCTCAAGAGTTCCAGGACCAGGAGCTCAAGCTGCAATCAGAGCTCTTGCAAGAGGTGGATTCAAAATTGGTCGAATTGATGACGTCACACCAATCCCTCATGACACCACAAGAAAGAAGGGTGGAAAGAGGGGGAGAAGAGTCTAGTACTCTATTAGTTTTAATTTTATTTTACAATCTCGTGCAATAAAAAAATCCAGCATAAAATCTGTAAATTTCTCTTCATTTTTTCCTTTGTATTTTTGAATCATATCTGCAAATTTTTTTTTGATATTGAAACTAAAGGCAGGTTTTAATAATAACTGGCAAAAAGTCCAACCGAACTTTGAATCAGGTTTACTAAGTAGATAACCGTCAGTAATTTCACATGTTGTTTGAAGATGAGATAATGCTCTTTTTATTTTAAGGATATCATCTTCGTAGTTTGTGCTTGCAATTTCTAGTATTATAGCCATTAATTACTATCTTCTTGATTTTTAGCTTTAAAGTTTGATAGTTTACTACTTAATTTATCTGAAAGTGAAACAAATTTTCCTTCCTGTTCTATATTAATTGTTGTTTGAATCTTGACATTCATTCCAATGGATCTAAAGAGAACCAATAGTTTACCGCCGTCAATTTGTTCATCTATTTCACCGGAAGTGATCAGTTCGGCTAATTTTTCAATGACAATTTTTGTTTCATTTGGAAATTGTGCTTCAGCATTTTCTAATACTTCTAACCCCCTATACCCTAATCTACTAACAAGAACATCACGTGGATTTGGTGCATTTTTTTGCGCGTCTTTATGGGCTGCAACGAGTTCTTCTTGTTTTTGTTGAAATGAAATATTTTTTTGCATTTCTGCAAGTCGTTTTTCCTTTAATTTTTCTAATTCTTTATCCTCTGCACTCAACCCTTTATCACACCAATAGGAACAAGTTTTGCGACTCTAGTGGCAATTCCTAATTCATGAGATACATTTACCACAGAATCAACATCTTTGTATGCTTGAGGAGCTTCTTCTACTACTCCATCTCTAGTGAGGGCTTTAACAAAAATACCCTTATCGCTAAGCGATTTTTTTACTTGAGATTCAGTATAAGTTTTCCTTGCTTTAGTCCTTGACATCATTCTTCCTGCACCATGAGCTGTTGAGCCAAAAGTTAGGTTCATTGAATTTGGCTGGCCAAGTAAAATCCAACTTGCGGTTCCCATAGAACCTGGAATGAATACTGGTTGCCCTATGTCTCTGTATTTTGTAGGAATTTCTTCTCTATTAGCTGGAAATGCACGAGTAGCGCCTTTTCTATGAACCACTACTGATCTATCCTTTCCATCAATTTTGTGTTTTTCAACTTTAGCAATGTTATGGGCAACATCATAAACAAGTTTCATATCAAGATCTGATTCTGATTGTTTGAAAACTCTTTCAAATGATTTTCTTGTCCAATGAGTTATCATTTGTCTGTTACTCCATGCAAAATTTAGTGCTGCAAACATTGCTTTTCTGTATGATTCTCCTTCTTCTGATGAATTTGGTACACAAGCTAATTCCCTATCTGCTAATTCAATATTGTATTTTTCCAATGCTCTTTCCGATGTTCTAAGATAATCACTACACACTTGATGTCCAAAACCACGTGATCCGCAATGAATTAGAATTGTCACAGTGCCTTTTTTTATTCCCATTCTTTTTGCCGCTTCTTCATCATGAATTTCTTCAACACGTTGTACTTCAAGAAAGTGATTTCCAGAACCTAAACTTCCAAGTTGAGGTGCGCCTCTTTTTCTTGCTTTGTCTGAAACCTTGTTTGGATCAGCATTTGCCATTTGGCCAGATTCTTCACATACATCAGCGTCATCTGGTGTTCCATAACCATTGTCGACAGCCCATTGAACACCTTTTACTAAAACTTCATCAAGTTGAGAAGGGCTTAGTTTAATCGCACCTTTTGAACCAACGCCAGATGGAATAGAATTGAAAAGATCTGTGACAAGGTCTTTTATTTTTGGTCTAATGTCTTGTTCTGTTAAGTTTGTTCTAATTAGTCTAACACCACAATTAATGTCATAACCAACTCCTCCAGGACTAATCATTCCCTCTTCTGCATCCATTGCCGCTACGCCGCCTACTGGAAATCCATATCCTTCATGACCATCAGGTAAAACGGCAACATGGCTGACAATTCCAGGTATGGAAGCAACGTTTTTTGCTTGCCAAATTGTCCTGTCAGTAATCATTTTTGAAAGAAGCTTTTCGTCTGCAAAAATCCTTACAGGAACGTTCATTCTATTTGAAGAATCTGGTTCGATGATGTATTCCATATCTCCAACTTTTTTGGGAGTTTGTGTTTCCATTGAGATCGGTAAAAAGTCATGACTGGATAATTTAAATCATAAGTAGATTAACAATTCACTTCTGCGATTATAATACATGAAATCCTACTACATGGTGGAAAATTATTTTCGTTTGTTTAATAATAAATCGTTTACAGAAAACATAAGCCTAGGTTTGATATGTCTGATTGATGGATGAAAGGATTTATGAACTTGTAAGAAACAATCTAGAAATTGCATTCTCTAATTTTGCGGATCTTTCAAACAGACAATCAAAAATGCAAAACATGTGGGAATTTGAAAATTTGCCTGAGTTCATACATGGATATATGATAGGTGATCTATCTGCTACTGCATTTGTAACATCAAGAATGGTAAAAATGTCACCATTAACTAACGAAGAAATAGAAAGAATTCATAGTATGGTAGAAGATTACAGGTTTAAAATTAAAGAATTGGTTGAGAAAATACGAGGAGCTTAATTGCGAAGCGTGAGAGATTCCTCGTCGAAAGTTTGCATAAAATGTTGAATCATAATCCAAACGCCCCCTCTTTCTTTTTCTCCTTTGTCACCTTTCTGTCCTTTTCACCTGGAGGACTCTGTGGACCTTTATCCTCTGGTGGACCTGGTGGACCTTTTTCACCGAGTGGACCCTTCTCTCCTAGTGGTCCTGGTGGCCCTGTTTCACCTTGTGGACCAATTACGTTTCCAAGATTAATCTGAGTGGCATCGCTTAATGTTAGAATCAGTACACCGTTGATAACTTCAGCTTGAGTGAGTGAGATTCCATGTGGTCCTTG
>JADFGC010000091.1:0-2091 GCA_022567895.1 Nitrososphaerota archaeon
AGAATTGCCCAAATTGCGGAAGATGAAGATGTAGATGCTATTGCCATGAGCTTGCTTAATGGAGCACATGGAACATTATTTCCTAGAGTTGTAAAGGCTCTCAAAAAGAAAGGAATCAAAGACGTTCTTGTGATGGGAGGCGGAGTAATTCCTGATGAAGATAGAAAGGGATTAGAAAAGGCAGGAATTGATGGAGTGTTTGGTCCTGGAACACCGTTGGTAACAGTTATTGATCATATTACAAAAGGCGTAAAGAAGCTAAGAAAAATTTAGAATTTATTCTGTGGAATCAGGCCACATCATTTTTCGCATTTGTTTTCCAACCTGTTCAATTTGATGTGAATCTATTTCTTTCATGTATCTATCAAAAGCGTTTTTACCATTTTTCTGGTATTCACTAATCCATTCTTCATTAAATGATCCATTTTTAATTTCTTCTAGAATTTTTTTCATTCTTTGTTTAGTTTCTGCATTCATTACAACTGGACCACGACTTAATCCACCATATCTTGCAGTTTCACTAACACGTCGCCACATTCCGTTTATACCGTATCGTTGAATCATATCTACAATCAATTTTAGTTCGTGTAAAACTTCAAAGTAAGCGATTTCTGGTTGGTAACCTGCCTCAACTAGAGTTTCAAATGCATTAATCACCATTGATGCAGAACCGCCACAAAGATCTGCTTGTTCGCCAAACCAATCTGTTTCAACCTCTTCTTGGAAGGTTGTTTTGATAACACCAGCTTTAGTGCTACCAATTGCTTTTGCAATTCCTAGTGTTCTATCCCAAGCTTTTTTGGTATAATCTTGATGAACTGCTACAATTGATGGGGTCCCAAATCCTTGCTGATATGTTTCCCTAACTTTAGAGCCAGGACCCTTTGGCGCAATCATGATAATATCTACATTATTTGGTGCCTCAATCCACTTCCAATGGATTGCTGCTGCATGTGAAAATGCAAGTGCTTTTCCCTCTGAGAGATTAGGTGCAATTTCCTCTTTGTAGACTTTAGCTTGTTCCATGTCTGGAATTAGGACGTAAACAATATCTCCTGCCTTTGTTGCTTCACCTATTGACATTACTTTGTGTCCGTCTGCTTTTGCTTTTTTCCAGCTAGTACCGCCTTCTTTTACACCAATGATAACATTAAGGCCAGAATCTTTCATGTTGTTTGATTGAGCGTTTCCTTGAATTCCGTAACCTAGAACGGCTATGGTTTCATTTTTTATTGGATCTAAGCTAACGTCATCATCCTTCCATATCTGAGCCATGGATAGGCCTCAAATTATTGCAAATAAAAATCAACAGGAGGAATTAGATGGTAATAATTTTGTTGCAAGAAAGACATCTTACCTTAACATCATTATCTTCTAGTCTATCAAATTTTTTAGAACCACAGTTTGGACAAATTGGACAAGCTCGTAATTTTTTCATCTTAATGCTCCGTTGGTTTTGTGTCACTTTTTGAAATTATTTTTAGTCTGTTAACTCCGTTAATTTTGTTTATTACATTTGAAACAGCTTTTGGAACAAGACTTTGCCAGTCTTTGTCTTCAACAATTAATTTTCTGATGCTTGTTGCATTGAATTTTTCTCTGTCTAGGAATTTTGGTTTGACTACATCAATTCCTGCATCAGCCAATAGCATTTCGACATATTCATTTCCGCTATACACTTTGTCAAACTTTGGAAGAATTGATTTTAGATAAGCTGCCCATGTTGCAATGTTAAATTGATTTTCAGTTGGAATTATGAAGCATTTTGACATGTCAACGCCATCATCTTTTAATGAATTATGAATCATTTCGATTCGTTCACCCGCAGTAAATGGGTCCTTTTCTAAATAATTGAATTGTGAACTTGTTATTGCAATTATGATATCATCGTATTTGGTAAGAATTTGTTTTACTAAATCCAAATGTCCCAAATGAAAAGGCTGAAACCTTCCCATCATCAAAGCACGCATAACATCACTAAAAATCTGATTTAATTAAATTTACTATATTGATCACTAAGTATCTTAACCAAGCTGAGCATCAATTACAGCTTGAAATGCTGCATATGGTTGGGCGCCAACTAGTTTGATA
>JADFGC010000092.1:0-2078 GCA_022567895.1 Nitrososphaerota archaeon
AATTACCGCGAGCTTTGCCACCTTGAGATCACAAATAATTAAAAAAACACAAGGTCAAGAGCTGCAAAAATCATCTAAACTTTGAACACTTTTCAGTTCGTATCAAATGTAAATGATTAACCGTTTACTATAAAAGTTAAATCTACCTCAATATCTTGTTCAAATTGAATTGTAAATGAAATTTGGGAAGTGCTGATAATTGTATGATTTTGATTACATAGATTTAGAAATTTTATACCAAGCTAAAAAATCAAAAAATGGCATTAGTCCTGAAAACATTAGTCAACCAGATGTTTTTACTCCAGGAATATGGGAGCTTGCAGACAAGTTTGCTACTATGCAAGAAGGAAACCTTCTTTCCAAAAATGAGGAAGGTATATTCCAAATAACAAAAGCTGGAATGAATACTTTCTGGAATATTGAATCTCCTTTATGGATGAATTTACTGAAATTGTTACGCATAAAACCACTATCTGATGCTGAATGCGCAATGTATCTTGAAGAACCAATACCTGCTGTACAACAAGCGCTTGAAATGATTAGAGAAAAAGGATACGTAATGATGTCGTCTTTAAGAAAAGAAAAAAAACTACTCAAAATGTTTGAGATTTTACCTGAAGGAATAGAACAACTAAAAACTGCTGGTAAATATAATTTGTTGATTGCTAAGCTAGGTGACAAATTAGTAGTTGAATTAGAGAACGGTGAAGGCATACTTTATGAAATAATTGATGATCTTGTAAACCCATTAAAAATGATCAAGACGTTATCTAAGGAACAAGTAAATGAATACAGGTAATTTAATCAATGAAAAATTATCCTTACATAAAAAATAGAAAAGGTGAACCCAGTCCAACTAGAGATGGAATTTAATCATTATTATTCAAAGAATTAAGAATTTTCAGAATTAAGATTTGATTAGGCTTAATACGTTATTTACGTATAATATAGAGCAGGTTGACAGGGACAAAAGCATACATTCTTGCATCATGTGATGCTGGTTCTGATGAGTATGTTGTCAATCGATTAAAGGAGATTGATGGAGTAAAAGAAGCTCATGGGACAATTGGAACTTACGATGTAATTGCAAAGATAGAATCTGAAAATGATGAAGGATTAAGATATATAATATCAAAGAAAATTAGAAAAATTTCAAAAATTCGTGCCACTCTAACCCTGATCGTTAATCCTACTACTCAATTTGGGAAAAATTTATCTCCAACTGAAAAAGAGGTCCTTAGAAAATTCACGGCGTATGCTTATGTTTTAATTCACTGTGGTAAAAATGATGAAGAAAATATACTTCATCAACTAAACGATATCCCTGAAGTTATTGAAGCAGATTGTGTTATCGGTCACTATGAGATAATTTGCAAAGTTTCCGTACCAGTTCTTACTAATATTACTGAAATTATTACAAAGAAGATAAGGAAAATTGCAAACATAAAATCAACTGTTACGTTGAATATCATTCCAGAAAATGAATAGAATCTCATCGACAGTTCGTATCAAATGTTAATCAGATCATACTTTTATGAAAGAACCTGGAATTTTAACAAAAATTCTGAGTCACATAAGCAACTCCCCAAAAATTGAATGCGATTCCAATCCCTTCTTGCATATAACTTTCGTGAAGAATGTTTGCTTTGTGTTCTTCACTGTCCATCCAGCCCGACATGGCTCTGTATGCCAAACGATCTCTATTCCCCCAAAGTTCTACAGTGAAAATATTTTCTCCCACTTCACATTTTACACCTGCATTTCTAGCTCTATGTACAGGTTCTAATCCTTCGGGTGTTACATGATCAAAATAATTTCTTTGTGCCATATCATCACTATGTCCTTCTGCAACTTTAGCAAGCTGTGGATTGTATTGTAATTCATGCAATCCAGCCTTGATTCTTTCATTGTTAGTATCTTCATGGATTTTCAAAGCAATAGAATTTTTATCAACTAACTGTTGTGGAATAAATGAAAAAGATGCAATTATAAGACAAATAGCAACTATAACTGCAATTTTCACATCTATATCATATCATACTTAGGCAAATGTTTTCTTCTTTAAATTAAGAATTTTT
>JADFGC010000055.1:0-7722 GCA_022567895.1 Nitrososphaerota archaeon
TTGATAGAAACTTTAGACAAGCCTTCAGCGAATTAAATCGATTAAAAGATAAACTTGCAATTTCTGATGCTGTTATTGAAAAAGCAGCTTACATCTATAGAAAAGCACTAGAAAAAGGTCTTGTAAGGGGAAGATCAATTTCAGCATTGATGGCATCCGCGTTATATGCAGCATGTCGTGACACTGCTACACCAAGAAATCTAAAAGATGTAGAACTTGCAGCTAACATCAAACGAAAAGATATTGCAAGATGTTACAGATTACTTGTAAAAGAACTGGATCTAAAAATGCCAGTAACTGATTCAATTCAATGTGTTGCAAGAATCGCTAGCAGAATTGGAATAACAGAAAAAACAAAACGTTATGCAATTAAAGTTCTTAAACAAGCGCAAAAAAATGAAGTATCAGCTGGAAAAGATCCAATGGGCCTTGCCGCTGCAGCACTTTATCTATCATGTGTAAAAAATGGTGAAGATAAAACACAAAGAGACATTGCCGAAGCCGCAAATGTTACAGAGGTAACAATCAGAAACCGCTACAAAGGCCTAAAAGAACATCTCAATTTATAATCCGTTTTTTTCAGAATCATTTTAGTCCTAGAAAATTATCGTTGAAATAAGATTTGAGAAAATCCACTAGACTAAAAAATATCAAATTCATGTCCAAATCCACTACTTTTCATCTACTTAAAAGGCGAATCAGTCAAGCCTGATTGGCACCAATGTTATTACTACTTGAAAATTAGATACAAATTAAAACACGAGATTTTTAGTTTTCTAATTGAGTGCCACAGAAACTTTAAGAAATGATCACAAGCAAATTAAACGACTTGAAAAAGTAATTTCAAAATGTTATCAAGCACTTTATGATGGAAAAGATATTCCTTTTTCAGATATAGAAAAAATCACAATTATAATCTCTGAATTTCTAGATTCAATTCATTATTCTAGGGAAGAAAATTCCTATTTTCCATGCGTAGCAAGCTATGATTCTTTAAAAAAAGAAATCAGAACTTTATTGATCGAGCATGAATTTGGTCGACGAATAGCGAGACAAATATCAAAACATCTTCAACGCTGGAAAAAAGGAGAAGATGTTAGAGAACCTGTAGCAAGATTTCTTAGAACTTACTCAATTTATCTTATTGATCATATTTCAAAAGAAGAAACTTTTTTCAATCAAGCCGAACAAAAAGTACTTTCAAAAGAAGAAGAACAAGAGATGTATGAACAGTTCAAATCAGTAATGAGCATTACAAAAAAAATTGATGAGATGATTAAAGAAATTGATTCTCTAGAACAACGATCGTGGTTCAAAAACCAATAATTATCGTAAGGTCTTTAAGAAGTAATTTTTTTTGTAGATTGCAATGGCGTTTGTAATTTGGATGACTGGTCTTCCCTGTTCTGGAAAAACAACGATTCTAAGAAAGCTTCAAGAAACAATTCCTAACCTAGCTATGCTTGATGGTGACGAGCTAAGAGAATGGCTTTCACCAAAGGACTTTTCAAAAGAAGGCAGAGATGAACATAACAAAAAAGTGGCATACCTAGCTAAACTTCTTCTTAAACACAAAGTTCCAGTTGGTGTATCTCTAGTTAGCCCATATATCGAAAACAGAGAAAACGCTAGAAAAATTGTTGATGATAATGAAAAATTTTCAGAGGTCTACGTAAAATGTTCTCTTGACAAATGTGAAGAACGAGATGTAAAAGGAATGTACAAAAAAGCAAGAGCAGGTGAAATCAAAAACTTCACAGGACTAGATGATCCTTATGAGGCTCCACCAAATCCAGACTTTACCGTGGATACCGAAAAACAGACTCTCGATGAAAGTGCTCAGGCAATTACAGAATATCTAAAATCAAAAAACTTGCTATAATTTTTTGAATCCATTTACTATCTTATCGTGAACTAGACCATTTGTTACAAGAATCCCATTTTGGTGGTTTACAATTTTATTATTATATGACATGTCATTTCCTTGCATGTCAGTCATTTTTCCACCAGCTTCAGATATTATACAATAAGAGGCACAAGTATCCCATTCTTTCATCTTGTCCGTTGTTGTTAGATAAACATCTGCAGCACCAGAACTAATTTTTCCAACTTTAAGTGAACTTCCAATACTAGTAAAGTCTGAAATTTGGAGTTTTTTCAACAAGGCTTTTTCGTTTTCTAAAAGATGATGTCTACTTCCTACTGCTCTGCATTTTTCTAACTCAGAAATATTACTAACTGAAATTTTTGCCCAAGAATCATTTGAAAACTTCCAGGCTCCAAAACCTTTCTGAGCCAAAAATAGTGTTTTCTCTGTTGGCCAATAAATAATTCCTAAAATTGGTTTCTTATTTTCAACCAGTGCTATCATTACTGTAAATTCTCCAGTCCGGTTTACAAAATCAGTAGTTCCATCAAGAGGATCAATTATCCAAATCTTATTTTGCCCTAATCGCTTTTCATCATCTTTGTCTTCTTCTGAAAGAATATCGAAATTTGTTTTTGAAAGAATATTTTTGATAATCTCGTTGCTTTTCAGATCTGCTTCAGTAATAGGAGAATCATCTATTTTTACATCAGAAGAAAAATCTTTACTGTACACTTGAAGAATTTCTTTTCCAGCATCTATTGCTGCATTTACAGCGATTTGTAGCTCAGAAAGATTTGTTTCAAAAGGAAGTTTGGGAACATCCATAATTTTTCTAATTTATTTCTCAGGTGGTAAGTTCGGGTTTTAGTGTCCAGACAACTCCAAGAACTACAAACGGAATGGAGATTACTCCAATTATGGCCAAAAGACTGACAAATGCAGATTCAGGAATATCGGGATTATTTACAATCCATGGCAAAGGTAAAGTTACAACAAACCAAATTGATGCAAGTAAAATTATCAATTTGATCTTCTTTTTCTTTTCAGGCTTCAACAGCAAAATCTCCTGATTATGCTATTAATTGGTTTGAATCATACAAAAATTCTGAAAATCGTAGGATCATTTTACAATTCACTAATTTATGCATGAAATATTCATTATTTTCCGGATATTTTTTGTAAAATTTTATGTTAAATATTAAATACTTTAAAATCATACATAAAATGATGCCGATGGATGTAATTTCTATCGACTAAACATGCGTGGTCCCGCAGAACAAGCTTACGGCGTCAAGCGCAAAATCTTGACAAGAGAGGTAATCTCTCACAGTTCTGCTGAGAGGGATCACGCCACCTTATTTTCTTTTAGGATTGCTTTTTCAAAAAAACTGATACTGGACCATTATAGTTTTCATGAGGATTTATTGTAATCTGAACCTGTTGAGGAGAAGAAATCTCTATTGTTGACTCCTCATCTCCAGTATAGCTCCAAGTATAATATTGAGAAATTCCCGTTTCATGAGATTCTGAGTTCAGCACAAATTTTTCAATGTAATAATGATTAGGCCCTGAGAGAGAAATTGTCAATGTTTGAGGGCTATCCCCATTTGGAACAAACTCAAATTGATAACTACCTTCTTCAATTTCAAATGAATCTGTAAAAACTCCGTTTTCGTACATGGTAGGATCTGCCAAGGTTACATGAAAAACATCATCAGTTTTGTTTACATCAAAATATAATCCAAGAAATCCAATTAAAATTACAATACCAATTGCAGCTGCAATTGCACCACCAATTTTTGGATTCAATTTCAATCTCTATAAAATTTTCAAGAATAAAAAGTCTAAAGCTTGAGTTCTTCTTTTAGATCCTTGTAACGATTTCTGATTGTTACCTCTGTAACTCCAGCAGCTTGTGCTATGTCTTTTTGAGTTTTGTTTTCTCCCAGCATAACACATGCAAGATACAAAGCTGCAGCTGCAAGCCCCATTGGATCTTTTCCAGCTGACACCTCAATTCTAGTTGCCTCATCTAAAAATTCCAGGGCCTTTCTTTTTATCTTTTCATTAAGACTTGAAATACTAGCAATTCTTGCAACACATTTAGTGGGATCCACTACGGGCATTTTCAGATCTAATTCTCTAAGTAATAATCTGTAACATCTTGCAACATCTTTTCTTTTGATGTTGATTCCATTTGCAACATCAGTTAATGTCCTAGGGGTTTGCGTATTTCTGCAAGCTGCATAAAGTGATGCAGCAACCAATGCTGGAATTGATCTTCCTCTTACAAGGCTTTTGTCCAAAGCTTTTCTGTAAATGTATGCAGTTTTTTCAATTACAGCATCAGATAATGCTAGCTTGTCTTTTAATCGGTCTAACTCGCTGAAGGCTTGTCTAAAGTTTCTATCAATTGGCTCATGAACCTGACTTCTACTGTCCCAAGTTCTGAGACGCTCAATGGTGGTTTTCATTGAAGTAGTAAGTGGCTTGCCAGAAGCATCTTTGTTTATTGGATTTATGATTGTTGCAAGACCCATGTCATGCATTGCCAGCGATGTTGGTGTTCCGGCCCTCGCTCTGTCACCATGTTCATCCTTTGAGAATGATCGCCATTCAGGACCTTCTCGCTCAGTTCTATCTGAGGCAACAAATCCACACTTTGAACAAAACATCTCACCCGTATTGTTGTCTGTGAGCATAGAACCCTTGCCACATCTTTGACATTTATCGCCAGTTCTAATCATCTGAGTCATAAAATCTAGATTTGGTCATTTGATAGCTGATAAAAAGATTGAGTTAATTTACTAAATTGGCTAATTTCGGCTAAAAAACAATATTTAAATACATTTTTTTTAACCTCAAATATAAAATGGTCAAATGTCCTCTTTGTGGCGAAGCCCTGATTAATGATATTCTGGTGCAGACTCATATCAAAAAGATTCATCCCCAAAGAACAACCGTTTTGAATCTCTAATTGCCGTATCATTGCAATTTTGTACATTTTTTGTTAGTGAAATTTTATACGCGGTAAATCATATTTAACATTGGAAATTAATAATCTAAAATTAGAGCACCCCTCGTGACTGGTTTTCAGAACAAGTGGTCTAAACCACCAACCCCAGGATTAACAGAGAGGATTAATGATGCCCTCAAACCAAAGGGTTCCCTAAAGCCAAGAGTTGAGATGGCAATTAAGAGACTAAAAGCACAAATTTCTAAACTAGATAACATGCTTTCAAAATTAAAAGAAAGAGACGAGAAAATTTTCCAAAGAGTTGTTATTGCAACTCAACAACATGATACTCAAACAAGTAAAGTATTATCAAATGAATTAGCTGAAATTCGTAAAGTTTCAAAAATCCTAGGTAATGCTAGGATGGCATTAGAACAAATTGAATTACGATTAACTACAGCCCATGACCTTGGTGACACTGTGGTGACAATCATGCCAACAATTGGTCTAATGAAGAATCTTAAATCATCACTTTCAAAATTCATGCCAGGTGCTGAACAAGAGATTAACAATATGGCTGAAATGTTAGGTGGTCTAATGACTGAGACATTCTCAGGAGATGCAACATTTGGAATTGATGAATCAACAAATGCTGAATCAGACAAGATTCTACAAGAGGCAGCAGCAGTTGCTGAAACCGCCGTAGATAATAAATTCCCAAACACACCTATGGATTCTGAAATTCCCTCTACAACTTCACGATTTATGTAAAATCGTTTTTCGAAAAAATCGAAATTTTAATTTTATTCTGGTCTTGATTGTTTAAAGCTCTGAACTTTTTTACCTTCAATGTCAACAACATTATCAATACCAGATAATTTGTTTTTTAGATCATTGATGACATTTCCTACCTCATCAGCCTCGCCTTCTACCTGAGATCTCTTCCTAGTCAAATCGTCAATTCCCTTATTTTCTTCATCAATGTATTCTCTAACTTTGACCAGTTTTTCTTTTAGATTTTTAATATCAACAGATTCATCTTCAATTTCTTTTTCTAGCTTTGTTCTTTTGTCTTTTAGATTTTTAATCATTACACCAACATAATCAATGGCTTCCTCAAGCTTGACTCGTTTGTCCATCAGAATATCTATTCCAATGGAACTAGTTGATGATGATTGAGGTTCAAAGGACTCAGTTTGAGGTTCTGGTTGTGGTTCAGGAGCTACCTCTGGTGCTTGTTCAGGTTCTGGCTCCGAGAATGATTCTACTTCAGGCTCTGGTTTAGGTTCTAAAGATGTTTCAGGAGCTTCTTCTTCAACCATTTCACCCTCTTCTTCATCTTCAAATCCCTTCTTGAAGCGATCAAATAGTCCGACCATGACTAATTGAATCGTACCTAAAGGACGTTATTAAATATACGAATCCTTAGAAATTTTCCCCCGCATCAAAAAATCTCTTTTTTTGAAATTTTTTGGAGTAAAACAGTCGTTCCGCTTTGCGTTCCGCTTTAATGTTTCAAAATGTTCCTCATAAAGCAAGCAGTCGTATAGTATGCCATGTCAAAACAACAATACAGATCCGAAATGGGCATCATGGGTGACATCCTTGACGTTACCATGGACGGTGGACGTGATGGTGTCATCATATCTGCAATTTCAAGAAGAGCAAATCTCTCACATTATGCCGTACTAGACAAATGTGATAAGCTTGTTACTGCTGGATTGGTAGATTCCATAAAAAACGACAGAAACCGAGTCTTTATGATTACTGAGAAAGGACTTCAATTTTTCCAGGAATTCAGAAGATTTCAGAGTCTCGTCGAATCCATGAATCTAAGGTATTAAGTAAAAATGAATCAACAATTGAACCCTCTACATAGGCAGGAGTCTATCCTAGAGGATGGAATGCTTTTTGTAAGGACTGAAAGTATTCTCCAAACGATGGCTAAATTGCCTATTCTTTTGGCTGGCTTTATTATAATGGCAGTTGCCATGCCATTTCAGAATTCATACAGCTCAACCAAGAGCATGGATCTAATTATTTATTCTGATGGTTCAACTCACATCTCTTCAGAAATTGAAGTAGATTCTTTAGAAGTAAACTTTGCATTGAGTCTTTTTGGTAATGAAATTGATAACTTTGTGGCCATAGGAGAAAATGATGTTTTGCTTTCTGCCGAAATTGTAAATGATACTGCAACAGTTGGAACATTTGGCTCATCCACAATTTCAATAAATTATGATATTCATGATTTAGTTTCAAAAGAGGGAAGAATTTGGACATTCACTTTGGATGCGCCAGCTGATTACACTCTCCTAATGCCTGAAAACTCAGTAATTGTTGGAATGAGTGCTTTACCACTTAACATGGAAATTGTAGATGAGAAAACTCGACTAGTACTTCCAAACGGCCTTTCTGAAATAAATTATGTATTTGGAACATCAACTATGTTTCCTCCTACACCAACTCCTGAAAACGAATTTGATAGTACTCTGATCATAATTGGAGGTGCTGTTGCAGCTGCTGGCACAATTGGGGCTGTATTACTAAAAAGGTCTCAAAAGAAACCTGAAAGAATTGCAACTACAACTATGATTGAAACTGGAAAACCCGTAGAACCAGAAACGATATTCAATCTACGACCGGATTTACGAGAAGATGATAAAGAATTGATTAATTTTATTTTCAATAATGGTGGCCAAGCCTTTGAAAGCGAATTAAGAAAAAAATTCCTTCAACCTCGTACAACAATGTGGCGTGCTGTAAAACGACTTGAAAGACAAGGAATTATTGAGATTGTTAAAAAAGACTTGCAAAACCTGGTTAAATTAAGAAATGATTTGGAGGAAGAGAATTGAAAGTTATTGCATCATTAGGCTTGTTAATCTTAGTGGCT
>JADFGC010000056.1:0-7673 GCA_022567895.1 Nitrososphaerota archaeon
CCCAGAAATAGTCCTTTAAGATGAAAACCACCTATAGAGTCAAATGATCTCTTCATTAGTATAGTACCAAACATCTTTGCCAAGTCTAATCCTGCTGGTTGTTTTTTCTTGTCAACAAAACTTGAGAGTTTTCTTACAACTTCGAGCATTGTAAAGTACTTGTTCTTTCCGGAACGAATTTCTTCTGCCTTGTCTTCAAAGAGTTCTAACATTCCTTGAAGATCACAGAATTTAGTTAGGGGTACAAACTTTTTGGTTTCTGCATCTTCAAAGACGTATGTACCTGCACCGCAAGCAAAATGAATTGATAATTCGTATTTTGGTTTACTAGAAAATGCTTCAATGACATCAGTAAGTGGCATACAACTTGGAACTGGGAACCAGTCATCAGCTGTAACCTCGCCATTTGTTTGCTCCTCTATTCTTTGAATACAATCTGGAACTGTAATTCTATATTTCTCACGCTCTGATTTTCCCATTCTTCCAGTGAGTGATACAGGTTGGAAGTTTACAGCATGGACAATATCCATATTCTTTTGAGCATATCGAATTATACCACCAAGTTCATGATCATTAATTGATTTGATAACGGTTGGAACAAAGACAACAGTACTTCCTGTTTTTCTGCAACTATCTAGTGCGTATGGAATCTCCCAGTGGTTCTTTGGGTTTGTTCTTGCAGTTACACCATCAAAACTAAGATACAGGTTGTTACAGCCAGCAAGTCTTACTTCTCTTGCAGCCTCTGGATCCAGTGCATGTCGGATTCCATTTGTGTTCATTTGAATATGATCTACTCCTTCTTCTTTCATAATTTTGATTACATCAGTAATGTCTTCTCTTAGCATTGGTTCTCCACCAGTAATTTGCATAGAGTTTCCTGGAATTGGTCTTTCTGCTCTTAGGGTCTTCATCATTGCTCTTACTTGATCCTGAGAAGGCTCATACATGTAAGCGCCCTCAAGACCTTTCTTAACATAAAAGAAGCAATACCAGCATGTGAGATCACATCTGTTTGTAACAATCATGTTTGCAAGTCCAGTGTGGGATAGGTGGTTAGAACAAAGTCCACAGTTGTTTGGACATGAACATCTTTCAATCATAACATTTGGAGCATGAGCACCTTTTCCATCCTGCCAATAAGTGCTAAATTTGTTATACATTGCATAAGAACCAAAGTAAAGCTCTTCACATTCACCGTGAGTTGGGCATGTTTTTGTCATGAAGACTTTGTCATCTCTCTCAAAAACCTCAGCATCCAGAATCATGTTACAGTCTGGGCATATGCTTTGGGTGAACCTAATAGTAGATTTCTTACCTATCGTTTTAGTAGATTGATTAGCAATCTGAATTAGCGCCATACCTATCAATGGCGATTTTCCAAAATAGTATTTAATGGATTTCATACTCTGCCCCGTGGGGATTTTCGGAATGTGTGCGTATGTGACTTAAATATCAAAACTGATCGATTTAGATCGCGTGAGTATTTCAGATAAGAGTAGAAAGGCATTAGAAGAGATTGGTTTAACTAGTTATGAGATAAGGACATTTTCTTCTTTGCTAAAGGCAAAAGAATTAACAGCATCTGATCTCAGTCAGAAATCTGGAGTTCCTTATTCAAAAATTTACGAAGTGTTAGGAACTCTTGAAGGAAAAGGCTGGATAGGTTCTGATGATTCAAGACCAACAAAATATTTTGCAAAATCTCCTGCAACAGGGATTGAAACAACAAAACAAAAAATGGAATCAGAATTTAAAGAAAATCAGAACATAATTTTAAACGAGCTTGTTCCCCTGTATGAAAAAAGTGGTTCCAGTGAAAAGCCAGACATATGGGTATTATCAGGTACAGTCAATATCGCTGCAAAAATTTTAGAAATGGTAGAAACTTGCAGAAATGAAGTTCTAATAGCATTACCTGAAGCAGGTGAAGAACTAGTCAAACAGGCATTACCAAAACTGAGATTACTTCACGACAAAGGAGTAGAGATCACTGTTTTAACATCAGATAAAATGAATAAAGAGTCTCTTAAGGCAGTTTCAAGGGTTGCGGATGTAAAAGTAAAAGAAGGAATGTTCGGGGGCGGTATTATTTCAGATAAACGATATGTTGTGATATTATTAGGCCCAGAAATGGGAACTGGGGATGCTGCAGAAACAGTAGCAATATGGGCAGATCACGCTGGCCTTGCTGGTTTTGCCAGAGCATATTTTGAAAATTTATTAAAAGATTCAAAGAAATCGTAATATGGACGCATTAGATCAGGAAATACTTTTTGTTGGAACGGCTGAAGCTGAACATGTAGAGATGTATCTAAAGGCAATTTGGCACATTAAAGAAAGAAAGGAGGCTGTGAAGATTAGTACGATTGCAAAAATGCTAAACGTCAGACAACCAAGTGTCGTCCAGATGTTAAAAAAACTCAATGAGAAAAAATTAGTCAATTACAACAAGGCTGGAGTGACATTAACTGAAGCTGGAAAAGAAGTTGGAGGTAGTATGATGAGAAATAGTAGACTTTTAGAAGTTTTGATGGACAGTGCTCTAAAAATCGAAGTTGATGAAGAAATGGTTTGTGGAATAGAACACCATATGAATAAGCAGTTTACTGATGCATTATGTACGATGTTAAACCATCCAAGAAAATGTCCTCATGACAATGAAATTCCTAAAGGCGAATGCTGTACAAAACAAGAAGGTTAAGAAAGATGGCATGTTTTTGTGGATGTGAAACTTTTGAAAAAAATCCAGATGGTTTCAAAATTGGTTGTATGAAATGCGGTCATGGTCCTCAAAATCATGATGATGAATTCAGAAATTCTGCAAGAGCAAATGAACAACAAAGTCAGAAAAGAGAGATTGACTTTGGTTAAATGATTTATTCTCCAATAATTTTTACTAGAACTTTTTTTGAGCGTCTTCCATCAAATTCGCCATAAAAAATTTGCTCCCATGGTCCAAAGTCAAGCTCACCATCAGTTATAGCGACAACAACTTCTCTTCCCATCACTTGTCGTTTAAGATGTGCATCAGCATTATCTTCTCCAGTTTTATTATGATCATATTGTTCAATTGGTGCATGTGGCGCTAAACCTTCTAACCATTTTTCATAATCTTTATGCAAACCACTTTCGTTATCATTGATGAAAACACTTGCAGTAATATGCATTGCATTAACTAGGCAAAGACCTTCGTTAACCTTACTCTCCTTTACTAATTTTTCAATTTGAGGAGTAATGTTAACAAATGCTCGTCTTGTTTTTGTATTAAAGGTAAGATATTCTGTTAATGATTTCATGAAATGTGAAATTTTTTTCAGCCTTAAAAATTCTAAGGAGCAGGCTCAGAACTCAAGATCCATATCATCAATCAATGGGATACGTTCATCACTGCCTGCATGTAATGATGTGGTAAAATCCTAATTGTGTCTTTCAAGAAGCTTGATAAATGGCAAACCCTACTTAGGTAGGAGATGGTTAAGATAGATACTCCAGCATCGTTAGAAAGTTTCAGAAGATTTACAATTGCGAGTACATGTAGCTCATTTGCTCCCAAAAGCTATATAGAAGATTTTGAAGTTTTTCCTGAACGAGAAGAAGATCTAGGTTCAATCTATGTTGAAGCAGCAGATAAAGTAACTTTGAAAAAAATTCGAGAAATTACTTTTGTAAACGCACGAGATGTTTTAGGTATAATCTATAACTCAAAAAGTGGAAACACTTCTTTGAAATGGCGACAAATAAGACGAAATAATGGTAAAGTTACTGGCGAAGCTTCATCAAACTCTCTTGTAAACTTGGCCGAAGCAAGAGTAATTACCCTTGATTGGGTAGAAAATTACGTACGCAAAAAGACCAAAGATGATGATACTAAAGTTAATGAATTAACAAACTAGTTCTTTTTCTTTTTTATTATTGTAAATAGTAGGTGTTTGTATGATTTCAAAAGTAATTGATGATAATTCTGTTTCAGTTATTCCAGAAGATTCAGATGATTTGTTAACATTACGTAGAATCATCAAAAAAGATGATAGAGTAGTTGGCGATACGACTCGAGTAATTAAACTAGATAAAGAATTTTCAAGACCAGATAAAGGAGAGCGGATAAGGATTAGGATTAGTTTAGATGTTGAAAAACCATCATTAGATAATGTTTTAGATAGATTAAGAATAGGCGGCATAATTGCTGAATCAACAAATGAATCAGTACCTCATGGTTCACATCATTCCTTTGTAGTAAAAATTAATGATGCAATAACAATATTCAAAAAAAAATGGACGCAAATAGAAAAAAAATTAATTCATTCTAAAAATCAGAAATTTGGTTTTTTACTAGTTGCAATAGACACTACAGATTGTGGTATTGGAAGATTAAAAGGAACACATTTACAAATAATGCCAAATATTTATTCTGGTTCTAGTGGGAAGCGTTACAAAACTAGTTTCAATATTGAAAAATTTTTTGATCAAGTACTTAATGCAATTTCTTCATCTATTAAAGAGAATGATGTTTTGATATTCTTTGGTCCAGGCGAAACAAAGAAAAAATTTGGAAATTTCTTTCAAAAATCACCTATTTCAAAAAATCACAAATTTGAATTGGTTGAAGGAATAGATTCTGGTGGTGAAGATGGAATTTACATATTCACAAAATCCAATATAATGAAGGAAATAATGTCCGAAAGTAAGCTAGCTACTGTTTCATCAATTATTGATGAGATTATGCTTAGGGCAAATAAGAAGAGTAGAAAATTCACCATGGGTTTTGAAGAGACACAAAAAGCAAATCAGTTTGGCGCAATCGAATCCTTGATTTTTTCTGATAAAATAATCCAAACCCTAGATGAGGAAGAGATCATAGAATTCTTGAATGATGTTGAAAGTAAAGGTTCCAAAGTTTTCAGTGTAGACTCTACAACTGATCTAGGTTTGAGAGTTTCAGGCTTGGGTGGAATTGTTTCCTTGTTGCGATTTCCTATTAATTCTTAGAGTGTTGAATCAACAAGCCACTTTAGATACGGTTTATTGATAGAATTTACGTTAATTTCTGCAATCTCAGGAACATCATAAGGATGAGTCGATTTGATTTTTTCTTTCAGTTTTTTCTTATTTTTTTGAATAGTTTTGAAAAGTGCAAGATATTCTGATGTATTTACAACTTTTCCTTTCCAAGTGTAAACTGATGAGATTTTTGTAATGTTTACGCATGCAGCCAGTTTAGTCTTGACTAATTGATTAGCTATTTTGTTAACTGACTTTTTGTTAGGATATGTTGATATAATTATCGCCGGATTCATAGTAACTGATAAATTTACGTGATTAAAAAAAGTAACAATTAGTTTGGAACTTGATTTTATTACAGAAAATGCGATTATTTACGTCCTTTTGGCATGGGTCATTATTATTGTAATTGCTAAAGGCCTCAAACTAGATAATCATGGTTTTGAAATTAAGGCGTATAGTCTGGTTTACAAATATCAGGGTCTTCAGTCAGTCTTAACCAGAATATTATCTCGTACAAAAAGAGGAGTTAGAGTATTTGCAGATGTTAGTGTTATAGCTGGTTTTCTTATGATGGGTTTTGCATTTTGGTTTTTGTTATCTAATATTACTAAATTTTTTGTTGAACCAACAGAATTTGCTGAATTAACAATTCTGATTCCTGGAGTAACGTTAACTTCTGCACCAGCAATTATGTATTTTCTCTTATCAATTCCAATAGTATTAGTAATGCATGAAGGTGCACATGGAATTGTTGCAACTCTAGAAAAAATTAAAATCAAAACTGGTGGATTTGCAATATTCATTGCAATGTTTGCAGGGTTTGTAGAACCTGATGAAGAAGAATTTAACAATGCAAAGAAAATCTCAAAGTTGAGAGTTATTGGTGCTGGCGCAACATCTAATGTTGCTTTCTCATTTGCTTTGGGCTTAATTTTGCTAACAAATCCTCTTTTTGCACTAGTTTTACCAGAACCTATTCTTAGTACATTCTATGAATTGCCAGATGGAGTAATGATTATTGACGTAATGCAGGGATTAGGTGCTGAGAAAGCAGGTTTGCTGCCAAATGACATCATCACAAAAATTAATGATGTTCAAATTATTTCAGCGTTAGATTTTGAAAAGGCAAATTTGAGTCCGGGTGATACTGTTTCAGTAACAGTGTTACGTGGTGAACAAGAATTACAATTTCTTGTAGAGATAATGCCATCGCCAGATGATCCAGAACGTGGTTTGATTGGAATTTTGCGGGATACAACTTTTGCTTTCAAACCAATTTACAATTTCATTGAATGGAATAATCCACAACTTTCAATGTTTTTACTTTGGTTATGGATGATCTCCTTTTTTATTGGAATAATCAACATGCTTCCATTACCAATTCTTGATGGAGGAAAATTCATTCATAGCATTATTGACAAAAAAATTTCTGACAAGGCTGTAAACAGTATAATGTTGGGAATCTATGCATTTACTTTTGCGTTGTTTGGGTTAAACATAGCATTATCATATATGAAAACTGGTTGGTTTACAATCTAAAATCAAATCAGATATTAAAGAAAAAAATTTCTAAAAAAGAGATAAAAAATGAAATGTGATAAATGTGAAAATCAAGTAGTATATTCCAGAAAATATTCTGGGGAAAGCCTATGTTCAGAGTGTTTTTCTACTTCTATTTTACGAAAAACTGCAAAAACAATTTCAAAATATAAAATGATTAAAAATGGCGATATTGTTTGTGTTGCAGTTTCAGGGGGAAAAGATTCCCTTGCATTATTACACATCCTTGATAAAATGTCAAAAACTCATCATTTTCAAATTAAAGTTATTACAATAGATGAAGGAATTCCAGGATATAGAAATGAGGCGTTAGAAATCGTTAAGAATTTTTGTTCACAGTTACAACTTGAATTCAAGATTTTCTCTTATAAGGAATTATTTGATCTTACGATAGATGAAGCGATTCATGTTAGAGAAAATGAAAAAACCACTTCATGTTCTATTTGTGGCACTCTAAGAAGACGAGCGATTGATCATGCAGCAAAAGAAATTGGTGCAAATGTTATTGCAACTGCTCACAATTTAGATGACATTCTCCAAACATTTCTTATCAATTTAATGTCAGGAGATACAACTAAGATAGGATGGATGGATCCTGATAATTCAGATAAAGTCCTGAGAAAAATAAAGCCATTTTGTGAAATTTATGAGTCAGAAATAGTGTTTTATGCATTTACCAAAGAAATTCCTTTTCAATCTGAACCATGTCCTCACATGAATGAAGGTATTAGGACAGAAATTCGTGAGTTTTTAAATTCTTTAGAAAATAAGCATGCTGGAATAAAAAATAATTGGTACAATTCTGTACTTAGAATTTCTCAAAGTCTTAAAACTGCAAGCTTCAAAGAAACAAATGTTTGTAAAAATTGTGGAAATGAATGTACGGGAGAAATTTGTTCTGTCTGTAAGATGGTTTTAAAATTAAAAGAAAACCAAGAGCGAATGCAAATATAACATTATTTTGTAACAAAAATTGGTAGTGGGGAGGATCGGGGTGCTAGCCGTGCCCTGTTCTGAAACCGGCTATATGCAGAGATCAGTAACTACTGGGTAAATCTCTAGAAAGGTAATTCCCACTTGGTATGCGGAAATGAAATCACGCCGAGGCG
>JADFGC010000057.1:0-7205 GCA_022567895.1 Nitrososphaerota archaeon
AATCAAATGTGAAATCCTCAGAAATTTCTATCAACATAGAAGAAATTGGCAGCATTCAAAAAATTCAGCAAAATTGGTGACCAAAAGGGACACAAACTTACTAAAATCCTAAGGAATAATCAGCCTCCATAATATCATCTCATTAAATCTGCTAACAGTTCGTATCAAATGTTAACGGACTATAGAAGATGTTTGTCTTCTGGTAGGTATTTTTCAATAATGGTTTTAAGATATGACTTGTCTGGACCAAAGGGCTTTTTATCTTTCCTGAGATCATTTAAGATTCGCATTAAAATCTCCTTATCGCCTCTGTCATTTTGTATTAGTACTATGATGGATTTTATGAGATCCTCACTCATAAGGTTGTAAAGGAAGTAACAAGCTAAATTTCTTTTCCACGCCTTTCGAATCCGTTAAGACCCAGACCGTTTATGGTTTTATTTTGGACCAGATTCTAAAAAATTAAAATGAAAGTTGGGTTTTTATCTGTTTAAATCATTATTTCTGTATGATTTCTGCAATTTATCTCAAAGCGTGTCAATATTGCGGAAATATTTTTTCTGAAAATCCACCTAATAAGAGAAAATTTTGTCCAGAATGTAAAGGCATACTTGTATCTTAAAACATAATTGGTTAACAGTTCGTATCAAATGTCAACAGAATTACTGAACTGTCGATTAATCATAAGTGGATAATCATAGTAAGATTATCCAGAAAAGGTTTGAACTATTAAGATTGATCGCGAAATAAGAGCGGGTCTGGTGGGATTCGGACCCACGACAACCGGCTTAAAAGGCCGGTGCGCTACCTGGCTGCGCCACAGACCCCCACAAAACTCCTCGATGTGTATAATTTAGTCTTTTACAAGTTTTTTCAATTCTAAGAAAGCTTTAAACTTGCAAAATTTTTTTTGAAGACTTGTGCCCATGTAGTATAGCCTGGTCTAGAATTCGGCCCTGTCACGGCTGAGACGCGTGTTCAAATCCCGCCGTGGGCGCCATTATTTTACTTGAGACATGATGTCATGTAAGATTTCTTGATTTGCAGCTGCAATGAATGACAATCTTGTTTGATAACTAAGATCAGAATCAAGTGGATTTAGTTTTGCATCTAACACTAAACCACCTGCTTCTTTAATCAAAAAATATCCTGCGGCAATGTCTATAATTCTAATTTTGTCTCGGAAATCAATGAAAACATCTATCAATCCTTGTGCAAAAAATGCCATTTCAAGTGCGTTTGCTCCAAAATGTCTGGTATGATTACGTCGTTCGAAAACTGGTTGAAGTTTTTTCATTACTTCTTCCGATGCACCAGAAGTGTTTATCCCAACTATTCTATATACTGGTTTTTTATCATGAACATGAATTCTAGTTTCATTTAGATAGGATCCTTGTCCTTCAGTTGCCCAATACAAATCTCCATTTGATAGATTGGTTACCACAGCGTCTGTGATTGAGCTAAGTTTCTCTTCAGTTGCAAAGGCTAACGAACAACAAAAAAATGGAATGCCTCTAACTGCGTTTGCAGAACCATCTATTGCGTCCATTATTAGAAATCCTTTTGGATTGCTTGATAATTCTACTCTACCACATTCTTCACCAAGAACAACGCATTCAAAATTAATTTTTTTTAGATAATCTAATACAGTTTTTTCTGCAACAATATCGATCTTTCTTGAAATATCTCCACCAGCTCCTCTTCCAAAATCGCCTGCAGCATCTTCAGTTCCTGCTAAGTTTTTTACGTTATCGTATACTTGCTTTGAAACTTCTTTTAAGACTTCGATTACTTGCATACGATGAATTCGATTTTGTCGTAATTTAAGTGAAATAGAATTGAAAGCATAAATAACTATGATCAAACTGTGGCAATGTGAGTGGAAAAGACGAGTCAGTTGTAAGCAAAGAAGCACTGATGAGTACAAAACCGGGAAAGCAAATAATCAAACAAGGATTATTCAAATCTAAAGGCTACAAGTTATTCAAGAAATACAAAGAAGAAACAGAAATTGAATTTCCAAACTTTGCTAAACGATTTACAGTGGATTTACTTGAAGAAATTAAAGCCGACTCTACTCCAAATTCTACACAAAACGCATTTGCAGAAGAGGTTGGCTCGACTGAAATAATTCTAAAAGCTTCTGAAATAGACCCAATCAAATCCAAACTAGAGCATCTTGATGTTCTGCAAGACCGTGTTTTGAGAATTTTAAACTCTAATTTTGTAAAAATGACATTTCCCGTCCTTAATGCACTGTATGATGCTGCAGCAGAATACTATGGAAATCGTGATGAGCAGATGAGAATGGACCTTGTTGATGGCCACATCATTGCCATTGATCTAAGTGAGCCAATGGATAGAATTGTGGATAAGGATGAGGATTTGGATTATCTGGATGATTACAAGCTGATGAACCCATACATTCTCAAAATTGCAAGAGACAAGATTGCTAGAGGTGGAGAGGAGGTTCTCAAAAACTTTGAAGAGGGATTCAAAGATGCCCGAGTTGGCCAGTACATTGACATGAAACTAAAACAAAAACCGACTAGTATCACTGAAGAGGAGATGAATCAGTGTTACAAAAAATATCGATCAGTTATGGGCACAGCTGGACGAAACATGGCACTTGGAAAAAATCCATTGGGTGAAATTTTCTATCTTGGTATGGCACGAGCTGCTGAAGGAGTTGGTTGTGGAAATGAAATTGAAGATTCTATCAAAAATGGTTATCTAAAAATTCCATCATGGCCTCTTTACTATTCTTTGTTGGCAAACGATGTGAAAAAAGGATTAGAATTAACACTGGAAAAAGCAAACTTGTATCTTAAAAATGCAAGACTTGCAATTGAATTGTTGCCAGAAGACTTTTCATATCGTGAATTCTTAGATTTTCTATTCTTAACAGTTGAGCATTACAATCAGTACTGGTATAATCAACTTGCAAAGGCAAACATGTGGGACAAGTTCACTGAAAATCTTCCAAAGTGATGTACTATGATGTGGTCTGATAAACATCGACCTCAAAGCATTTCTGACATGATTGGAAATGAAGAGGCACGAACTGTCCTTGTTGAATGGTTTACAAAGTGGAAAAAAGGAACAAAACCAATTTTGCTTGTTGGTCCACCTGGAATTGGGAAGACTACGATTGCAAATCTATCTGGAAAACAGTTTGGTTATGACATGATTAGTCTTAATGCAAGCGATGTTAGAAGTAAATCAAGAATTTTTGAAGTTTTGAATCCAGTTCTTGGAAACATTAGTGTTCTTGGTAGTCCAATGATCTTTGTTGATGAGGTTGATGGAATTCATGGAAGAGCAGACTTTGGTGGAGCAGAAGCCTTGATTAAAATTCTAAAAGAGCCAACTGTTCCAATTGTTCTTGCAGCAAACTCTGATACATCAACTAAAATGAAAAACATCAAAAAAGCAACAAAAACTATCTACTTTAGACCACTTCCACCTAGGCTTTTGCGATTACACCTTGAAAATATTCTAAAAATGGAAGGCGAAAAGCTCAGCCCAGGCTTATTAATCAAAATTATTGCTGACTCTAGAGGTGATATCCGCTCTATGATTAATTCTGCTCAAGCACTTGTTGGCGGATTTAATCCACAAACTGAAAAGTCATTTGAAATACTTGATGTAGAATCTGGTGTTAATGCATTCTTTAAGGCAAATTCACTTGATGAAGCACGTAGCGTAATCTATTCAATGGCAATTGATCCTCGCGAAAAAATTAACGCATTCTATTCTAGTATCATCACAAGTAATCTTTCACAACAGGACATGGCAAAAATGCTTGAGGTAATCTCAAAAGCTGATATGCTTTATGGAAAAATTTTCAAAACTCAGGAATGGCGATTGTTGCGATACCTTGATTCAATCTTGTTAGGATTATACAAAAAAGGAACATCTGTTCGATATTCACAGTATAATCTTTCATGGCCAATTTTGAATAGACTTCGCTGGGATGGAAGAAGCATCAAAGCACTTGCAAAAGTTATGGCAAAAAAATTTCATATCTCCACAAGTACATTTGCTACCTTTTATTTTCCATACATTTTGTTTATGATAAAAAACAAAAAACTAGAACTTGAAGTTGAGGAGAGCTTTGGCGATATCATAGAAAAGGAGATTGAAAGACTATGAGCTGGCGAAAAATTACAATGAAGTTTCCAGGAAAATGCATTGTATGTGATGAAAAAATTGAGAAAGGCGAGCTAGGACTTTGGGCAAAAGACGTTGGTGTAAAGCATGAAAAATGTGCTGAAGTCAAGGAGCTTACTTGTGGTGTATGTGGTGGTCCTGCAGGATGTCAGCAATGTGAATTTCGTGAAAGCTGTGATTTGGAAGTAGTTTCACAGCTATGCATCTGCAAAAAATGTGAATCAAAACCAGATTCGTTAAATTTGTATCAAAAATCAGTAATGAAAAAATTTCGCTTGCTTAACATATCTTAGAGTAGGATCAAATCTCTCTTTAATTATTACAGATAAGCATTTCGTACGAAAGATTCGGATCTATATTTAAAATCAATACTAAACTAGTTGGTGGGTATGAAAGGGGGAAAAATTCTCGCTGTAACACTTTCGCTTGTAATGCTGTTTTCGGTAACTTCTTACTCTGTTTATGCTGAAGACGATTCTCCAAATGTTTCAGAGTGGGAAGAATATGACAAAGATAAAATTCTAAATGATCCATTTGCACAACGATTGCTCGAATACATCAAGATTTCAAAACAAAGAATTGCCGAACTTAAAAACCAAGAAAGAATTCAAACAGAACATGAAAAATTCATTGAACAACAAAGACAAATTGCAAATGCACAACTTCAAGAAGAATTAGACAGAATGAACAAAAATTATGCCGATAAAACTCCACGAGCTGCCTTTGCAAAATTTGTTTCGAAATATCCTGAAGAATATCATGATTACTATTGGTCACTTTTCAATTATATGTACTCTAAAGTAGAGATTGCAAGAGAACATAGAGACCAAATTCTTGCAAATGGTGGATCATTCCAACAAGCACAACAAGCGTTCATTGAACATGCATCAATAACACGAGCTGAGAGAATTCAGTTTAGTTCAGACATGATTGACAAATACGAACTTTACAATAAAGTTTCAGACATTAATGATTTCAATGCCTTACCAGATGAAACCAAAGCTGCATTTGTAGCTCATATGGAACAAAAAGGACTTGGAAAATATGCACTAAATCCAATGTATGATAAAAAACCCTCATCTAAAATGCAAACAATTGACACTACAGCACAAACTGAAGTTTATACCATAGATTATGATGAATCAACTGTATCAGAACAAATTTCTGAAGTAAGCTCACAAGAAAATGAGCTCTTAGAATTTACTTCTGAGGCAGCAACTTTGGATAATGAAAATAATCTTGAAGAAGAACTCACATGTGATAAAGGATATCAATTGATGCAAAAAACTGGAAGTGAAACTCAAGTGTGTGTTACTGAGAATTCTGTATCAAAACTAATTGAAAGAGGTTGGGGAGATGTTGTAATATGAAAAATAGACAACTGCGTCAACAAACAATATGATTTAAGAGAAAAGTATAATGATCATTACAAGATGAAATTCGAGGCACGACATGATGCCTTGAGTGACCAAGAAAGAGATGATTTACTCAAACGACACTCAGAAATGAGAGACTACAAGGCAGAACTTCGTGAAAGATATGATGCAATGACTGATGAGCAGAGAGACCAATTTAGAATGGACTTTTACACAAAAGCAAAAGACATGCGTCATGCATGGTTATCCCCACGTATTCAAATGATGGCTGGAATTAGTATTGATGAAATCGAATGCAGAGAAGGACTAAACTTGGTCATGATGAATTCTAACGGAAAGGCAATGTGCATGAAATACTCAACAGCTGAAAAGTTGATTGAAAGAGGAATTGTAGTACCAGCTTAATTTTCTAAGCAACTTTTTGTATATTTGTTGGGATAAACAACAATCACTTCGTCTTGAGAATATGATGGTTCATAGAACTCATCACCAAAATATTCTGCGTGAATTTTTATCAGGTTGTCTGTTGGATCCCAAATCATTGTTTCAACCATTATACGATATCTACCATGTTTGTCAGTTTGCCCTTTAGCTATGATTCCATCTGTGGGACATGGACCATCACCTATGATCAAAACCTCAGCACCTGAAATTATTTTTCCTGATTCTGTGAACAGATTTCCAGAAAATACAATTGGTTGTCCTCCATTAAACGAACTAGATGTGATATCATTTAGTCGCAGTTTTGTTTTTTCTTTCTGAATACTTCCAACTTTGATTGTTATATCATATGAGCTTACTCTGTCTGAAAATTCTACATTGTAAGTTCCTGGTCCAAGTGGTTCATAAAGTAACCATGGCATGTATAACGTTCCTTGCATTCCTGTCTTTGTTTTTAATTCTGCCTCAAAACCAAAATCATTTGTTACAATGATATCAATTACATGAAATCCACGAAATCTACTTCCTTCAAAAATTATTGCATCCTGCCCATTAATGTCTGAGCTTGTTATGATAACGGATGGATTATTCTCATCCATAACAAAACTTTCAGTTGCTAAAACAACTCCTTTTATGCTAATCTGTCTTGCTTTTTCAGCAGACTCTGCATCAACAGGTATGTGTTGTTTAATTATTATATCAAGAACAGTTGCCCAGCCTCTTTGTACTAGAATATCTATGCTTGATTCTTTAACACAGGCAGGATGATTGTTTGAAGTTTTCAAAACAAGCTCAAATCCTTGCTTGCATCTTATCTTTTCAAGAGAGATTCCTTCATTGAATTGTTTTAATGGAGAAATTCCACTATCTCCTTCAAGCTCTTCGCATAACTTGTCGCCGCAAACTTCGGGAGAATTAATCACTCTCCATTTTTTAATTTCGATTAAACCTAAACTTTCTGCGTATACTGGTGTATACAGCAGTAAACCAAGTAAACCAACTGTAAACAGTGCTAAAATCAGAGTTTTCATACACTAGTTGCTCCTTTGTAGATACTTTATTGCATTTTCAAGTTCCGCTTTTGATATTTTTCCTTCATCATACCAACGAAGATTGTTTTCAAACCATTGTGGCATTTTAGTTTCCATTGATAACAAATTTTCAACGCAATTTGGACAAGAATTATACTGAAGATTATCCATCAACGCAAGAAAA
>JADFGC010000058.1:0-7084 GCA_022567895.1 Nitrososphaerota archaeon
AGTGGAAGAGTAACTAGTCATCTAAGCGGACTATTCTACAGAAATATCAATTTCTTATCTCTTGGAATAAAGCCAGTTTACGTTTTTGATGGAAAGCCACCATCACTAAAATCGGCCGAAATAGAACGTCGACGACAAATCAAAAAAGATGCTACAATAAAATACGAAAAGGCAATTTCGGAGGGAAATCTCGAAGATGCAAGAAAGTTTGCTCAACAAACCACAGTCATGAGAGATACAATGGTTGGGGATTCAAAGAAAATTTTGAGCTTGTTTGGAATTCCATACATTGATGCACCTTCGGAAGGAGAAGCAACAGCTGCACATCTTACAATTACTGGTCAAGCATTTGCAACAGCTAGTCAAGACTATGATTCAATTTTATTTGGAGCAAAAAGAACGATCAGAAATTTTACAAATAGCGGAAGAAGAAAAATTCCCAACCGAAATACCTACATCGAGATAGAGCCAGAATTAATTGATACTAAGAAAACTCTCAAAGAATTAGGATTGACAAAAGAACAGATTGTTGATGTAGGAATTTTAATTGGCACAGATTTTAATCCAGATGGCTTTACAAGAATTGGACCAAAAACTGCACTAAAAATGATTAAAGAGCATTCAAGACTTGAAAAAATTCCTCAGATTCAAGATCAGCTAGCTGAAGTTGAATATGAACAAATTCGAAAAATCTTTTTGGAGCCTAAAATTGCAGAAGTTTCTGAAATTAAATTTGGCAAAATCGATTATGATGGAATTTTGAAGTATCTTGCTGATGAGAGAAGCTTTTCGCCAGATAGGGTTCAAAGCTCGCTTAACAGATTAAAAAAATCAATAGAAAAGAAAAGCCAGACTTTAGAGCAGTGGTTTTCCTAAGTTCAAAGAGTAAAATTATGCCAACCAGTATTTTCTGACAATGGATAATCTAGTCAAGGCCATAACTACTCTAAAAGCAAAATTTGCACAAACTTACCAAGGAAATAGCCACATCCATGAAGCTATTCCACTTTCTTCATCAGATTTTTTGTCAATTGATGAAAACGACTTGAACATGTTACACAACTTTCAGGATTTTTCAAAAAATCAGTTATTTTTTATTGAATTTTTTAATTCTTTAAATGCAGTTTGGACTTCACTAACGGCAGACCCATCCTCCAAAGTGCTAACATCACCGATTTTTTCATTACTAGCGATAGCTTTGAGCAATCTTCGCATAATTTTTCCACTTCGAGTCTTTGGAAGCTTAGAAACAAAGTAGATTTGCTCAGGAGTGGCAATTGGACCAACACCACTTCTAACCTCATTTTTGATTTCTTTTCTCAAAACTTCGGGATCTTTGTTAGTTCCCTCTTTTAGAACTACAAATGCAATGATTTTTTCGCCCTTTATTTCGTCGGGTACTCCACAAACGGCAGATTCAGCTACATCTGCATGAGAAACTATGCTGCTTTCTAGCTCTGCAGTGCCAATTCTATGACCTGCTACCTTCAACACATCATCTGCCCGTCCAAGCAACCAAAGATAGTCATCCTCATCCTTTATCGCATAATCTCCAGTATAGTAGTAATTTTCGTATTTTGACCAGTAGGCTGTTTTGTATTTTTCATCATCATTCCATAAAGTCAATAGCATTCCAGGCCAAGGGTTTTTGATTATCAGATATCCCTTTTTGTTTGGTTCTACATCAACTCCATTCTCATCAACAACTGAAATTGAGACACCGGGAATTGGTCTTGTGCCAGAACCAGGTTTTAAGGGAATTGTTTCAAGACCAGGTAATGATGAAATCATCATTCCTCCAGTTTCAGTTTGCCACCATGTATCAATAATTGGGCATTTTTCTTTTCCAATTGTTTTAAAGTACCATTTCCAAACTTCAGGGTTTATGGGTTCGCCAACAGTTCCCAAAAGTCTCAATGTAGAAAGGTCATGTGAGTTTGGGAGCTCATCACCAAATTTCATAAACATTCTAAGTGCTGTTGGTGTTGTGTAGAAAATTGTTACTTTGTATTTTTGAATTATTTGCCACATTCTTGAAGCATCAGGAAAGTCAGGAGCTCCTTCATACATTACTTCAGTAGCTCCATGTAGTAATGGACCATAAACTACATAGCTGTGTCCTGTCACCCAACCAATATCAGCTGTACAGAAAAACACATCCGAATCTTTAATGTCAAAAGCCCACTTGAATGTAGAATACAAATGAGTTAGGTAACCACCAGTTCCATGCAAAACTCCTTTTGGTTTTCCAGTGGTACCAGACGTATACAAAATGTACAAAGGATGTGTGCTCTCTAATTTTTCGGGTTTACATTCTGACGAGGATGATTTCATCAAATCATTCCAAAGTTTGTCTTTTGGATTTAGCGTGATTTCGTTTTTGGTATGCTCTAAAACTATGACATTTTGAACAAATTCTAAATCCTTTATTGCCTCGTCTACTACTTCTTTTAGTTTTACCACAGAACCTCGTCTATATCCGCCATCAGCAGTTATCACAATTTTAGATTTAGAGTCATCAATTCTCTCTCTTAGAGATAATGAGCTAAATCCTGAAAATACTACTGTATGAATTGCCCCAATTCTAGAACAAGCCAACATGGATATTGGTAATTCTGGAACCATTGGAAGATAGATAGTAATTCTATCTCCTTTTTTGATACCTAGTGACTTGAGAGCATTTGCGAATTTTTGAACCTCTTGCCAGAGATCTTTGTAAGTTAAAGTTCTGGATTCGCCATTTTCACCTTCCCACAAAATGGCTGGCTTTTCAGGCTTTGATTTCTGATGAACGTCTAGGGCATTATAGGAGGCATTAATCAGTCCACCAACAAACCACTTTGCAAATGGTGGGTTCCAATCCAGGGTTTTATCCCATATCTGAAACCATGACAATTTTTTTGCTTCTTCATTCCAAAAAGACACAAAATCTGAATCGGCTCTTTTTCTTGTTTCTGTATCATTATTTCCCAAGCCAATCTCAAATATATCGCCCATGCAGAGTCAATTATCATTGATTGTAGGGATTTCTAAATGTTAATTGGGATGAAATGGAATTTCTAAAAAGATTTGAAAAAACTATTCGGCTTGCATTCTAGAAAGCCAATCAGAGTCAGATTTCTTATCATCTGATTCAGTTGTAGTCTCTTCTGGAGGTTCTGGGATTGGTTGCGAGCTAATTGGTTGTGGAACTGGTGGTTTGCTTTCTGACTCCATAGCTGGTTCAGGTTCGGGTTCTGGTTCGGGTTCTGAGACAACGTTTGGTTCTGTTTGAGCTTCTTCTTCTGATGATGATTCAGTTGATGGTTCTGGAACTGGTTCGGCTGTTGGAGCTTCTGGAAGTTTTACGATAACTGTTGTTGCCTCACTAGATTGTGAATCAAGATATGATAGTGCAGATTCTTCGAGTGGTTTTGTTGTAGGCTCTGTTGCTTGTTGAACTTCCAAATTAAGATCTGCAATGCGTCTTTGGATGTTTACAATTTCTGATGTTTCATGGGTTATGTGTTCAATGTATTCAGTGGTAAGTCGTCTTACTGATTCATAAGTTTCTTCACCAATTTCATTACTGTTAAATTGAACTTTAGCGTCAAATTCGAACATCTTTACAGATTTCATTTGATCATTAAGTTCTTCTAATCTTGCTTCTAATTTTGCTTTAAGTTGTTTTTCAATTTCTTCTAATCCAGAAAGATTCGATTTATATTTTTCATGAATTATTGCAGTGTCTTCTTTAAAATCATCATAGTCTGAAGCAATACTGATCATTGCTTTGAAACGACGAAGAGTTAATTCTTTTTCTTTCAAAAGTCTTTGTGATTCTAATCGCCATTTTGGAACATAAATGAGAATGTCTCCTTGAACTACAATTTGTTCAAAAGGAATGTGTTGTAGTCCTTGTGAGCCGCAATCAACACCTACAGATTCAATTGTGCCATCGATGTGTGTTATGGTTCCAAGTGCTTTTCCTAAAAAGGCACCATACATGTCTTTGACTTGTTTTCCGATAATGGCCTTACCGTCATTTGTCATGCGCTATGATTTTGAGATCCATATAACCGACTAGGTGTTAGAAAGGTTTCAAAATTTGGTTAGAATAATTTTACTAAATATTACCACGCCTAATTTTTAGTAATTTTAAAATCCTAATCAAAGAATTTGATATTCATGATAGACAGACAAGAACTTGAACAAATCTTGCATTTTATTGCAAAAAGATGGGTTGACATCACAAGAGAGTCCGACAACAAAGCTATGAAATCATTGCCAGCTAATTTTTGGATGAATTCAGTTGGCGGAAAAGCTGGTAAAGGTAGGTGGTTAACAATGTTGATGTACACAGAAAGTGAAGAAGACGCAAATGCACTAAAAGAGGTTTTGCTGAGATGGCAAGCAAAAGGATTGCAAAATAAATCAAGTTCAGATCTTATTCAAATAGGAAAGAAATAGAAATTAATAATTAGAAAACTTTGAGGTCGTATTGCCTGACAAGTTTTCTAAAAATGAGAAAAAGATTCTTTCTGAACATTTTTCAAATGTTGATCGTTCAGTTTTTGCCATAATAACTCCAAAACAAGTAGATCGAGGAGCATTAATGTCAAGATATAGTAGAACCGACAAAAGCATGCGTCGAATTTTTCTTGACGAGTTTTTAAAAAATGAAAACCGAGGAGAGGAATTCTACAAAAGAATTTTATTAGAATATGGTGATGATTCTGTTGCAGAGTTAGGAGAAGCACAAATTGCTATTGAAGGAATATCAAACATTGCAGTAAAAAAAATTGAAGACAGAAGAATCGGTTTATCATATTTAGAAAAATCATCCCGTTATGTTGCATGGAATAAAAAAACTAACGGCAAATACAGATTTTATCGCGAACCAACAATTATGAAATCTAAATTTGCTAACGCTTATGAGGAAGCTTGCAACTTTGACTTTGATGTTTATTCTAAAAACATTGAACCAATGATTGCATATGTAAGAGAAAAATACCCAATTGAAAAATATACTTTCAAAGACTCTACAGATGGAAAAGAAAAATTATTTTTAAAATTAAAAAATGAACGCGACATAAAATCTGCAAATTTCATTTACAGAGGTTCAACAAAAGCAAAAGCTCTTGATATTTTACGAGGATTGTTACCAGCTTCAACTTTAACAAATTTAGGAATCACAGGAAATGGACGCGCATTTGAATATCTTCTTACTATATTGTTTAGCTCAAACCTTCAAGAGGAACGTGATTTAGCCTCAAAGATCAAGCGAGAATTAGATTTTACTATCAAATCATTTGTTAGCCGCTCAGATGATAAATACGGAAAGGCATTGCAAGGTTATTTCAAGCAGACAAAAAGTACTGCTTCAAAGCTTGCAAAAAAACACATCAAAGGTAAGGTTCCAAAAAATGCAATTACAAAGCTTGTCGAGTATGAATCTGAATCAAAAGCAATCAACAGTGTTATTGCTGGAGTTCTTTATGAACAATCACCAAGCATTCCATATCATACTATACTATCAAATCTCAAAAAAATGTCAATGGCAAAAAAAAGTCAAATAATTAATGAATTTGTAAAAATTAGAAAAAATAGACGTCACAGACCTCCACGCGCATTTGAAATGGTAGGGTACACATTTGATTTGATAAATAATTTTGGAATGTTTAGAGATTTTCATAGACATAGAGCATTAACACTTGAACGACAGTTTTTAACAACTGATCATGGTTATTCAATTCCAAAAGAGATGAAAATTCTTGGAATTGAAAAAGACTTCAAAGACTGTATGTATAAAACAAAAGAAGTGTTTGATAAGATTAGAAAAACATATCCTGAACAAGCACAGCATGTCGTAAACTTTGCATACAATTATCCTTATTTTATGCATTTTAATTTGAGAGAAGCTTGTCACTTGATTGAGCTAAGAACTGTTCCTCAAGGACACAAAGATTATCGAAAAGTTGCACAGGATATGTTCAAACAAATCAACAGAGTTCATCCAAAACTTAGTAAAATAATCAAATATGTTGATCTTAAAGAATACGAATTGGAAAGATTTGAGTCAGAAAAACGAACAGAGGAAAAAAGGAAGAAGGTAAAATAGAAAAATATTCTAATAGTCGATTTACACATTTACTTTGTGGAAAATAGAATTTCAAAGACTAAAGAAGAATTGAAAAAAGAGCTAACTCCAGAACAATATGACATTTGTATCAATCATGGTACAGAACCTGCTTTTAGTGGAAAATATCATGATTGTAAGGATAAAGGTACTTACAAATGCACATGTTGTGGTGCAGAATTGTTTAGCTCAGAAACAAAATTTGATTCAGGTACTGGCTGGCCAAGCTTCTGGAAGCCGCTTGATGATGAAAACGTTAGCTGTGAAGGTGATTCTAGTAATGGAATGATGCGAACAGAAGTTAATTGTAAGAAATGTGGTGCACACTTGGGCCATGTTTTTGATGATGGGCCACAGCCAACTAACTTGCGCTATTGCATTAATTCAGCTTCGTTAAACCTTGAAAAAAATGAATAAAATAATTTGATATATTAATGACGTTCTGTTCTCTGACATATTGCGCATAATACTTTGTGGTTTTGGCGTTGTTGGTCAAAGCCTTGCTAAATTACTTGACTCGAGAGCAGAAGATCTCTATGCACGATATGGAATAAAGCCAAGAATAGTTGGTGTCTTTGATAGTAAAGGAAGTGCAACAGAGTCTTCTGGACTTGATTTAAGTAAATTAATTTCTGAAAAGAAAAAAAATGGCACAGTAAAAAATTATGGTAGTGCCAAAAATAAAATGTCTGGTGTAGACATGATAAATAATTTAGATGCAGATGTACTAATTGAGACTACTGCAAGCAACTACAAAGATGCAGAGCCAGGCATGTCTCATATCATAAATGCAATGAAAAAAGGCATGCATGTCATATCTGTGAATAAAGGACCTCTAGCGCTTGCATTTCCATCTTTGATGGAGCTTGCAAATTACAATCATGTTTTGCTTAGATTTAGTGGAACCGTAGGAGGCGGTACACCAATTTTGGATTATGGAAAAAATAGTTTACGCGGAGAAAGAAT